>DASVWO010000442.1:0-35228 GCA_036393165.1 Polyangiaceae bacterium | reverse complement strand
CGGTCGGATTGCCATCGCCGTCGTAGCTCGTTCTCGCGGCGAGCTCGAAGGCGCTCGGGTCGGGGCCGACCCAGTCCATCTCGCGCGTCACGTCGCCGCGAGCGACCTGGCCGAGCGGGAGGCCCTGGAACGGCTGGCCGTCGTAATAGAGCTGCTTCATGCGCACGCGGTGGCCGGCGGCGTCCTGCAGCTCCTCGGTCGCCAGGTGGCCGAGGATCCAGTCGTCGGTGTCGTTCGAGAAGGTGCGCAGCGTGATCGCCTCGTCGTTCCCCGCGAGCTTGTTGCCGGCGACGACCTCGCCCCAGTTGTGCTCCGCGATCGTGTTGCCGTAGGCGTCCTCGTCCCACTCGACCAGTGTGGTGCGGCCCTTCGATGGGTCCTTGCCCTCCACCTGGGTCGTCTGCGCGCTGGTCTTGAACGAGTAGTCGACCGTGCGGCCGTCCATCGCCGTCTGGAGCTGCCGCGTCGTCCACGTCGTCTGCGTCGACGAGAAGATGGTGCCGCTTTCGTCCGCCGTCTGCGTCGTGAGCACGACGCCGCGCAGCGTGCGATCGTCGAGGCCCACGTCGAACGTGCTCGTCGTCACGAGGGTCGGCGTGTACTGGTCGCCGATGTCGCGCTCGACGCCTCCGCCGAAGCCCGCGAAGGTGCGCTCGACCGGCGAGAACGCGGCGTTCGCGTACGTGTAGTCCGTCTCCATCGTCGGATCGCCGAGCGAGTCGTCGACCTTCGTGGAGCGCACGACCTGCATCGGCACGTTCATGCGCGTCGTCCACGCCTTCCCCGCCGTGCGCGCCGCCGCCGCGTCGAGCGACGCCGGGCCGTAGGTCATCGTCTCCACCTTGCCGAGCCCGTTGTCCACGCGCTCGAGCAGCCCGGCGCGACCCGCGGGGAACAGTTCGACGTACTGCCACGCCGTCGCGGGCGATCCGGAGACGTCGATCCACACGATGTCGATCGTCCCGTTGCCGTTCATGTCGGCGTACCGGATCGTCGTCGTCGCCGGGTTCTTCGCCGGCACGTTCGTGAGGGTCTGCGGCGCGTCGAACTTGCCCGCCGCCGTCGCGAGCGCGATCTCCACCTGGTCCGGATCGACGTGCACGAGGTCGACCCATCCGTCGCCGTTGAGATCGCGCAGCTCCCACGGGCTCGAGGGGTCGAAGCTCGGTACGCCGGTCGCCGTCGCCGCTGGCTCGAAGACGCCGCGCCCGCGCCCGAGCCAGTACGCGAGGCTCCCCGGCGTGAGGTAACAGAAATCTTCGACGCGATCGCCGTTCACGTCGCACAGCTGCGTGTGCCCGCCGTCGGAGAAGCGCAGCGCCTGCCGTGTGTCGACCTGGCCGACGATCTGCGGCACGGTCCAGTCGGCGCCGCTCAGGTTGTAGCCGATGGCGATGCCGTCGGCGGTTGTGTCGATCACGTCGATGCGCCGGTCGCCGTCCAGGTCGGTGAGCTTCACGTCGGGGTCCTCGAACGTGAAGCCGGGCACCGTCGCGATCTGCACGGGCGCGCCAAACGACGTCGCCGTGGCGCCAGGGAAGTAGCGGAAGTCGTCGGTGCCGCTCTTGGCCACGAGATCGATGGCTCCGTCGCCATCGAGGTCGGCGAGCTGCACGCCCGTCTCGCCGAGGGCCATCGAGGGGCTGACCGAGGGATCCCAGTCCACCTCTCCCTGCCAGCTCACGCCGTCCTGGTTGAGGAAGGAGCTGTACTGCCCCGGCAGCGAAACGAGGAGATCAGGAAGACCGTCGCCATCGAGATCGCTGATCTCGACGTTCGGATCGCCCGGCGTGCGGCCAGGCGCGTTCTGCATCGCAACGGTCGTGGGCTTCAGCGACTGCGGCGTGTACGCGAGCGACAGCGCCGGCAGCCTGCTCGAGCCGTCGCGCCCGACGAGGGTGACGGAGGCGAGGCGCGAGTGAACGTCCTGCCCGTAGGTGAGCTCGTAGCGGCGCACGAGCGCGCCGCCGTGCCGCACCTCGATCGCCGTCATGCGCTTCGTCAGAGCCTGCTTGATGCCGGTGGAGAACAGCAGGTGCGGGTCGGGCCGGTTCTCGTACGAAAAGAGGATCTCGTTGCGCGCGCTGTCGCCGAAGTCGTTCCACGTGACGTGCTGGAGCAGCGCGTAGCCGGTGGACGTGTCCCACTGGTACGCGATCACGTGACCGTGCAGGTCGCGCGCGGTGCTCGGCAGGTACGCGGCGACGTTCGGGCCTTCGGCTTCCTCGAAGCCGGGTCCGCCGAAGGTCCACGTGATGCCCGACTTGTCGCGCGCCTGCCAGCTATCGGCGCTCGCCTGCTGGATTCGGACGAAGGCGCCCGACTCGTACTCGGGACGGAAGGTGCCGGGCGCCACCTGGAGGAGGTCGCACGGGACGCCCATCCCGGTGATCTCGATGGGATCCGACGCCGTGAAGCGCGGCAGCCCGTCCTCGGTGCGGCGGCGAATCGTCGGGATGCCCGAGAGGCGCCAGCCCATCCCGAGCTCGGTGACGCCGCCGCTCGAGTCGTAGTCGAGCGACAGGTGCGGCTCGAATCCGCCAGCGGAGGGAGGCACGGCGATGTCCACGCCGTAGCTCGCGGTTCCGGACGCGAGCGACGGAGCGAAGTTGCGGCCGAGACCGTCGATGGAGCCGGGGCCGCTCGGGAGGCTGATGTGGGTCGGCTCGAGGCCGTTGCTCGCACGCGCCGGCGTGGAGATGACGAGAGCAACGGCGGTGAGACACGCGGCGGTGCAGAGACGCATGGCGTCCCGGCACCGAGCAACGCGCGGGCCACGGCATGAGCCAGTGCATTCGCGGAGTTAGGGCCGGCGCGGTGGCAGATCTTCTGCCACCATGCCTAAAGAACTGCCACTCCGATGGCGTCCGGCGCCAGCGCGCCCCTCACCGGAGCGCAGCGGCGAAGGGTAGAATGCCGGAGTGATGCCGTCGGTCTCGGTGCCTCGCTTCGATCTGCGGACCCGCATTGCCGGTAAGTACCTGCTCAGGCGGCGCATCGCGGTCGGCGGCATGGGCGAGGTCTGGGTCGCCACGAACGAGGCGACGCACGCCGACGTGGCCCTCAAGGCTCTGCGTCGTGGCGACGCGACGCGGGCAGACGAGCTGCAGATGGAGGAGCGCTTCCGGCACGAGGCCCGCCTATCGGCGATGCTCTCGCACCGCAGCATCGTGAAGGTCTACGACCTGATCGAGGAGCCGGACGGCACGCTGCTCCTCGTCATGGAACTGCTGCGAGGCGACTCGCTGCGCCGCTACCTCAAGAAGCGCGGACCGCGCGGCGCCAGGGAGGCCGTCGCCATCATCTCACCGGTGCTCAGCGCGCTCGGACATGCGCACGAGCGCGGCATCGTGCACCGGGACGTGAACCCGTCGAACATCTTCCTCGCCGTGGATCCGGACGGGCACGTGACGCCGAAGCTCCTGGACTTCGGGATCGCCAAGCTCGAGAAGGGCGCGGCGCCGGTGGAGACCGAGGACGGGCGCCTGCTCGGGACGCCGCGGTTCCTGGCGCCGGAGCGCATCCGCGGCACGCGCGAGGTCGACGGGCGGGCCGATCTCTTCTCGGCGGCCGTGGTGCTCTACGAGATGATGACGGGGGTGTCCCCCTTCGCAGGGAACAACCCGGCGGCCGAGCTCGCGGCGGTGATCGAGCGACACGTCGACCCCGACGAGCGGATCGATCCGAGGCTGTGGATCGAGATCCGGCGGGCCTTGTCCAAGAGTCCCGACGAGCGGCACGGCACGGCGCACGAGCTGGGGGCGGCCTTGACGGCGGCCATCGACGAGACGCAGGAGTCGCTCCAGGAGTGGCTGAACCAAACGGCACAGGTTCCGAGCTGGAACCAGGCGCCGGCCGTGGCGGAAGAGCACGAGGCGATCGCGCTTCCCGCGAAGCGAGAGCTCTCGTCGGCCATGTGGCCCGCGGCTGCGGCGCTCGTGCTCGTGGGGGTGGTCGTCGCGGTGTTCGTGGCTGCGCGGCCGCGCACGCGAATGTCGACACACGCAGAGAGCGCGGCGGCGGCCGTGCCCGTACCGACACTCAGTGCGGGCTGGCCGACGCCGGATCCGACGACGACCACGACGACGACCGTGACCGCGACGCCAGTCCCAACGCAGAACGCGAGTTCGATGGTGAGGCCGGCCGCGCGTCCGCGACCCGTTGCGACGACGCCGGGCTTCTAGGTTCGCTCCAGCGAGGCGAACCGAGCAAGAGCAATCGCAAGGTGATCATCCACCACTCGGCCGCGGGCACGCCGCAAAACGACGGCGGCCGCGTCTACCTCGACGCCAACGGCTATCCGGTGAAGCTGACCTGGTGACGCGCGGTGGGCGCGGGCGGTGATGTCAAAAGCCGGCGGAAGGCCTCTCGCCCAGCGTGGACGTGCTCGGAGGAGCGGCGCGCGGGTGCGCGGGCGCAACGGGTGGGTGCTTCGGCTCCGGCGGCACCGGCGGCCGTGACGCAGATGCGCTTGTCGTCGGCGGCGGCTCCGCCGAAGCGACCGGCTCGGAGCTCGCGGCGATCGCGGGGATGATGGCAGGCGGCACGGCCGGCGACGGAGCCGGCGCGACGCTCTGCACCGTGAAGGCGGAGGAAGCCGCCGCCGGAGCGGCCGGTGCTCCACGGAGGAACGCACTGGTCACTCCGACTCCTGCTGTTACGCCTCCGACGGCCACGGCGACACCGAGGATCACCGCCGCGACGCGACCGGGTGCGCGCCTCGTGGGCGGCATCGGTTCCGGCTGCGTGTGGGCGACCGGCTCCACTGAATACGACGGCACCCACGTCGGCGGCTGCGCCGGCTTCATCTCCGGAGTCACAAGCGCCCGCTCTTGCGCCGGCGACACGTGGATCTTCTCCGCCGGCTGGGGCGGCGCAAGCGGAAGCGTCGCCGGTGCCTGAACGGAGCTCGCGAGTACGACAACCGGCTGCGGCTCGATGCGCATCGTGTCGCCGAGCGCCGGCAGGCGCGCCGTCGAATCGGCCACGCGGCCCATGAAGAAGACCTCGTGATCCGCCGGGACGCGCGCGTCGGCGGGCGCGACGGCCGTGTGCACTTCGTCCGCCACCGGGTCCGTGCTCGCGTTGATGTCCACCGGGGCGGGCCCGATCATCCGCTGCACCTCGCCCAGGGGAAGGTCCGCCGAGGCGCTCTGGAGCTGCTGCAGGAGCACTTCCACGGGCGGGCCGCTGACGTCGGTCACCGCGGCGTCGGCCGGTCCGGCGGCCGGGCCCTCGACCAGGAGGCGCTTCACGTCCCGCAGCGCGTGCGCCACCTGCAGCATGAGCGGGCGGTCCCTCGGCTCGTACGCCAGCAAGCCTCGCACGAGCACCTCGAGCCGCGGCGGCACGTCGGCACGCGCCTTCTTCAGATCCGGAATCGGCGCGCTCAGCACGTTGAGCGCCGTCTCGGCGACCGTCAGCCGCCGGTTCATGCGGTCGTGCGGCAGCGTGAACGTGAGCATCTCGTACAGGACGAGGCCCACCGCGTACGCGTCGCACGGCGGGGCCGGCGGCTGGCCGTCGAGCTGCTCGGGCGCGGCGTACTGGCGCGACCCGCTGAACGCGCGCCGCTTGGCGCCGCCGCCCCCGCTGCCGCTCCCCTCTTCGTCCGCGAGCAGCGCGGCGACGCCGAAGTCGAGCAGCTTGACCATGTACGAGCCGTCTCGCTGCTCGGCCATGAACACGTTCTCGGGCTTCACGTCGCGGTGCACCACGCCCATCTGGTGCGCGAACGACAGCGCCATCGCGATCTCGATGACCGGGCTGACGACCTCGACGATGTCGATCGGCTGCCCTGCCCTGCGCTTGTTCTCGATGCCCTCGCGCAGCGTCGTGCCGCGCAGGCGCTCCATCACGTAGTACGGCAGGCGCTGCGCGTCCTCGGTCACGCCGGCCGTGAGCACCTCGACGACGTGCGGCGTGCGCTCGTGCAGCTTCACCGAGGTCGCCGCCTCGCGCTGCATGCGGCCGCCGGAGAGCCCGCGCTGCGCCGCCGCGCTCGGGCGCAGCACCTTGAGCGCCACCTGGCGGTCGCACGTCGTGTCCACCGCCGCGTACACGACCGCCATGCCCCCCTCGCCGAGCACGCGGCGAATCCTGTACTTGCCGGCGAACGTGTCGCCGGGCCCGTAGGGCGGGCGGTCCCTCGTCGCGTGCGAGGCCACGGATCGACCCTCCAGTCGTTCCCCGCAAAGCTAGCACGCGGCGGGCCACGCGAGGTTCGGCGGGGTTGCGCGCGGCCGCGCGGCGCGTGGGTGGAAGATCTCTGGGCGAGTGGCAGAAGATCTTCCACTCTCGCGGCGAAGAAGCCGCGGATTTCGCGATGGCGAGAGGGGCACGTGTCTTGCTGAAACCCCCGCGCGGAAGGGGCGTGGAACCGCCGTGTGCGATACAGTGCGGGCCGCGCCAGGCGGCCTCAATGACGAAGCGGGAAGACGATCCCACCGATCCGGGGCCGCCGCCGGAAGCGCCCCGGCCGCAGCGGAACACGTCGGAGGTGGAGCCGGTCGACGTGATCTTCCACAAGATCGCGCAGAAGGAGCATCCGGTCCCCCGGTCGATCGAGCGCGGCGAGAGCTACCAGGCGGTGCACGAGCCTGCGCCAGCGTCGCAGCGCAGCGCCGTGGAGCCGCCGGTCGTCCTCAACGTGACGACCGATCCGGACTCGCGGCATCAGGGGCAGCGCGCGCGGCGGGGGGCGACGCCCGATGCCGCGAGGAATCACCTCGTCGTTCCCGTCCTGGTGGCGGCGAGCATCGTGCTGATCGGCACGGCGGTCATCGCGATCGCCCTTCGCAAGCCGGCGTCCGAGCCCGAAATTGCGCCGAGCGCGCCGGCGGCGGTGTCGCTCTCGGCGCCCGTGGCGCCGGCTCCTCCTCCTGCGGCGCCCACGGCGACGGCGCCCGAGACTGTGCAAGTACAAGCGCCGTCGGCCTCGGAGTCGGCGGCGCCGAGCGCGGCGGTGCCGAAGAGCGCGCCACCGCCGCGCGCGCCGAGGGTTCCAGTAGAACCACCGGCGTCTCCCTTGATAAAGCAGGCGCCGCTGTGATCCGCGCCCGTGCGTCGCTCTTCACGTGCAGCATCGTGCTCGCGTCGCTCGCCGGCGCGGCGACTGCGGCGGCGCAATCGTCGGCGACGGGGACGGCCGCGCCCGCGACGGCGCGCGCCGCGGCGCAGGAGAGCTACGCACGCGGCAACCGGTACTTCAACCAGGCGGAGCAGAAGCACGACAAGTCGCTCTACGAGGCGGCGTACCTCCAGTTCACCGAGGCGTACGCGGTGTACCCGAACGACAAGGTGCTCTGGAACCTCGCCGCCTCGGAGGTGAAGACGGGGAGGTACGTGCCGGCGCTCGGGCACCTGCGCACCTACGATGCGCACCAGCACGTGACGGCGCAGCCGAGCGGCGATCGCGCCACGTACCAGATGCTCTACGACGAGGCGTACCGCGCGACGGGGCACCTCGCGGTGGACGCGCCGGCTTCGGCGCGCGTGCGCGTGGACGGCGCGGACGCCGGAGTGGCGCCGCTCTCGGGGGAGATCGACGTGCAGCCGGGGGCGACGCACGCGATCGATGCGCTCCTGCCGGATGGAACGAGTCTCCACGCGCAGGCTTCGCCGGCGGCGGGAGACGTGGCGCACGTGACGCTCGCGGCGGCGCCGGCGACGGCGGCGTCGCCCGCATCGACAGCGCCGGCGATCCCGGCGGCGGCGCCCGTGTCGCCGGCCGCGAGCAGCGAGGCTCCGCCGCCGCCGCGTGCGCCCGAAGAGGGCGGCGGATTCTTCACGACGCGCAACACGCTGGCGCTCGGGCTCGGTGTTCTCGCGCTGGGAGCGCTGGGCACCGCGGTGGGGTTCCAGATCGTCGCCGGCAACGATCAGGGCCGCGCGAACACTCTCGCGGGGCAGATCCCCAACACGTCCAACGCGTGCGGGCCGGGGACGACGATCCCGCAGTGCGGCCAGTTCACCGACGCGAATGATGCGGCCCATCGCGAGCAGACGACGGCGACCGCGTTGTTCGTCGTGGGAGGCGTCGCGGCGCTCGGGACATTGGCGGTGCTCGTCTTCTGGCCTTCGCGCGGTCGCGAGGCCTCTTGGCTGCCTGCGCCGGCGGTGTCGCCGTCGCTGGCGGGACTCGAGTGGAACGCAGCGTTCTGACGAGGGGATGACTTCATGCTTCGAAGCGCGCATCTGGTGTGGATCGGGATCGTGGCGGGCGTCGGCTGCATCGCGGCAGGTGCCGCCGTGGTGAGCTGCGGAAGCGCGAGCTGCGAGGCCGATCGCAACTGCGGGCCTGCCGCGGGCGACGGGAGCTCGGAGAGCTCGGCGGACGGGCCGTCTGCGGACTCGGGCGGCGACAGCCCTGTCGAGGATGGCGGCCATGATGGCGGCGAGGATGGATCGACTACGGACGGTGCGCCGGCCGTCGACGCTCATGGCGATGCGCCGTCAGACGCGCCGCAGGAAGCGCCAGGCTGTGAAGCCGGCACTGTCGTGTGCGGCGGCCAGTGCGTCAGTCCGAACGACCCGGCGCATTGCGGGAGCTCGTGCGCGGTCTGCGCGCAGCCGGACGCCGGTACCGGCGTCGCAACCTGCGCCGCCGGCGCGTGCGACGTCTCCTGCAGCAGCGGATATCACAAGTGTAACGGCGGCTGTTACTCGGACTCCGACGTGCCATCGAACACCAGCGACCCGTGCGTCCTCAGCGACGGCTCCGGCGTCTTCGTATCGGCGAGCACGGGCAATGATTCGATGGGCAACGGCAGTGCAGCGTCGCCGTACGCGTCCATCACGAAGGCCCTCGGCAACCTCGGCGGCAAGGCCCGCATCTACGTCTGCAACGGGACGTACAACGAGCAAGTGAGCATCACGGGCGCAGTCGGCCTGTTCGGCGGGCTGACTTGCGCGGGAACCTGGAGCTACGCAGCGGGTACTCACGCCCAAGTGAACGGGCCGACGAATCAGCCGGCGCTGCTGATCGGCGCGGGCAGCGCGGCCGTGGACATCGAGGACATGGCGTTCACGGCACCGAACGCGTCTGGCCAAGACAGTTCGGGCAACGGGCAATCGAGTGTCGCTATCCTCGTTAATGGCTCAAGCAACGTCACCCTCCACCGATGCGCCCTCACCGCCGGAAGCGGCACCAACGGCGCGGGTGGATCGTCTTCAAGCAACTACTCCGGCGCAACGGCGTCCAACGGCTCGGCCAACAACGGCGCGACCGGGGGGACGGGAGGGGTGGCCGTTTGCGGCGCCGGCTCCAGCACAGGAGGAAATGGGGGCGACGGGGTATCGGGGTCTGGTGGTGCCGGGGGCAGTGGAACGGCGAGTGGGAGCCTCGTGACGCAGTCGGGCTTCGACGGCGCGGGTGAACCAGCAGGCGCGGCGAGTTGTGGGTCGCCCAGCGCGAATCCGGGTGCAAACGGCACCGCGGGATCGGGTGGCGCAGCAGCTGCAGCCTACGGATCGCTGGCCGCGACTGGTTGGACACCGACCGGCGGAGGAAGCGGCAACGCGGGCAATCCCGGACAAGGAGGAGGTGGGGGAGGCGGTAAGACGACGCCTGCCACAGGTGGCACTGGCGGCGGCGCCGGAGGATGCGGTGGCGCCGGTGGCACGGGTGGACACGGGGGTGGCGCAAGCATCGCGCTCGCGAGCTTGAGCAGCAGCATCACGCTCGACAGCGCGTGCACTTTCGCGACTGGCACGGGAGGCGCTGGCGGAAAGGGGGGCGACGGGCAGGCTGGTCAGGCTGGAGGGGCGACGACGTCGGCTCTCGCATGCCTTGGCAACTACGGCGGCAACGGTGCCGGCGGGTCCGGCGGCGCGGGCGGCACGGGCGGCATCTCGGTCTGCATGGTCTACTCCGGCGCGGCGCCGTCCGGTTCACCATCCTGCCAGCTCGGCACCGCCGGCAGCGCGGGCAGTGGTGGTAGTGGCCAGCCTGGCGGAAACAACGCGCTCTCCAATCCAGCGCCCGCCGGGAACTCAGGAGCGACGGGCCTCGCGGGCGCAGCCCAGCAGACCCTGCAGGTGCAGTGACGGCGCCCGCGATGTCTCACGCACGGCTGATATCGGCCGTCTTCACCATCGCCGTCCTCACCACGGGCTGCGGTGGCGGCGAGCCAATCAGCGGCAGCGACGCGGGCTCGAACGACGAAGGCGGAATCGTGTTCGGCGACGGTGGTGCCGATGC
Source organism: Polyangiaceae bacterium (assembly GCA_036393165.1). GTDB lineage: Bacteria > Myxococcota_A > Polyangia > Polyangiales > Polyangiaceae > Palsa-1150. Next base: position 25,027 of record DASVWO010000442.1, on the reverse strand, counting down.
TGCCCAAGACGGATCGACCGATGCAGGCGCGGACACGCCGGGCGCGATTCTCGCCGATGCCAATGTCGATGGACCTGGAGACGCACGCGAGGAAGCGCCGAGCTGCGAGGCCGGCGCCGTCTTCTGCGGAGCCCAGTGCGTCAGTCCCAACGATCCGGCGCATTGCGGCAGCGCGTGCACCGTGTGCCCGATGCCAGAGGCCGGGACGGGCACGGCCACGTGTACCGCCGGGAGCTGTGGCTTGACGTGCACCAGCGGCTACCTCGGCTGCAACGGAGCGTGTCTTCCCCTTGCCGATGGGCCGAACAGCAACCCCTGCATCATCAGCGAGACGTACGGCGTCTTCGTGTCGCCGGGCGGCAACGACCTCAACGCAGGCACAGAGCTCTCGCCCGTTCAGACCATCGGACACGCGATGGATCTCGCCAGGGGGGCGACCAACCGGGTATTCGCGTGCGGGAGTGCAGGCAGCTACGGCGAGATCCTCACGGTCGGTCCGTCGCGCGACGGCGTGACTGTGTACGGAGGGCTCGATTGCACGACGTCTGCGTCGCACTGGACGTACAACGCGGCGGACAAGGCGACGCTCGCGCCGGCCGCAAACTCCGCGCTTCTGGTGTCAGGGCTCACGACAGGCGTGACGTTCGAGGACTTCGTCTTCGTTTCGGCCGACGCGAGCACGCCGGGAGCGTCGAGCATCGCGGTGTTCGTGAGCAACGCGCAGAACGTCGCGTTTCATCGTGTGGCGATGACGGCGGGCAACGCCACGGCGCCGGGGGCAGCGGGAGCTTCGGGGGGGGGGACGAGCAGCGATCCGAGCAATCACTACGGATCTGTGCTCGATGGCGTCCCCGCCGTGAGCACCGGTGGGGCGTCGAGCAAGACGTGCACGTGCCCTGACGGGACCACCACGAGCACGGGGGGACAGGGTGGCGGCGAGGTCCCCGCACAGACCCCAGGCGCCGGCACACCCGCGTACGGAGGCGGCACGGCGGGCACGAACGGCATCGCGTGCAACGCAGGGGGTGCCTCCGGCGGCGACGGCAACGACGCGCCGGTGGGCACGTCGGACGCGCCGAGCAATGCGCACGGCGTGCTCGGTTCGAACGCGTGGACGCCCGCGGCGGGCGCGCCCGCGTCGAACGGCAAGCCCGGCCAGGGCGGCGGGGGCGGCGGGGACGCCAACAAGGGCACGGGAGGCGGGGGGGGAGGCGCGTGCGGCGGATGCGGTGGTGCGGGGGGAAAGCCGGGATCCGGTGGAGGGTCGAGCATCGCGCTCGTCAGCTACCAGTCGAGCGTGACGCTGGTGGGGTGCGCGCTCACGAGCAAGAACGCCGCGGCCGGAGGGGCCGGGGGTGGTGGAGAGATTGGACAGGCCGGTGGCAACGGCGGAATCCAGTTCGTATCCGGCTGTCCGGGCGGTGGTGGCGGCGCTGGAGCGGGCGGCAACGGTGCTCAGGGAGGCGCTGGCGGCCTATCACTGGGCATCGGCTACTCAGGGGCCGCGCCCTCGGCGGACGTCACGACGACGATCACCTTTGGACAGAAGGGAAGCGGCGGAGCTGGCGGTGCATTCGGACCGGCGGCTGGCACGGGTGTCGGGCAGACGGGCGCCGCAGGAGCAGCCGGCGTCGACGGTGTCGCACAGAACATCATGAGCCTTTGACAGGCGACCGGTCCGCCAGCCGCCGGCGGTTGCAGGTCAGGTGGGCCTTACCCGCAAGCAGTGCGGTGAGACCTTCTAGTCAGACCTCCATCATGCGGTTGCGATCATCCCGATCGGAGGAGCGCGGCATACCACGCTGCGCGGGGATCCTGGCGAGGTGGAGCAAAATTGCCGCCCCATCTCAACGCGATGGCAACACGCGCAAGCTCATCTTCGTTCCACCTCAGCGCGCGAGAAGCGTCGTGGAGAAGATCGAGCGTCGAGACGAGCTCGATCGCTGGAAACAAGTCTGTGGCGATCCGCCGCTCTTTGCGATCGTCCGTGATGAGCGGCAACCGCATGGTGCCCGCGACGGCGATGCATGAAGCGTCGGTGTCCTTGATGAGAGCCGCTGCCGCCACAAACGCATCAACCAGTGCATCCGTATCGAGCGCACGGGTCATCAGGTGGCCTGCTTGTCGAAGCCCCACGGTCGTCACCAGTTCGCGGGTGCGCTCGCCGTCCTGGTCCGGTGGGCTCCAGAGAAACATCGGTTCGCCGGCGGTCTTCGGAGTATCGAAGAGCCGAATCTCGAGAGCGCCGAGGATCTCTACCTCACGTCTGGTCGCAAGGAGATTGAGCGTGCAGCACGCGTCTATGACGACGTCGCGGATGGCCATTGACGTCACGCGGTTCGGAGGTCAGCGCCCGTGAAATCGACGGCGAGCTGGCTGCCGTCGTCGAGCGCGATCCGACTTCTATGCTGGTAGACATCACGCGCCGTAGCGACGTCCGTCGCCAATGCGTCGGCGAACTCGCCCTCGCTCAAGAGCTCCTGTTCGTACGCCGAGATGGCGAGAGCGACGTACCGGTCGGGTAGGCCGAGCCGTACTTCGCGGGGCCTCGCCGGTTCCTCGCTTGGCACTGCCAAATCCTGCGGGCGAAGACGACTTCGGACGATCTTCTCGTAGCTCCCGCGCGGAAGGAGCCGAAGCTCCTCGAGGCGCAGCGCCATTGCTTGAAACGAGACCCCGAACGTCGCCGCGAGTCCGTGGAGATCGATCGCGGTGAACTTCCCGGCCCGGCACCTCTCGGTGAACCGCTTCTGAACTCCCGTCGTTGGGAGCAGAAACTCCTTAGCAAACGCCTCGGGGAAGATCTCCCCAGGCTGCCGCAGAGGGCCGTTCTCTTCTAGGACGTCCCCCAGCTCTCGGTCTCTCAAGAAGTGCCCGACTTCATGGACGAGAGACCACCGTTGACGCTCGCGCGGATGGGCACGATTGATCCCGACGCACGCGCCGATTTCGTCGGTCCAGATGATGAACGCGGCCAGCTTCGCGGGAAGCCGATCGAGGTAGAAGATCCGAAGGCCGGCTTCGGCCTCAAACCGCTCATCGATCGTCGTCGCGGGCTCATCGCCGAGACCGAGCATCGCGCGTACCGACCGTGCGGCATCCTCACCTTCTAGCCGCGGGTCTAGGCTCGGAGCCGCGCCGATATCTAGACGATACGTTTGCACGCTCTCAAGAGGGGCTCGCGTTCGGTGAAGGCCGTGCAGCCGTTCGAGCTCCACATAGCGAGCTCCGAGCGTGCGCAGTCGGTCGACGGCTTGCGTGACTGCCGGAAGATCCTTGTCGGGCGCGGAGATTCGGAAGCGAGGTGAGACCTCGGTACGTACGAAGCTCTCGCGCAGCAGATCGTGAACGCTCACGCCGACAAGGTCTGCTAGCTGGACGAGCTCGGCGTTCGCAGGTCGACGTTCGCCTTTCTCGATGGCGACGACAGTGGTTCGCGCCATTCTGAGCTTGTCGGCCAACTGCGCCTGCGTCAGCTTCGCGCGCTTTCGCGCATCGGCAATTCTCTCACCCAGCTGCTGCGAAGAGATCACGTTCGTTCTCCTTTCGAGGTGGGTGAGACCGTCTCGCCAGCGTTGGACGCGCCTGCTCAAGGAACGTCCTGATTTCGTTTGCGTACCTTCGGTACATCGCGAGCACCTGCAATTCCGCTTCGCGGCTCGCAACTGGAGTCTCGATCGGCATGATCGACGCAAACCGTACGTCCGGGTCGATCGCCAGGAGATCCGCGAACGTCGTGCACGCAAGCAGCTCGCGTGCATGGTTCTCGAATGCGAGTTGTTCGTAACGACCGTGCCGCCGCATGACGAGGTCTCGATACCTCGTGGGGTCAGCCTGCGCCGCCGAGAAGATCGCGATACGCCGGAACAGGCACGACGTGCACACGCCGCAGTGCTCCATCGAGTCGGGTTTGTGGCCCTCTCCTTCGTCGCAGGACATCGTCAAGCGTGCGAGGCGCGGGAGCGCGGGCCCCAGCGCGCGGCACAGCTCGCCCTTCGTCAACAGGAAGAACGGCGCGGTTGCGCGAACCGGACGATCGAGAACGCTGCGAAGCAGTTCGTTGAAGATCGCGATCGTCCGCGGGTGCATGGCGCGCGTGCCTTGTGCACTGACCTGCGCGCGACACATCGGCAGGTTGATGCAGCCGACGCCCGTCTCGTAGACAGAGAAGTCGGGCTTCGCCAAGCGGGAGGCGGTGACTGCTCCCATGGCTAGAAAGAGCAGGCCCCGACTACGCTGCGAAGCCTCCATCCTGCTACGCCCGCGATGCGTCGCCCGCAGCTGGTGAACGAGCTTCAAGCAGCTGGCTTTGACGCCCAGCGCGCGGAGCTCGTCGAGCGCCGTCGTCTGCGCGTGCCCCCGCACTTCGTTGCCGCATGCTGAGACCGCGATGAACTGTCCCCCTCTGGCGAGACTTCGAGCATAGAGCCCCGCGACCGAGTCGAGACCTCCGCTGAAGAGCGCCACCTCGTCTGCACTCTTGATTTCCGTTCGCGGCAACAGCTGCTGAATCGTCGGACGTGGAGCTCCGGTGAAGGTCACCTCCCACAAGTCATCCGTCATGAAGTGCAGCAGGCGCGCGAGAAACACCTCGACAAGCGCCCACCTCGATGGATCCTCAAGCGCAATTCGAATGCCGATCGTTCGCTGCCAGCAAAGATCTCGCGCGAGCCGCGCCCCACGTCGTGGACGCCTCGGTGAGAGCCGATCAGCATCCAGGATCGCGGCCATGACACGCAGCAGATCCCGCTCGCAAGTGTCAAACGGACCGAGCCAGGTCGTTCTCCGAACGCCGTCGAGCAGCATCTTGCCCGTGGGTTCCCACATCTCACCAGAGAGCGCCCTTACGTGTCCGTCACCGTCGACGTCGTAGCGATACTCGAGAGCACTCATGAGGGACCTCCGAGAAGGTCGCTTTTCGGCGAGAGACGCGCGTGTTGTCGGGACAACCCGAGGCGCTTCGCGTCCGGCCGCGCCTCAAGAACTTGCGCTGCCCTCGCCGCTACCGGCGCGAGGATCGCCATCGCTTCGTCACGACGTGCTTGCCCGTCGTTCGCTAGCTCGAGGAAGCCACCGCGTCCGCTGATGATTGAGCGATCGAGAAGCTCAGCGCAGAACCGCTGCAGAATCCCGCCGGGCTGGTACTCGCCTCGCAGCAGACTCCGCTGCACAGAACTGCGAAGGATAAGATCGAGCTCCGTCCCATTCGCTTCGCGAACGGCGTCATCGACCCGTTCGAGCGAGCTCTCAACCAGCACAGAGGCGAGAAGTGGAGTCGCGTTGATGGTGCGGAGGACCTCAAGCACGGCGGGAAGCGATCGGATCCCCTCCGCCTTCTCAACGAGGACCTCGATGCAACGAGTCGCGAGGAACGGATCCCACGCATCCCCGTGGACAGCGCGCGCCACTCCCTCCGCCGCATCGCGGCCGAGCCGAGTCACCGCTCCGAAGATGTCGCCGTCCACACCCTGAGCATACGCACAGGTTTGACAATGTCAATTCGTGACGGACAAGGTGCCTAGACTGTACGACTTTGTCTTCGCCCAAACAGGAGGGCTAACTGTAGGAAATACTTCCCTTGTTGGACGGGATGGGGCTCAACCAGGATGCCCTCTGCGCCAACGGAGATTACCGTCGCTATTTCTTCGGCGGTCGCGCCGTCGCCGATTCGGGCGCACCTTCATCTGGCGTGGTCTTCGCGGTGCCCGGCCGTCGCACCTTCGCTTTTTTCGTGCTTGGGGCGCGCGGTGCGAAGGGCAGGCTAAGCGTCTCGCCCGGGCGCGCCTCTGGTGGCGGTGGTGCCGACTGCGTCCGTGGTCGTTCGAGCTTCCCGGGCCACTGGACCTGCCTCGCCATCAGCTCGGGCACGGTGATGATGCGGATGCGGTGGGCGAGCTTCCCGCCGTAGTCGTCTGCCCACGACGCCATGCCGCATTCGCGAGCTGTGTCGCGCATGCCCTGTGTGGGTTCATGCATCGTCAGGAGGATGCCGAAGTCGGCCTTCTCCTGGCGCACCGTCTCGGAGAGCGCCTTCACGAAGTCAGGGGTCAGCGTGCGGCCGCCCTTAACCGACACGACACCGCGCCGCTGCACACCCTTGCCGTCGATGAGCGTCAGCTCACCATCGATGCCGCCGTCGCCGCCCTTCTTCTTCTCCCCCTTGGGCGGACGCCCGCCGAGCTGACGCACGGCCCACCACTGGAAGTCGTAGGCATTCGACTCTGCGAGGTGCATGGCTTGCTCGACGTCTGCCGGCTCGCCGTGCTCGGTCCACACTCGCGGGCTGAACTTGGCATCGAGCCGGTCCTTGATGACGTCGATCGCGCGGATTGCGATGTCGATGCCTTTCCAACGCCGGCCCATCTCCTCGGCCGCATGCACCGTTGTGCCGCAGCCGCAGAACGGATCCAGCACGAGGTCTCCGGGATTGGATGAAGCCTCCAGCACGCGGCGCAGAAGGGGCAGCGGCTTTTGCGTTGGATAGCCGGTGCGCTCCTTGCCGATCGCAGCGATGACCTTGATCTCCCAGGCGTCGGACAGCGGCACGCGAGGATCGTCTTCGACCTCGGACGCTGCCATGGGTTCGTCCTCGATGTCCCAGTAGTCCGACAACGGCGGTCCCTTGCTCTCGGTCTCCTCGACGCTCGGTTTGCGGTGGCCTGACGAGAAGTCGGCGCGCTGCTTCTTGGTACCGAACGTCTTGAGCGTGGACTCGGCGAGCTTCTCGTAGCCGTAGAGCGTGTGGAACGTGTGATCCCTACCAGCACGCGCTGTATAGAAGAGCAGCACGTCGTGCATGCGCTGAAATCGCATGGCCTTGGTGGGCCAGCGTCGGTAGCGCCACACCACCTCGTTGCGGAAGCACGGCGACCCGAAAATCGCGTCCAGTAGAAGGCGCAGGTACGGACTCGTGTTCGGATCGCAATGCAAATAGAGCGATCCGGTTGGACGCAGCACACGGCGCATCTCGACGAGACGAATCGCCATCATGGAGAGGTACGCGAGGAGGTCCTTGCGGTCGCGGTATAGGAACTCCTTGAGCGCCAACATCAGTGCGGTCAGTTCGGGCGGAACGCTCACCCCGGCGGGTATCCGATCCGTCAGCTCTCGGAACGCGGCCTCCGCCTTGTCATCCCAGCTCCACGTATCGACGAACGCACGCTCCTGCGCCCGCGAGCCCTTGTGGATGATGTTGTAGGTCTGATCGGAATTGAACGGTGGGTCGAGGTAGATAAGGTCGACCGATTCGCTTGAGACGTGCCGGCGCATCACGTCGAGGTTGTCGCCGTAGTAGAGGTCCCCGGGCATGGCCGGTGATCGTCGGACGGTTCGGCGGGCATGGCCCAGAACTTGGCAGGTGCTGAGAATCAACGGGCCACAACGACTGCTGGATTTTGCATCTCACGACCGCGGTGTTCGACAGCGCAACCCGCGCGGGGACCGCGAATACATCTGGCTGGCGGGGTTGACACGCCCCTTGGCGGACCAGAGGATCCCCTCCACCTGCTCGTCGGTGGGCTTGGTTCCGGGGGCCAGCTTGCGGATCCTGCCGGGACTCATGCCCGCGATGCGCCGGACCCAGGATCCTTCGAGCCGTCCGTCGAGATCATGGTCGAGCGTCCGCGTCCTCGGCGCGTCAGGGTCGCTGTCCTCCGTCTCTCGGCGCGCGGTCTCCCGGCGGGCTGGTCCGCCCTCGACCACGCCGCATCACTGCCCCAGCGCCTCGCCGAAGCCCAGCGTTCCGCTCCCAGGGTTTGCCAACGCCTGGCTCGGCGTGGACGGGAGTCCGCTCGCCGAGCCGCGATACAGGTAGGCCGCGCCGGCCCCGCTGTTCGTGTAGGGATCTCCCACGACGAGATCGTCGTACCCATCGGCGTCGACGTCCCCGGGTCGCTGGACCGCCGCGCCGAAGCCCTGGCCGGTGTTCGCCGCTGCCGGTGACGCAAGGATCGCGAACGGCGCCGTGTTGCCCGGATGATACAGATATACGAAGCCGCTGCCGTTCACCTGTTGGCTGGTAGCGGCGCCCACGGCAATCTGCGGGGCATTCGGGCCGGCGAAGTATGCCGCGGTGAACCATCCGCCGAACCAGAAGGTGGTTCCCGGATTCGGAACGTGCACCGCGTACGGGTTCGACACACCGGCGGGCCACTGCCCGTAGAACTCGTAGAAGTCCTGAAACGCGTAGAGCAGATCCGCGATGGTGTCGCCGTTCAGGTCGACCGACGTGAAGACCGCTTGCGGATATGCCTCCCCCGGCGGCCCGAAGTTCTCGTCCAGCACGTACGGTGCACCGAAGGTCCCCTGCGACGTTCCCCGCCAGACGTACGCGCCGCCGTGGCCGGATTGGTCCGCGCCACCGTTGCTGAGGACGATGTCCGCGATGCCGTCGCCGTCGAGATCTCCGTCGCTCACGGCAGCGACTCCGAGCGGCTCGCCGATGCCGTTCGGCAGGGCCGGCAACGAGTAGGTGGCCGTCGTCGGGACGCCCGTGCTCGAACCTGCGTACACCAGGGCCGGCGGTGACGCGCCGCTCGGCACCACGGCGTTCACGACGAGGTCACCATATCCGTCGTCGTCGACGTCGCCGGCTGCAGCGAGCGCGTAGCCGAAGGTCCACGGCCAGGCCCACGTCCCGGGGTTCGCGTCGATGGTGGCGTTCGCCGACCAGCCCCTGGGCCCGTTCGGTCCTCCGTACCAGACGTACACGACGCCTTCGGCCGCCTTGCTCGTCACGGAGCTCCCGTTCCAGGAAGGAGCGTTGACGACGATGTCGGCGTAGCCATCGGCGTTGAGATCTCCCGTGACGGCCACCGCCCCGAAGTACTGACGAGCGGACTGGATGGGCGACGGCATGGTCCACGCCGAGGTGTAGGTCAGGCCTGCAGCCGACCCGCGATAGAAATAGACCGACCCCTCCCACGCCGTTTGGTTCAGCTGCGTCACGACCAGATCGGAGTACCCGTCTCCGTCGAGGTCCGAATGCGCTCGGCCGACGTCGAGGTAACTGGGCGCGCTCCAAGCCGAGCAAGCCGTGCCGCGGCAAGCGCGCACGCGCCAGTAGTAGCGCGTTCCGACCGGTACCGTCGTGCTCGCGGGCAGGTCGGTCGATGGTTGGAAGCGTGGCGTCGGCAGGGCGGTGGCGCTCGCCTCCGGACTCGAGAACGAGCACTGGTGCCAGCCCGGGGTCGTGCACGAATCGTCCACCTGGATGTCGTACGTGGGAAGGGTCGCGCACGCGTCTGCGGGGACACGCCACTGGAACACGGGACGAAGGTGCGCAAACGAGCTGGGAGAGAGCACCGATCCGCTGAGCGCGCCCGCCCTGGGCGACGACGCGATGGCCACCTGCGGCACGAGCGGTGCGCCGCTGCACGTTCCCGATCCATCGCAGGTCGTCGCCGTCTGGCAGCGATCCGACGACACGCAGGTCGTACCGGACGGGAGCGGCGACCACGACGTCTGGGACGTCGTCGGCTGGCATGACTGGCAGGCGTTGGCGGGATCGAGCGAGCCGCTGGTGACGCACGATCCCGAGATCTCGCAATTGCTCGGTGCGATGACGCAGCTCTTGCTCGTCTCGTTGCAGACCTGGCACGTGTCGAAGCAAGGCGTCTGGCTACCTCCGACGCAGGTTCCGTTCTGGCAGCTATCGCCGCTGGTGCAGTAGAGGCCATCGTCACAGCCGGTGAAGTTCGGGAGCGGCTGCAGCGAGCACTGGCCTGTCGACGGGTCACACGTGTTCTTCACGCATTGCGTGTCGTGGGAGGGGTCGCACGTGACGCCCTGGCAGCTCGGCGGCGGCGGTTCCTCGATGGGCTCGTTCGGCGAATCGATGACGGATACGTCGCTCCCCGAATCGAGGGTGGCGTCCGTGCCGCCATCGTTGCCCGTACCGCCCAGCGGGGGAACACCCCATATGCAGCCTGGCTGCGAGCTGCACTGCGTCTTGGAGAGGGAGCCGCAGGAGAGCGGCACTCCGGCGCACGTCATCTGCGTGCTGCATCCCTGCTGCTGGGAGCAGTCGAGTACGGCACCGCAAGAAGCCGCGACGCCGGTGCAGTCGGACCCGGTCGCGTCCCAGGTGCACCCTTCCTGCTGCATGCAGGCGAAGCTGCCGCCGACGATCAGCACACAAGGCGTCTCCACGCCGCCGCATCCCGAGCGGACTGCGCAGCCCAGCGTCGAGGTGCAGTCGATTTCGGTCCGCCCGTCACATGGCAGAGGCGTTCCGTAGCAAACGCTCGCCGGCATGGCGTCCGGCAACGTCGAACCAGCGTCGTCGCCGGTCTCGGCCTGAGTCGACGGGCTGCCCCCGCAAGCAAACGTGGGCCACGCGATCGCTGCGCCTATTGCTGCTCGCCACAGGAGCGACGTCCTCCCCGGGCCCCCAGGTCGCACCATTGGACCATTGTCCACCGCCACGGGCCTCGCGGGAATGGGGCTGGCCGCCGTCCTGCTGACGCCGCGCGCACGGTCCGACGAGCCACGCCTATACCCGAATTCGGGTACCCGTTTTCGGGCGCGCGCGACGCAATCCGTGCGCCCCGACGCACGATCGCTGCGCAGTTGCAGGGGCGCTCCGTGCGAAACCGCTGCACAATTTGCCGGGCCCGCTTGCTGCACTGGCACCCCGTGTTGGAGGTGAGCGGCGATGCGCGACGACGCGGAACAGCGCGGGGTGCTTGCGACCGTGAGCGAGGACGGCGCGCCAACGATCGACCACGGCTGTCATCAGATCATCGATGCCGCAGCTGCTCTGCAGGCCAACCTGGAGGTGCTGGCGGGAATGCGCGACCCATCGGCGCATTCTGCGCCCGTGATCGCGGACATGCGCGCCAGCGTCGACCGGATCGTGGCCCTCGCTCGCGCTCTGCGGGGGCGTCCGACTCCAGTCAGCCGGCGCGCTCGCCCACGCCAGGCGGGCTAGTCTACGCGATCGCGCCCCGCAGTTCCGTGCAGGCGTTGGCCAGCGCCTCGCGGATGGCGAGCTCGCGCAGGTAGCCGGTCAGTCGGTCGTCGAAGGCGGCGTGACGTGAGACTGAACCGCCGAGCGCGCGCTCGATGGTGACAACGATCCTCGCCATTCCTGGCGTCTGGTCCTTGGCCTCTGCCCAGTGGCCCCCGATCTTCGCGAGCCATCGCTTTGCCTCCTCAGGTGTCACCATCGGAGTAGTACGGCTAGCTCCGCTCGGCGCCTAAGACCAAGCCGCGGGGAGGCCTCGAATACGTCTGGCTGGCGGGGTCGACACGGCCCTCGGCGGACCAGAGGATCCCCTCCACCTGGTCATCCGTGAGTTTCGTTCCGGGGGCCAGCTTCCGGATCTTCCCTGGAGTCATGCCCGCGATGCGCGTGACCCAGGATCCTTCGAGTCGGCCGTCGAGATCATCGTCGAGCGTCCGCGTCCTCGGCGCATCAGGATCGCTGTCCTCCGTCTCGCCTCGCGCGATCGCCCGGCGGTGCACCCGCGTCGCGCGACGACCGAGCTGCTGGACCGCTGAGCGACCGGCGTAGACATCTGCCTATTTCGGAGTCCTCTTCATGATGGCATTGCCCACCTGGTCGGCCCAGTAGACACTGGTCGAGTCGACCGCGATGCCCACGGGCACCTGCTGCAACGAGGCAAGTACGGTCGGCTGACCGCCGCAGCCTGCTTTCGCGCACTTCATGACCGAACCGCCGAGGTTGTTGGTCCAGTACACATTCGTCGCGTCGATGGTCAGCTCCCACGGATAGCCTTGCCCGGACGCGAGCACGGTCGGCGAGCCGTTGCAGCCGGAGATCGGGCACATCGCGACCGTACCGCCGTAGTTGTTTGCCCAATAGACACGGGCCGCGTCGACGGCGATCCCTGCCGGAGTGCCCTGTCCGGAGGCGAGAACCGTCGGCGAGTTGCCGCATCCCGCGATCGCGCACGCCATGACCGCGCCGCCGGTTGCGTTGGTCCAGTAGACGTTCGTCGCGTCGACCGCGATGCCCCAGGCACCGCTCTGCGAAGAGGCGAGCACGGTCGGCGAGCCACCGCACCCCGCGACGGCGCACTTGGCGACCGAGCCGGTTCCGCCGTTGTTGGTCCAGTAGACGTTGTTCGCATCGACCGTGATGTTGAAGGGGTTCTGCTGGCCAGTAGCAAGCAGCACCGGGGAGCCACCGCAGCCCGCGATGGGGCACTTCCACACCGAGCCATCGGTGGCGGTCGTCCAGTAGACGTTGCTGCCGTCCACGGCGATGCCGTCCGGGTTGCGCTGAGCCGATGCGATCGCCGTCGGCGTATCTCCGCAGCCGCCGACCGCACAGGCGTTGACGCTGCCGCTCGCGGTCAGGTTGGTCCAGTACACGTTCGTCGAGTCCACGGCGATGTGTGTGGGCACGCTCTGCCCTGACGCGAGGACCTCGACGCACGCTCCTGCGTCACAGATCGGCAGCGTCGGCACGGTCGAGGCCACCGTCGCGCACGCCGGGTTCGCGGCGCTGCAACCGGTGTCGATGGTGAAGTAGGTCGTCGGCGTCGGGAATCCGCGCCACGTCATGTTCGGGACCGAGAGCCCCGATGCGCTGAACGTACCGATGTTCGCCGGTGGGATCCGCACGAAGCACGTGTTGCTCCACGTCGTGAACGCGGGCGCCTGCGACGCGAGGAGGCTGCGCACATCCGCAGTGGCAGTCCACGCCGGATCGGCAATCGAGCAGGTCACGCCCGGCGGCAGAGAGAACGACAGCAACACGAAGCTGTCGTTAGGCACCTGGAGCACCTGCACGTCGAACTGGTCTGGGACGCCGCCCGGAAAAGCGTGATGCCAGCCGACGCCCGACGGCGCGGTGATCTGGGCGTCGATGTAGTCGACGCCGCTGTAGCTCGTCGTGCCGAACACGCGGCTGTCGAGACCGTACGTTGTGACGGTGACGTTCGCGTTGGGCATCACGCCCACCGAGGCGAGGTGTTCGATGTCGTCGAGCGGGCAGACGAGGGCGCCCCACGCGTCGTGGCGCGCGCAAAAGGGCGACAGCTTCCATGCGTCCGTGTACGCGGACGCGACCAGCCGCGGTCCCAGATGCACCGGATCGCCCGGTAGACGCGACATGCTGCCATCCACGTCGAGCACGTTGAAGTTGCGAGACGACAGCGTGCCCGTGTCGCTGACGCAAAGGCGCTGCGGATCGTCGACGTCGACGAAGTGGAGCCCGGCCACGCTGTTCATCTGCTGCGGCGTGTACTGATCCGAGTGCGTCATCGAGAGCAGCGCACAGCTGTCCCACTCCTTGAGGTGCGTGGCCCAGGAGTCGCCGAGCGGATCGTGATGGAAGCCACGGAAGACGACGTCGCGCAGGATCGTCTGCGTGCGCGTGTCGTAGAACTGGAAGCCTTGCTGGAAGCTGCGGATCGGGCGGCTCACCTGATCCGGGTTGCCGGTGGTCGCGACCACGAGGCTGCTCTGGATCGACGCCGAGCCGAAGAGCACCGCAAGGAGGCCGTTGTCCCACGCCTCGAAGTTGACGATGCGCGGATTGTCCCCCCAGTGCACGATGCCGGCCTCGCACAGGAACGTCTTCGTGTTGTTGAACACCTCGGTCGTGTGACGAAGCAGGTTCCAGTCGGTCGATCGCCCGCTCGTGTACTGGAGCAGACCGTCGACCTCGACCAACGTCCCACCAACGTAGATGCACGAGCCGTTGTCCCAGAGGTAGCCCGCGCTGTGCGCCGTGTTGCCGTCGAAATGGCTCACGCCGTAGAGGATCGGCGACACGCCTTCGGAGTCGCCGCCGGTCGGCAGCGGTAGGTTGGGGAACGAGAATCCGACGAAGCCGCCCGACGTGGCGTTGCCGACGATGCGATTGTTGCCGTTCGGGACGTAGAAACCGGCGGCAGCGCGATCGGAGGGCTCCACGAGGTCCGGCGTCTGCACCTGCGTGAACCCGGGCTGCCCCGCGTTCGTCATCGCGTCGAGCGAGGCCTGATCGATCGGGCCCATGATCTTCGTCCGCACCGCGAGGTTGAACGACAGCTCGTTGTCGAACTCGAGGCCGTCCTCAAGGTAGTAGCAGTGCCCGAAGTCGTCGAACGCGACGTTGCGCGCCACGATCGCGTGGCTCGTGCGGTGGACGACGACGCACCGCCAGTTCGACTGCCACACGCTCGAGTCGGTGAAGTAGGACGCGCCGGCGACATCGCCGACGCGGTGCCAGTGAAATGGGTAACGCGCGAGGTAGTTCTGCTGGCCCATCGCGTGGAGCTCCACGCCGGACACGCGCGCGTGCGTGGAGTGCACCATGATGTGGCCACCGAACGTCGGCGCCGCCGCGCGCACGCGGTCGGATGTATCGAAGGCGAGCGTGCGCGACAACAGGCCCACCTCGACCTGGTACTCCCACCCGGCGTAGTGCAGCCAATCGAGCGGCCGGTCGAGCGTGACGAGATTGCCGTCGACTGCCACGATCGTGCGCACGTCGTTCTGATCCGCGAGCGGGTAGTCGACGCGCGCGCTCGTGGCGATCACAATCTGCTGCCCTGGCGTCCAGTCGACGGGTTCGGCGAGCACGATCTGCGTTGCTCCGGCAGGAGCGGTCGCCGCGAGCCGCGTCCACGTCGGCTGGTAGAGGTGGCCGAAGAGGTCGAGCGACCCTTGCGGGCCGACCATGATGCCGAGCCCCATGCGGTTGTAGATCGCGTCGCGCACGGCCGGATCGGCCACGTTCTCATCGGTGTCGAACACGAACCGGATGGGGCTCTCGAGCCGACAACTGGGTGAGCCGAGCCGCAGGGCGCCGTAGACCATCATGTCGGTGACGTGGAACGTCGCCGGCTCGTCTGCGAGCACGAGCTCGCTCGTCGGCGGCACGTACAGCGAGCGGATCAAAGTGTCCTCGGGGATGTCGGCATTGCCGCGCACGAGCACGCGCACGTGATCCGGCACCGTGACGGTGCCGTCGCTACCAACCCACGACGGATCCCATGCGATGAGATCGGGCGCCGCATACGGGCAGTCGTGCGGCGGCTCGACCCTGACGCGAGGCGGGCGCGGAATCGTCGCGACTTGCGTCGTCGCGTCGCTCACGACTGCATGGGGTGCCTCGTAGGACACTTCCGGCGTGGGGGGCCACGTGGGCGCCGATGCGTCGCCGTTGACGAGCGCTTGACTGCTTGTTCGAGTGGGCTCGCTGGTCGTGGCCGAGTTGCACGCCACGGACGCGAGCAGCATCGCGAGCCCTCCCCTGATGACCATCCACGCCGTCGCTCTGGTCATGTGCCACACCCCTCGATTCCGCACACCATGCTCAAGGCCCCGTGACCGTCCATCCCTGTACCGGCAGGTGAAAGGACAATCTCACCGTTTGGCCGGCCGAGACCTGGCTGCAGGTCAGACCGCCCGTTGGCGCTCCGGAGAGTTCCACGGCGGCAACGGGGGCCGCCGGTCCGAGGGTCACGCTCAGTGTCGTCACCGTCGCGCCCGACACCGAGAGCCCGTCTCCATCGGCCTCGTAGCTCGCGCTCTTCGACGCGTCCTGCGTGACCCCCGAAGGGAACGACCACTGAACCTGTCCGGTCCCTGGACACGAGCTGAAGACGGACACGATCTTCACCTCGGCGGTGTCCCCCACACGCCGCCACCATGCCGACGTGCTCGCGCTCGACGAGATGTCCGTGGCACCCGCAAGCACCGTCGGCGTGTAGCTTTGCCATGCGGTGATCAGTGGAACCTGTCCTTGGACGCCCGCGATCTGGCTCTGCACGTAAGCAAAGTTGTTGTTCAGATCAGCCGCTGTGAGCGTCTGCCCGGAGCTCCACGAGACGAGTCCGGACCCATAAGCGACTGCGCCGCTGCCCAGGAGCATGGCAACCGGGATGCCGAGGCGAAGGCCCCACTTCTTGGCAGCGAGCGGAACTTCGAAGTCGACGACGATCAACTTGAGCTTCATCTCGAGACACCTCCGTCAGACACGCTCACTTCAAGCAACACGACCCCAGCGCCGAGTGGTCCAGTACGCACGTGCAGCCCGCGTCACCACCGCTGCTGGAGCCGGACGCATCGACGCCGCTGCTGGAACCGGACTCCGCGCGGCTCGCGGAGTCCGACGCATCCGCGCCGCTGCTCGAGCCGTCCGCTCCTCCCGTGTCCGCCACCTGGCCCGCATCGTTCGCGAGCTCGTGGTCGTGGATGCCGGCAATCGAGTCGCACGCGGTGAGCGCCAGACCGCCCAGCAACACTGCAGTCCACGTACGCATCACCAAGCTCCGTTGAGCTGAATGCTGCCCGGCGCCAGCCCGACGCCCACGGTGGGAGCGCCGTCCGTGGAAGGCGCCGTGATCCAGAGCACGGCGCCTCCTGCGAGCCCGATGCCGCCGACGATGAACCCCGCCGTGGAGAGGTTGCCGGTCGTGGCAGCGTCGCTCCACTTGTTCACACCGTCTTGGGTCGTGCAAGACTCGGCGCAGACCGACTGCGCATCGCCCTTCTTCGCGAGCGCCATCAACCCGAAGGCGGTGCCCAGACCGATGCCGATGACGCCAACTCCGCCGGCCACGAGTGCCAACACGCGCTGCGTGCCGAGCCCGCGAGGCACGCTCCCGCCACTCGGCCCGTCCGCTTCGGGATCGGTCACCGGCGTCGCGGCTGGCTGGCTGGGTGAGGGGGAGATCGGCGCTGTACCGAAATTGACGACTTCGTGCCGCTCCTTCTGCGATTCCTGGACTACGAGCGACCGCGTTACCGGATCCTGGCCAGCCGTCTCGAACCGGAACGTGTGCTCTCCCGGGTCGACCGAGAGCGCGGTGCCCTGGAGCCGCTCGGCGAGGACCTCCCCATCCATGGACACCTTCACCGCTGCAATGTCCCTCCCCGACGGATCTTTGACCTCAAAGATCATCGTGGGAATCTGCGCATTCACCTCGTCGACGCGTCGCAGGCACTCCTTACGAATGTCGGCCGGGCAGCTCGTCGCCGCGCAGACCAGAAGCTGCGAGCGCTCGGCGCGCAGCTTGTGCTGGTTGGCCACTTGCAGCGACGCATCGCTTGCGTCGAGGCAGTCGGCGGTGGTCGGATCGGCTGCCCACGCCGAACTGACCGGCACGACGGCGGCCGCGAGGGCGGTCAGCAGACGGAGTGTGGGGCGCTTCATGACTCTCATGGACTCCAATGTCAGTGGCCGAGGTAACACTCTGGCTTGAAGTGCTTGCGCCCCTGATCGTCGAGCGAGTACGGCGGATCGCAGTTCGGTGACGATGACCGTGGCGGGGGGGCGGACGCAGCAGAGGACACGGTCGACGCGATTGGCAGCGCGGGATGGGGCGAACGCGCGCGCGAGCGAGCCGTTGCCGGGGAGACGGGACTTGAGGGCCTGTCATCGCTCTGCTCGCTCGATGTAGCTCCGGGAGGAGGCGTCTCGGCTGGCTGCACCATCGACTCCGGATCGAGGTGTCTCTGGGCGGGAGCCGCTGCAGAGAGGGACCGGGGCGTCGCTCCGGCCCCCCGCGTATCCGACGGCGCGCCGAGCTTGACTCCGCCGGCGAGGAGCGCGAGGAGCGCGAGGAGCGCCGCAAACCCGATTGCCACGACACGCGGCGCCTTGCCCCTCTTCCTCTCAGCGGCTCCCGTATTGCCCCAAGATGCCTGCGTCCCGACCACCGCCAACCGCGGCGATTCCGCCGGCGGTGACTCGGGTTGGGATCCGGGCGACATAGACTGCGGAACTCCCCCCGCGTCCATCGTGCGCAGGATGCGGTCGACGGAGGCCTGGGCGCGCTTGGGCGCGAACGGCAAGAGCGCGCTGGCGAGGTGGCCCACGTTCTGGAAGCGGCGCTCGCGTTCCTTCTCGAGGCAGCCAAGGACCACCTGCTCGAACGCAAGCGGTAGATCGGGGCGTTGAGCAAGGAGCCGTACCGGTGCCTGCGTGGCGATCTTCACCACCAGCTCCGTCATCTGCTCGGCGTCGAACGGCAGCCGCCCCGAGACCAGCTCGTAGAGGATGACGCCGAGCGACCAGATGTCTGTCCGCCAGTCCACGCCCTTGGACGACTGAATCTGCTCTGGCGACATGAAGAGCGGCGATCCCACGATGGCGCTCGTGCTCGTCACGCTCGCTTCCGAGTTCGAGCTGCTCCCCGGCGCCACTCTCTTCGAAATGCCGAAGTCGAGCACCTTGATGAAGGGCAGCCCGTCCACGCGTTTCACGCAGTAGAGGTTCGCTGGCTTGAGATCGCGGTGGACGATCCCGAGCACGTGCGCCTCCGCGATGGCCTCGCACGCTTGCAGCACGAGCTCCACGGCCAGTTCGAGCGAGAGCGGTCCGCGCTCGTGCAGGCGCATCTGCAGGTCGCCACCCTCGAGGTACTCCATGACCATGTAGGGCGCGCCCGTCTCGAGGCGCCCGACGTCGGTCACGCGCGCGACGTGCTGGCTCTTGATCTTGACCGCAGCGCGCGCTTCCCGCTCGAAACGTGCCAGCGCGTCGGGATTGCGACATCCGTCCGTTAGCAGAAATTTCAGCGCGACCCGCTCGTCGAGCTGGAGGTGGTGCGCCGCGACGACGACGCCCATGCCACCCATGCCGAGCACGCGCTCGACCCGATATTTGCCGGCAAGCACGTCGCCAATGCGCACCGGAATGTACGGACCGTCGTTCATGGCCGATGCCGCCCCTCTCCAAAGGCATACGTATCGGCTGTCGCGCGGTTACTGGCTAACCTCCGAGGTTCGGATAGTCATTTCTTCGGCGGCGCAGCGTGGCCATCAAGTCGCCACCATTCTTCGGAAGCTAGACGCGAAGTCCCGGACGCAGATCGCTCGCAAACTACAGCATGCCTAGCTCTGCGAGCTGGGCCAAGTCGGCCAGATTGCGAATGCCCAACTTGAGCAGCGCGCGACTGCGCGCTTCGGATGCAGTCGACGGCGCGATCCCCAGCGCGTACGAAGTCAGCTTCAGACTGTCCCCCTGAAGCAGGTGACTGAGGACTTGCCGTTCACGCCGCGTGAGGGGCGGTGGTCCCGCTGGGTTCGTCTCGTTGCAGTGGGCGACGATGAAGCGGCGGCCGTCGCGCTCGAAACGGTCGATCAAGGTCCATCGTCCCGCGACGAGCCCATCCCACAGCGCGAGTGCCGATATGGCGTCGGACCGCATCCGTCGCGTGCGTGCGCGGTCACGGGAAACGACTGCATCGCGCAGGCGCTCGCGAACACGCCGCTCGGTCGCATCTCCATCTGCGTGAAGCACCTTGCCATCGGTCGACAAGACGCACGCTTGCCTCGGACCGAGCGCCAAACGCCTGCGCAACCGGTGGGCCGCGGCGATGTGCACGGCGGCGAGCTGCCAGCTCGTGCGTGCCGACCGTGACAGTCGCGAGAGCCTCGGCAGATCGGTGGACACGATGACGCCCCGGCCCTCGGCGTCGAGAGCGACGCAGCCGAGTGCATCACCAATCCTCCACCTGCTCAGGATGGGCCCGGACAGGGGATGACCCTGCGGCTCGTGTACGAGCTCGGACACCGTCGCAACCTTCTGTCGTCGCACGTTGAGGTGGAATGCCTTGGTCACGGCCTGCTCGTTGTTCGCTCGCCACGCGCCCAGGGCCTCGATGAGGCCATCCGGGATCTGCACCCCTTCGACTCTCGAATACGAGGGCGCGTGCGGAGCCGAGAAGTCCCCGGTGTAGGCCATGGCGAAGGTCGCTCCCTTCACGAGCGCTCGCGCGTGGGCGGCGAGGCGCTGAAGCCACACCGGTTCCGCAGGTTCCAAATCGTAGGCCGCTTCGACGAGGGCGAGGAAGTCTCTCCCCATGCGACAAACATAGGCCTGGTTGCATCCGGCGCGCTCACTTGTAGACGATGCAGGCGGCGCGAAATGCCGTCTTCTCTTGCGCTGTCGCGACGCCCCCATAGCCGGACGCGGTCGCGCTCTTCGTCTCGCCATTGACGATGACGCCGTCGCAGCCGCGTGCGCCGCCCGCCCTACGCAGCTCGGCGAGGACATCGAGGTCGCTGGCCGTGAGCCCTGGCGACGACTGGATCAGGCCCACTTCGACGAACGGACGCGATGGGAAGTCCGAGGTGAACACATCGACCTGCTCGGCGGGCTTGGGCTGCATGGGGTGAGGCGGCGGGTTCGTGGGCAACCAGCGCGAGTACGCACCGCACCCGAGCACGAATGCCGCCGTGGTCAGGGCCATCCCGAGCTTCGACATACTGACCGCGTTCATGAAAGACCTGCTCCTCTCCGTTGCTTTGGTTCAGGAACCGAAGTCGATGGACTCGAAAGCCTGCGCGTCGCCCGCGGCAGGCACCGGGTGCTGCGCCGCCCAGTCGTTGGCGTTCTCGATGCAGTCGGCGACGCCGCCACGTTCGTCCGCCAGCATCGCGCGCGCGGCCGCGTCGTCGACTGCCAGATAGGGATGGAAGCCGAGAGGTCCTGCCGGATCGTCCCGCGTCGGCTCGAGCCAGCGGCTCACGTCGGTCACGTTCACCGTCGAAACGTGGTCCGGATCCTCTCGCGCACCGGCGTCGTAGAAGATGCCGTACACATAGACTTTCCCCGCAGCGAATTCGCCGGCGATCTTGCGGCACGTCGTGTTCGCGACCGTGCGGATGAAGAAGGCGTGCTTGCCCGGCTCGAGCCGGACCGTGAGCCAGCCGGGCTGCTGCTGGAACTGCGCGACGAGAGCGTGCCGTTCGTCGAGCACGGTGATGGCCGGCCATCCGCCGCTTCGGAGCGTCTTGTTCTTCACGAACACAAGAACGGCCTTGTCGGCAGGTGCGGCGAGCGGGCTGCTCGGCTTGGCGGCGCTCTTGACGACGTTGGGCCAAGAGCCGAATCCGCAGTGCACCAGTGCGGCCAGGGCAGCGAGGAGGGCGAGCTGCAATGCGCGGGTGAGCATGGCTACTGTCCTCCCGTGTTCGCAGCCGTCGCGCCGGCGTACACGATGCACACGGCGTAGAAGTCCTTCTTGGTCCAGGCCTGGTCCGTCGCCACGAAGACGTGGTTGCGCTCGTCGGTCAGCAGCACGCCGTCGCATCCGATGTCGGCCGCTTGCTTGCGAAGCGCACCGACGACTTCGAGCTCGCTCGACGTACTGAACGCGCTGTCGTGTCCGGAGACCAGCACGCCGACCTCCACATACCGGCGTGCAGGCTCCCCCACCGAGAAGAACTCCACGGTCTCGGGAGCGCGCGCAGACAGGGGGTGAGGCGGTTTGTGTGTCGGCGTGAAGCTCGTGTAGTGACCGCACGCGGCGGACAGCAGGAGCGTCGCGAACAGCGAAGGCGATCGGGCGTAGCTCATCGGTCGACGCTCACTGGTAGAACTCGACGCCGAGCGCGAGGGCGAAGAGGGGAGCGAATTTGAAGTCGCTCGACCCGGGCTCTCCATCGAACGAAGCCGAGCCGACCGGCTGCGACACGAACAGGAACTGGCCCGAGATGCCGATGGCGTGCGACACGCGGTAGGCCGCTTCCACGGTCGGCGCGATGTCCATGCCGTAGCCGTGAGCGCTGTAGTTGCCGCCCGCATTCTTCGTGCCGGACGCCCATTCCAGATTGGCCCCGACCAGGAACCCAGCACGGAGCACGAAGTCCGGGCTCAAAGGGAGGCGCGCCTTGAGCGACGCTCCGCCCGTCAGCATGTTCAGTCGGCCGTCGCTCAGCGACGACTCGTTCATGTACGTCTGATAGTCGGCGGAGCTGAACTGGCTGAAGACGCCCACCGTGAAGAACGGGTGCGTGACGAGCGAGGCCTCCCCGAAAATGGTCGGCGCCACGCCGGTCTTCCCGACGTCCCAATGCTTGGGGGTGGCCTCACCGGGGAACTGGAGTCCTCCACGAAGGGCGAGCTCGACCCGGTGATCCACCTTCGGGACGCGGATCGTCGTCGACTCGTCGTCAGACATCGCGGACGACTTTGATGACGACGCGGCAGCCGTCTGCGCCAGCGCGACCTGCGAGACCAGAGTCAAGGCAACGACATGTGCTCCGAGAACGAACCCTCGCATGATGACCTCCCTCGCACCGGGATACGGGTCAGCGGAGAGCCGGTTACCGAACGGCGCGTGACTCGTATACCCATCAGAACCGGCGAAAGAGTCTCGCCGACGATGAGGAGGTGCTCCTGCCGAAAAAATGACCATGGCGAGCGCGCTCCGGCTCCGGTCCCAATGAGGTACGGAGGCTGCAATACGTGGCGCGGACGCGCGACGACTCATGGAAGCCGCGAGCGAGCGCCGCGATGGAACGGTATGCCGATGGCGACGATAGGGCATTCGGCGTGGTGTACGCGCTGCTTGCCCCCCGATTGCAGGCCTTCCTGTGGCGGCGAACGCGTGACGAGGCTCGAGCCGAGGAGCTGGTGCACGACACCTTCCTGCGCATGCACGCAAATCGACGTCACTTCGCGCGCGGCGCCGACGTGATGCCGTGGGCCTTTGCGATCGCGCGCCGCCTGCTCATCGACGATCATCGCAAGTTGCGTCCACCACCCGACCCCGACGATGAGACGCGCGGTCCGTGGGTGGACACGGTCGTCGCAATACACCGGCTTGGGCGGCGCATGATGCAAGAGCTCGAGCACCTACCCGAGCAGCATCGCGAGGCGTTCATGCTGGTGCAGCTGGAAGGGCTTTCGATGGCGGAAGCGGCGCAGGTGCTCGGATGCACCATAGCCGCGGTGAAAGTGCGCGCGTATCGCGCCTACGAAACCTTGCGCGACCGCCTCGGCGACGACGTGCGCGAGGAGCTAGGTGACGACCCTGTTCTCGCCACCCCCGAACGTTGAGATGAGCTCTCCACGGTTTCGGATACCTAGCTTGCGCATTGCCGCGCGTAGCTCCGTCGCGACGACCGTGATGGAGATGCCGAGCTCGTACGAGATGTACTTGTAGGTGTGGCCGAGCGCTGCGTACGACGTGATGCTCCGCTGCCGCGCCGTCAGCTTGCGCATTCCGAGCACCCGAGGCTCGTTGCGGCACGCGAGGATCATCCGCTTCCCGTCGCGTTCCGTGCTCTCGACGATCGACCACCGCCCTTCGAGCAGTGCGGTCCAGAGGCGAACCCGTTCCTCGGGCGTGGCTCTGCGCGTGCGCGCGCGGTCCATGCGCCTCACGGCGTCAGCGAGGGTCGCTCGAGAGCGCTGCACCGCAGGAGCCCTCGCGTCGAGCAATCGACCATCGGGCGCGAGCACCGCTTCGGTCATCGCGTGGTCGCCGCTCGGGGCGCGCCGAAGGAGCGCACGAAGACGCAGCGCGGCGCCGAGGTGCGCTGCCGCGGCGTCGAGGGCTGGACGGTCACGGGGGTCGAAATCCTCGCGCTGTCGGCATGACAAGCAGAGAACGAAGGTCTCCGATGCATCGCCGCCGATTGCACCCCAGGTTGGCCACAACGGAAGAGCATGCCGGTCGAGCATCTCCGCCAAGGCGCTCGATTCGATCCCCGCCCGCGCGCATGCTACGGAAACGGTGTCATACACGTACCGCAGGGGGCTCGGTGCGTACACCGCGCGGGCCACCTGTTCCGGTATGGCGGCGACGAAGCGACGGACGTAGCGGCCGGTGTCTTCGGCTGGGCTCCGTCCCGCGACGTGCCGGACGGCCGACCGCTGGTGGTCGTAAACCAACGCAGCGAGCCCCAGCCCAAGATCATAGGGTTGGGCGGCTCGTAGGATCCCGTCGGTCCACGCGGCCTCGTCGGAGTCGAACCTATATCCGGCCTCGAGGATGTGCAGCGGATCCTTGCGAGTCACGACTTTCGCCACTCCCCGAACGTCGAGATGAGCTCCGCGCGGGTTCGGATGCCGAGCTTTCGCATCGCGGCGCGTAGCTCCGTAGCGACGACCGTGATGGAGATGCCGAGCTCGTACGAGATGTACTTGTAGGTGTGGCCGAGCGTTGCGTACGACACGACGCTTCGCTGCCGCGCGGTCAGCTTGCGCAGCCCGAGCACTCGAGGTTCGTTGCGGCACGCCAGGAGCATGCGCTTCCCGTCGCGCTCCGAGCTCTCGACGATCGACCACCGCCCCTCGAGCAGCGCGGTCCAGAGGCGAACACGCTCCTCGGGCGTGGCTTTGCGCGTACGGGCGCGGTCCATGCGCCTTACGGCGTCTGCGAGCGTCGCTCGAGAGCGCTGCGCTGCGGGCACCTTGGCGTCGAGCATCCGACCGTCGGGCGCGAGCACGGCCTCGGTCGTCGTGTCGTCGCCGCTCGGCGCCCGCCGAAGGAGCGCACGAAGGCGCAACGCTGCGCCGAGGTGCGCTGCCGCCGCGTCGATGGCTGGCCGGTCACGCGGGTCAAGATCGTCGCGGTCTCGGCACGAAAAGCAGAGCACGAAAGTCTCCGATGCATCGCCCCCGGCTGCGCCCCAGGTCGGCCAGAACGGAAGGCCACATCTTTCGAACTGCGCGAACAGGGCCGTCGGATCGACCTCCATCCTCGCGCACGTCGCGTCAATCACTTCGTACACGTACTTGAGCGGACCTGCTGCACACATCCCGCGGAAGACCCATGGCGGCAAGGCCGCCCCCATTCGACGCATGAACGCGTCGTTGTCGTCGACAGGACTGTTGCCTGCGACGAGCCGCATAGCTGCCCGCTCGCGATCACAGATCATGGCGGTGACGCCCAAGCCCAAATCGTAGGGCGCCGCGGCTCGCAGGATTCCGTCGGTCCACGCCGCCTCGTCGGAGTCGAACCTGTATGCGGCCTCGAGGATGTGCAGCGGATCCTTGCGAATCATGAGCCCCCGCGCGGCGCACCCTCAGGTCACGGCCAGCTTCGCGGCGAGCTCGTGCCGTGAACGGACGCGAAACTTGCGGAGCAGCGAGGCCACCTGATTGGCCACTGTGCGAACCGCCGTCCCACGCGCCGCCGCAATGGCGGCGTTCGAGCGGCCGGCGCACACAGCCTCAAGCACCTCTCTTTCCGTCGGCGTCAGCGCGACGACTGCCGAGCCGCTCCGTCGGGTCCACGAGAAGACGAGCAGCGTTTCGCCGTCCACCTCGACGATCTCGACCTCCAGGCCCGAAGGGGGATCGAAGCCCACCTGGTTCATCCTATCC
>DASVWO010000441.1:0-7354 GCA_036393165.1 Polyangiaceae bacterium | reverse complement strand
GTGATGACGGCGGCCGCTCGCAAGTTCGTCAGCCCCGCGGCCCTCGAGGCGCTGACGCACCGACCGGTCATCCGAGGCTTCTGGCCAGAGCAGGCGGACGGTGCCGCGCCGCACATCCAGCTCGCGACGTGGGCGGACCTCGTGGTCCTCTACCCGGCGACGGCCGCGACGATCGCGCGCGTCGCACAGGCGGCGTGCACCGACGTCCTGTCCGCGCTCGTGACGGCGACGACGCAGCCGGTGCTCGTGGTGCCGTCGATGAACGAATCGATGCACCGGTCGCCCGGCGTGCAGCGCAACCTCGAGCAGCTGCGTCGCGACGGTCGCCACGTCGTGGAGCCGGTGATGGGCCTGGAAGCGGCCGTGGCTCCTTCGGCGCGAGCGCCCATGGCGGGCGCAGCCCCGCCGCCGGGCCAGGTGGTCGCCGCGATCGAGATGCTGGTGGAGAGGGTACCCGTCGCCCCCGTCGTCGGCGCGGACGCGTGGGATCGACAGTACGAGTCGTCGCCGGTGGGCGACCTGCCGTGGTTCACCGAGCAGCTCGACGCCGACGTCGTCCGCGAGCTCGAGAAGGTGAAGAAGGGCCGCCTGCTCGACGTCGGGACAGGCCCGGGCACGGCTGCCATCTTCGCGGCCCGGAACGGGTTCGACGTGGTGGCGACGGACGTATCGTCCACCGCGCTCGGCATCGCCCGGCGGCGCGCGAACGGTGAGCGCGTCGCGTGGGTCCTCGACGACTTTCTCGACAGCCGCCTGTGGGGGCGATTCGACGTTCTCGTCGATCGCGGATGCCTCCACTGCCTACCGAAGATCTCGTGGCCGGACTACGCCCGCTCCGCCGGCAGGCTCGTGGAAGCCGGAGGGACGCTGGTCCTCAAGGTGCACGCGCCCGAGGAAGCGGGCCATCACGGCACGCATCCGGCCGGCCCCGACGAGCTGCGCGCCCTGTTCGGAGAGTGGTTCACGCTCGTCGGCACGCATGCCTCCCAGTTCGATGGCACGATCCGCCCCTCTCCGAAGGCGCTGCTGGCCGTCATGACCCGGCGTTCGCCGGGTCTCTGATTCTCAGCCGAGCACCATGTCGCCCCCCAGCAGGGCCTTGGCGCACGTGACGAGCTGGATCTCGTCGGTGCCGCCGCCGATCTGCAGGAGCTTCGCGTCGCGTGCGAGCTGCTCGACGCGGAACTCGCGCATGTAGCCGTTGCCGCCGAAGATCTGGACGGCCTCCATGGCGACCTCGGTCGTCGCCGGCGCGCAGTACGCCTTCATGGAGCTGGCCTCGCCCATGGTCATGCGCACGTTGTTCTGCTGCATCCACAGCGTCTTGAAGAGCAGGTTGCGCACGTTCTGGTAGTGCACGTACATCCGCGCGAGCTTCGCCTGCACGAGCTGGTACTCGCCGATCGTGTGGTCCCAGGTCTTGCGCTCCTTCGCGTAGCGGATCGACTCCTCGAGGCAGCGCTCGATGATGCCGAAGCACATCGGAACCATGCCCGTGCGCTCGCCGTGGAAGACGTCGCGCGCGCCCTCGCGCGAGGGCTCGTGCTCCTGCTCGCCGAGCAGCTGGTCGGCCGGGACGAAGCAGTCCTCGAGGAAGATCTCGCCGGTGGGAGAGGACCACATGCCCATCTTCTTCATCGGCTTGCTGAGCGAGAGACCCTTCATGCCGCGCTCGAGGACGAAGGCGTGGATGGGGCGCTCGCGCAGCGGGCGCTCGCCGTGCTCCATCTTCGCGTAGACCACGAGGACGTCGGCGTGCGGCGCGTTGGAGATGAACGTCTTCTGCCCGTTCAGGATGTAGCCGCCGTCGGTGCGACGAGCGACGGTGCGCATGCCCCCGAATGCGTCGGAGCCGGCGCCCGGCTCGGTGATCGCCCAGGCGCCGATCTTCTCTCCCGTCAGCACCGGGAGCGCGAAGCGCTTCTTCTGCGCCGGCGTTCCCCTGCGCATGATGGCGCCGCCGCAGAGGCCGAGCGAGGCGCCGAAGGCCATCGAGAAGCCGGGCGAGACGCGGCAGAACTCGATCGCCGTGATGGCGCTCATCGCCGGGTCGCGCATCATGCCGCCGCCCTCGGGCGCGCCAGCGCCGTCCTTGCCCGCCCGCGCCTCCGCCTTCGCGAACGACTGGCGGACCATGTCGGCGACGCCGAAGGTGGCCATGAACTTCCGCATCGGCTCGTACGGGAGCATCTGCTCGCTCTCGAGCGCGTCCACGTGCGGTACGAGCTCCTGCTCCACCCAGCGGCGGAGCATCTTGCGCATGGTCTTCTGCTCTTCGGTGAAGTCGAACATGCGCCGGAGCATACTGCCTTCCGGGCTTCAGAGAACCCGCAGCGGCCCCGCGTTCACCCGGTTGCAGCCGTCGCTCGGGCCGCTCTTCACCGCGAGCCGATCGGTGCATTTGTCGCCGTTGGCGAGCCCGAAGTACACGGTGTAGTTGCCCGGCGTGAAGTTCGGCTCGAGCTTCAGATCGTAGTCGTCGGCGATCAGGTCGCCGGGGAGCCAGAGGCTCATCGGGTACCGGCCGCCGAGGGGCTTGTGGTCGCCGGTGTGACGACGGTTGCTGCCGTCCACGTGCAGGAACGCGTTGGGCCACTCCATCCCGACGGGAGCGAGCACCCGGTAGTACACGCGCAGGTGGTACGCGTGCCCCGGGACGACGGCGTCCATGCGGTGACCGCGGTCGTCGACGAGATCCGTCCCGAGGACGAGCAGCTTGTCGTCCAGGTTCACGTCGAGCGGGCGCTGGGGGTGCGGCTCGGACTCGAGAAGGACCGATCCGAGCGGGTTCTCGTTGCTCTCGCCCGGAGCGAGGCTCGAGGCCGCGAGGAAGATCTGGCTCGAGCGCGCGTCGACCACGGGCAGGTTGGTCCCCGCGTGGCCGTGCTGCTTCCAGAGCTGCTCGAGCTTCGGGAGCTCGTCGGACTTCGTCGCCAGGCACCGCCGCTCGCCCGGCGCGCCGGAGATGAGCCAGTCGAAGGCGGCCTTCGAGTCGGCGAGCGACGTCGGCTGGCTGCCCGCGTAGTACGCCGCGGTGCGGCCCCCGACGCCGAGCAGGCCGAGGGGCGAACCGGGGCACGCCTGCCGGTAGCTCTCGAACACCTCCTTGGGCGAGAGCTGGTTCGCGAGCGCCGGGTAGTAGAAGACGCAGAGGACGAACCCCCCGGCCGCGCCGCCCAGCGCGATCGACGACGCGCGCGTGAGCGACAGCCGCGACAGCACACCCGTGCGGCCGAACGCCCAGAGCCAAGCGTCGGCGAGCGCGACGAGGCCGAAGAGGGCCCCCGGCGGAACGAGCGCGACGACCCACCACGCGTTGAGCACGACGTCGCGGATGTTCGCCGACATCTGCGGCATCCAGTGCGCGTGCGTCCGTGCGCCGACGAGGACCACGAGCCCGGCGATGGCCGCTCCGACGACGGTCGCGAAGTACACGAGCGGGAGCATCCCGTCGTACGCCTCCCGGAGCGATCGCAGGATGGCGCGGTAGGTGGCCGGGTCGAACGGCTTGCGATCCGGGTCTCGCTCTATCCACGCGAGCAGGGCGCACAGGGCGAAGCCGCCGAGGGCGATCCACCAGAGCGCGAGCGAGCGATCCTCGAAGCTCGTCGGGAAGGTCGCTCCCGTCGTGCCGAACGCGGCGAACGCCTTCGTTGGCACCTCGTGCAAATCGTGGTGCAGGACCGCCGCGAGCACCAGGGTGGCGAGCCCGATGGCAATGGAGGCGTGCGCCCCGCGCTCGAGATCGCGGATGGCGACGGCGCACGCGGCGGCGCACAGCGCGGGACCGGCGAACACGACGAGGTCCGTCCGCGCGGCGAGGTAGCCCTGCGCGAACAGCGCGACCGTCGCTCCGACGAGCAGCGCGACGCGCGCCAAGCTCTCGCGCTCGGCTGCGCCACCCGCCGGCCCGCGCGGAGCGAGCAGCAGGCGCCCGAAGGCGAACGGCAGGAAGGCGCTCCACGGGACCAGCGCGTGTCCGACGGAAGCGATGTAGAGATCGAACGTCGGGTACTGCGGCGGCGCGTGCAGCGCCGTGCCGATCCAGAGGCTCACGTCCTTGCTCGCCCCCGGGGCCGCCACCAGGTGTACCGCGACGGCGAGGATCGACAGGCCGAGCAGCAGAGACACTGCGCCCACCGCGTCGCCGCGCAGGTCACGCGTGGTCTTCGACCCGAGCCGCATCGCAGCCCAAGTGAGCCCCACGCCGAGGGCCGGCACCGCCAAGCCGATGAGCGCCCCGCGGCTCTCGAAGCCCACGACCATGCCGGCGATCGCCATGCCGACCCACGGCAGGCGTGCCCGCATGCGCGTCGGACCGTCCTCGTCGCGATCGAACGCCGCGACCGCGAGGCCGCCGAAGGCCATCGCCAGCCCGGCCATCGTGCACACGTCGCCGAGCATCGTGCGCGCCTGCACGAAGTAGAGCGGCATCGTGCTCAGGGCGACCGCCGCATAAACGCCCGTGCGCCGATCGAACAGACGCGCGACGAACGCGTACGTCGCCAGCACGCCGGCGATGCCCCAGAGCGCCAGGGGAAGGCGCCCGGCCCACTCGTGCAGGCCGAACAGCCGGAAGCCGAGGGCGATCGACGTGAACGGCAGCTCCGGTCGACCCAGGTCGTTCAGGTGCGGCATCGAATCGTCCGCGCCCGGCAGGGCGAGACCCGGCGCGTGCAGCAGGTTCACCGCGATCCGCCGCGCCAGCTCGGCGACGGTCAGCTCGTAGGGGTCCCACAGCCCGCTGCGCGACAGCGGGGGCAGCACCAGAAAGAGCAGCGCCGGAACGCCCGCCGCCAGCGCGAGAGGCGCCCACTTTTTCCACGAACGAGACTCACGCACGCGGGGTGCAACGGATCGACGCCGTCCGACGTATCGGGCACCCGGCTGTGCTATCGACTGGGCTGCCCCCTGCCATGGCCGAGCCCGCAGACTCCATCGAGCGTTCCCTCGCCGCCCTGCGGGCCACCTTCCGCACGCGGTTCGAGGCCGCCCCCACCGAGCAGGCGCTGCGCGACGAGAACGCGAAGCTCCTCGGCAAGAAGGGTGAGCTGACCGGCGTGCTCGCACAGATGCGCGATGTTCCGGCGGAGGCGCGCAAGACCATCGGCGAGATGGTCAACACGGTGAAGAAGGAGGTCGAGAAGGCCTTCGACGAGCGCCTGCACGCCCTCTCGCGCGCCAAGCGCCAGGCGGATCTCGACGCGCCGCCGTTCGATCTCACGCTTCCCGGCAAGCAGCCGGCGCCCATCGGCCACGCGCACCCCATCTCGCGCGTGCGCGACGAGATCGTCGAGGTGCTCGTGAGCCTCGGCTTCGCCGTGCACGACGGGCCGGAGGTCGAGCGCGAAGAGAACAACTTCGGCAAGCTCGGCTTCCCGCCGGACCATCCGGCGACCGACATGCAGGACAGCTTCTGGACGACCGGCGGCCTCCTGCTCCGCACGCACACGAGCAACATCCAGATCCGCGCGATGACGACGCACGCGCCGCCCATGGCGTTCATCGCCCCCGGCGTCGTTTACCGGCGCGACGACGACGCGACGCACTCGCCGATGTTCCACCAGATCGAGTGCTTCCTCGTCGACGAGCACGTGACGATGGCGCACCTGCGCGGCGTGCTGGCCGAGTTCGCCGAGCGCTTCTTCGGCGAGGGAACCCCGGTGCGCCTGCGCCCGAGCTACTTCCCCTTCGTCGAGCCGGGGGCCGAGGTGGACGTGGGCTGCCCCTTCTGCAAGCGCCCCGACGGATCGCGCGCCGGCTGCAGCGTGTGCAAGCGCACCGGCTGGATCGAGATCCTCGGCTGCGGACTGATTCACCCCGTCGTCTTCGAGAGCTGCGGCATCGATCCCGAGAAGTGGACCGGCTTCGCCTTCGGAATGGGCGTCGAGCGCGTGGCGATGGTCAAGCACGGCATTCCCGACCTCCGTCTCCTCTTCGAGAACGACCCGCGCTTCCTCGCGCAGTTCTGAAGCGTTTCGGGAAAAGCCTGCGGTTTCGAGGCTCTCGGCCGGGGCGAGTCGAAGAAGGCACGCGGCGGACTGAAAAAGTGCCTCGGTCGACTGGAAACCTGCCTCGTTCGTCTTGCTCCCGACCTCGTCGGACTCGACGCCGACCTCGTTCAGTCCGACGAGGCAGTTTTTCAGTCCGCCGAGGATGGCGTCCGATTGGAAGAGTTCCGCGGCGGACTGGAAAAGGTCGGCGGCGGACTGGAAAAGGCACGCGTCGAGTCGGTGGCCTTCGGGTTTGAGTCGGACGAGGAAGGCGGCGGACTGGAACAGTTCGGCGGCGGACTGAAAATGGTCAGCGTCGGACTGAACGAGGATGGCGGCGGACTGAAAGAGGACGGCGACGGACTGAAAAAGGTCGGCGGCGGATTGAACGAGGTCGGCGGCGGATTGAACGAGGTCGGGGGCGGACTGAAAAAGGTCGGCGTCGAGTCCGACGCGGAAGGGTTCCAGTCCGCGGAGGTCGGGGGCGGACTGAAAAGGGTCGGCGTCTGACACGAAAAGGTCGGCGGCGGACTGGAAAAGGCACGCGGCGGACTGAAAAAGGTCGGGCTCCAGACGGCCGAGGCAGGATTCCAGTCGAACGCCTTCGGTTTTCGACTCTCCACGTTCGCTGGCTCTTCGTCAGTGGATCGTGGTCAGGTCGTAGCTGGCGAAGTCGACTCCGCCGCGGCTGTCGCGCAGGACAATCCAGACGTGGGTGGTCTGGACGGCGTCGGGGGCTTGCCAGCCGTCGTCGCTCGTCGTCGTCATGTCGTCTGCGGATCGGCCGGTGGACTCGGAGTCGAAGGAGCCGTCGCTCGTGTACCAGGCGACCTGCATCGCCTCCCGCTGCGTTGTCACCGTTTGCGTAGATGGGTCGAAGTAGGCGAAGGTCTCGGCGGACGACGCGGGCCAGCGCGCTTCGAGGCTCACGTGTGCGCCGGCCGGGATGGACCCGAGAGCGACCGCGGCGCCGCTCACGGTGGCGGTGAGGGACATGAGCTGCGGGTTCTGGTTCAACTTGTACGCCTTCGCGAACGCGGCGGCCGCGTCGGCGCTGGCGTTCGGCAGGTCGCAGTGGATGCGCGCGAGGGCGAACGCGTCGGGAGCTCCCGACAGCGTGGCGCGAAGCGGCTGGTAGAAGCCACCGGTGGCGTCCGGATCGCGCGGGCGGAAGCCGGTCGACCCGGTGTCCGGCCCGAAGAGGGAGCAGCCCTTGGCCGGCGTCCGCGCCGTCGTCGTCGGCCCAGCACCCGCCGCCACGAGCGCGCCGCTCCCGAGGCACGCGCTCGACACGACGTTGTCCTCGGTGATCGGCTTGGGCGCCGTGCAGAAGTCCCACGCGACCGGCGGGCCGCTCAACG
>DASVWO010000440.1:0-17430 GCA_036393165.1 Polyangiaceae bacterium | reverse complement strand
GCCCGGGGTCGCACGAGAGGTTGCACGCGCCCGTCTTGGTGCCGTCGATGGGGCTGAAGCACGGGACGCAGCGCTCGTAGGTCTGGCAGGTCGCCTGCGGGAGCATGCTCTCCTGCTGCGACACCTGCGGGATGTTCTCGTTCAGGCAGCGGCCCTCGGCGCCGTCGAGCGACGAGCAAGTCGACGGGATGTAGTTGCCCGCGCTCTCGATGAACACGTCGGGCACGCAGAAGCCGCCGGTGCACGTGGCGAGCTGCGACTGCATCGCCATCGGCACGAGCGCCGCCTGCAGGCAGTGCGCGCCGCCCGCGGTGCCGCACGCGGGGAGCGTCGACGGGTCGATGATGGGCGGGCCCTCGTAGGGGCACGCCAGCGGAGCGGTGCCCGCGTCGCCGCTACCCGCGCCGCCGCTGCTCGAGCCCGAGCCGCCGCTGCCGGAGGCGCCGCCGTCGGCGCTGCACTGTCCCCCGCCCTTCCCCGGGCTCTGGAACTCGCAGGCGCCGGACGGCATCTTGGTCAGCGGGTTGGTGCACGGCGCGCACAGCTCCGTGGCCGCGCAGGTGCTCTGCGTGAGGATGCTCTTGTACTGCTCGACCTGAGGGACGCAGAGACTCAGGCAGACGCCCGGCGTGTTGTTGAACGCGTTGCACGAGGGCGGCGTGTAGTTCGGGTTGCTGATGAACGGGTCGGGCACGCAGTAGCCGCCCGAGCACGACGCGAGCGCCGCCTGGTCGGCGGAGGGCACGTACTCGGTGGGCACGCAGTGCGCGGCGCCGACGGTGCAGCAGCTCGGGAGCGTCGACGGATTCAGGTTCGGCGGCGGCGCCGGGGTGCAGCTTCCGCCGGAGCTACCGGACCCTCCGCCACTGCTGCTCGCGTTCGTGCCGCCGTCGTCACCGGCTCCGCCGTCGTCGCCCTGGGCGAGGAGCGGGGTGCCGTTGATGTCGTTCGATGCGGAGCATCCGTAGGCAGCCAGCGAGACGCCGGCGGCGAGCAAGAGGGCGGGGAGAGCCTTGAGGCGCATGGTTACCGGCGCCTCTGATTTCAAGGAGCGGACCACGTGTCGCATGCCCGCCGACCATGTGGCTGTCGGGGTCGCTCACATGGGCGAAGCACGCGTCGCGATAGCCATTTCCGTCAAGAGCGATCGCAAAGGACGCTGCGGGAGAAGGGCTTTTGTCGAGCAGACGGCGATCCACCCTGGCGTGTGGACGCTCCATGCAGCCCTGATTTTCTTTCGCCCGGGTGGCACGCCTTCGGCGCGCACTTCGCCCTCCGGCGAAGTTTCCGTCGGCGGCGGCCGATTCCAGCGTCACCTCACGCCGCGAGATGGTCGGTCAGGCTGACGAGCATCGCGCCGTGGTAGTCGAACGACGGCTCGCGCGTCAGGTCGAGCGGGAGCTCGCGGTGCGCGGGCGCCATCGGGTGGCGCCGGAGGAAGCCGCGGAGGATCAAGCGCGAGACGGCAGGCAGCGTCTCGAAGTGCACGCCGAGCGCGCGGCCGGCGTCGCCCGGGCGGCGTCCCTCGACGACGCGGGTGACGCGCGCGCACGCGTCGAACCAGATGGGCAGCTCGGTCGCCTGGAAGCTGACGACGCACTCTGTCTGGTCGTCGATGCGCTCGTCCGAGAGCACGAGCAACCCCTGCGGCGAGAGATCCACGGTGCGATCTCCGAGCAGGCGCCAGTTGTCCATGCGCCTCACGCGGCAAGCGAGGCGGACCGAGCGGCGCATCTCGCGGCGGCGGTTCGAGGGAAGCGGGCCGTGCGCCGAACGCACGAGCGACGGCGTGAGCATGCGGAGCGAGCGGGCGTACGCCGCGCCGACGGAGGTGCGGCCGGAGATCTCGTGCTCGAGAGGCGGGAGGATCATGGCTTGGAAGATCGTAACGGGGGCGGAAACGCGAGGGCCAAGTACGTGGCCGTCGCACATCGTTCGCGGGGTGTCGCGATCGGCGCTCGCGGCGGCGCTCGCGTGACGTCGCGAGCCCGCGATACTCCGCGTGATTTCCGCCGTGGGCCGGTACTTTTCGCGTGCGACCGGTGGCACCGGCACTGCAATCGCGGGGCAGCGCGGAGAAGGAGCCACGGTCATGCGGACAGCCCGGATTTCTGCGATCACGCTCGTCACGACGGTCTGCGCGTCGGCCGTCTTCGTCGCCTGCGGCGGCGGCACCGACTCGCAGCCGCAGGGGTTCGGCTGCTCGACGGCGGCGCTCTCGCCCGAAGGGCTCTGCGCGACGGGGCAGACGGTGAAGGGCGCGGACGTGTCGCATTACCAGGGCGCCCTCAACTGGGGGAACATCAAGTCGGGCGGCATCGACTTCGCGTTCGCGAAGGCGACGGAGGGCACGAGCTTCGTCGATCCGGACTTCTCCGCGAACTGGTCCGGCATGAAGGCGGCGGGCGTCATCCGCGGCGCCTATCACTTCTTCGACGCCGGGGTCGATCCGACGCAACAGGCGATGCATTTCGTGAGCGAGATACAGGCCGTGGGCGGACTGCAAGCCGGGGACTTGCCGCCGGTCATCGACTTCGAGGTGAGCGATTCGAACGCCAACGTCTGCACGCTGGCCGCGGCGCTGAAGAGCGCACTGGGAGTGACGCCCATCATCTACACGGCGCCAACCTACGTGACGAGCTTCACGAACAACTGCGGTTCGCCGCTCTGGATCGCCAACTACGGCGTCACCTGCCCCAGCATGCCGAGCGCGTGGACGTCATGGGTGTTCTGGCAGAGCGCCGACACCGAGCCGGCGTCCGGCGGCGACGCCGACGAGTTCAACGGCTCGCTCGCGCAGCTGCAGATGTTCGCGGGAGGCAGCAGCTCTGGATCGAGCTCCGGTTCGGGTTCGGGGTCGGGTTCGGGGTCCAGCTCGGGGTCGAGTAGCTCCAGCTCGGGATCGAGCTCGGGGTCGGGGTCCGGGTCGGGTTCGGGGTCGAGCTCCGGATCATCGGGCTCGGGATCGGGATCGAGCGGCGGCTCGTCGGGTAGCTCGAGCTCGAGCTCCGGCGCAGGATCGGGCTCCGGATCCAGCTCGGGCGGGACCAGCTCGGGCGGCATGCCTGACGGCGGAGATGGGACAATGCACGCCGGTGGCAACGGCGGTGATGGCGGAACTGGTGGAAATCCCTGCGGCCCCTGAGCCGGCACGGAGCGCGCTAGCATTCGAGAGGGATGCCTGAGGTGATGCAGCGGCTCTGCTGGATCCTCGGATCGGTCGCGCTGTGCGCCTGCAGTGCGAGCAGCGCTCCGGAGGCGGCGACGCTCACGGACGCGGGGCTCCCACGGGTGGACGCCTCGCTGGGAGGAGGCGAAGGAGGAGGAAGCGCGTCGAGCGACGACGGCGGCGCCATCCTCGTGCCGATCCACACGCGCCCCTCCTGCCCTTCCGGGATGGCGCAAGTGACCACGTACTGCATCGACAAGTGGGAGGCCTACGTCGTCGAGCTCGACGCGCAGGGCAACGAGCACCCGCACTCGCCGTACGACACGGTCGACGGGCTGACGGTGCGCGCCAAGACGGCGCCGAGCGTCGTGCCGCAGGGCTACATCTCGCAGGTGCAGGCGACGCAGGCATGCAACAACGCGGGCAAACGCCTCTGCTCGGCCGACGAGTTCCACCTCGCATGCGAGGGCCCGGGCAGCGACAACTGGTACCCCTACGGCGGCACCACGCACATCCCCGGCTACTGCAACGAGGGCAAGGGCTGCATGATGCCGGTGCTCTTCGGCGACAACAATCAGTACTGGACATACGCCGACTTCAACGACCCGCGCCTGAACCAGATCGACGGCGGGCTGTCACCGACGGCGAGCTTCCCGCACTGCGAGAGCCCGTACGGCGTCTTCGACTGCGGCGGCAACCTGCACGAGTGGGGCAGCGACCCGGCGGACACCAACGGCCACGGACGCTTCCGAGGCGGCTTCTACGGCGACGCCGAGATCAACGGCCACGGCTGCCTCTACACGACGAGCGCGCACGAGCTCACGTACCACGACTACTCGACGGGCTTCCGCTGCTGCATCGACTTCGCCGCCGGCGGCGGCGGCTAGCCGTCGACCGCGTCAGCTCAGCTGAGCGCGGCGAGCGCGATCGTCGCGGCGTAGTCCACGCGGCGCGCGCGCATCGGGAGGGGCGGCGGGACGCCGCGCAGGGCGCTGCGGATGTGCGCCTGGGTCCCCTCGTCGAAGGACTCGAAGGACACGCCGAAGCTCCGGCCGAGGTCGCCCGGTCGGCGTCCGTGGATGACCCTGGCGACGGTCGCCTCGGTGTCGAACCAGCGGTCGCTGAAGGGCAGCCGGAAGGCCACGATGAGGGGCTCGCCGGTGAGCACCCGCTCCTGGGCCATCACGAGCATCCCCTGGGGCGACAGGTCGAGGCTGCGGCTTCCCACGAGCCGGAAGTCGCGCTCGCGCACGACCTGGCAATCGACGCGAACCGACCGCCGCAGGATGCGGCGCTGCTGAGCGTGAACGAGCGTGCTGCCGAGGCAACGGGACATCAATTCTCCCTCCGGCACAAATCGTAACGAGGCGCGTGTGCGCGAGGGCAAGTTCTGGGATAGTCCCGGGCCGACATGAGCGACGTAGACCGAATCGTGGGGCTGCTCGCGAGCGACGCCGTCGAGAAGCAGATCGCGGCGGCGATCGTGCTGGGCGAGATCCGGGCGAAGGGGGCCAACGTGTCCGAAGCGCTGGCGAAGACGCTCGACAGCGGGATCGCCCTGCTGCAGCGCCACGCGCTCGAGGCGCTCGCGCGCGTGGGCGCGAAGAAGGCGGTGCCGCGCATCCTGCCGCTGCTCGGCGTGCGCGAAGAGGACGTGCGCCGCGCGGCCGTCGAGGCGATGGTGAGCGTGGGGGACGACGTGCTGCCGACCATTCGCGCGCGCATGGCGGAGGCGGGTCCCGAGGAGCGGCGGTCGATCGACGCGATCCTCGCGGCGCTCGGAGGCAAGGATGCGTTCCACGTTCTCCTCGATGGCCTCGTGGCGAGCGACGCGGAAGCCGCGAAGGCCGCGGCCATCGCGGTGCGCCAGCGGGTGAAGGACGCCGACGCGCGTCAGCGCAGGAGCTACCTGGGCGAGGCGGAGAAGTTCCTCGAGAAGCAGACGAAGAAGGGCGGCGCCCCCGGGCCCATCGCGGCGGGCGTGAAGATCCTCGGGTACCTCGAGGACGACAAGGCGATCCCCACGCTGCTCCAGTTCACCAAGCCCAAGGGCAACGCCGCGCCCGTGCGGCAGGAGGCGCTCATCGCGCTGCGCTTCCTGCTCGGCAAGAAGGGAGCGGACGCGCGCAAGGTGGTCGGCTCGCTGGTCGACGCCGCGGAGGATCCCGACCGGTCGCTCGCGCAGACGGCGCTGCACACGCTGGCGGGGCTGGAGCTCCCGGCAGAGGCGATGAAGCGGCTGGAGAAACTGGTGGAGCATCCGGACGTCGAGCGATCGCGCTTCGTGCTGGAGATGCTCGGGCGGCAACCGGGCAACGAGCCGGCGCGGCTCCTCGTGAAGGTGCTGGCGACGACGAAGGACAAGCGGCGCGCCGAGATCGCCGCCTCGTGTCTCGTGGAGCTGGCCGACGGGCAACCGGCCGGACAGCCGGGGACCGTGCCGGTGCGCGACGAGGCCGTGGCGCCGCTCGCCAAGGCGCTGCTCGAAACGGACGACGCCGACCGGGCATGGCTGCTGCGCAACGTGCTGCGGCCCAGCGCGAAGAAGGTGTCCTCCGCCACGCGCAAGCAGATGATCGAGGTCGGCAGCAAGCGGCTCGGCGCAGGGAACCGCAACTGGGAGGCGCTTCTCGCGACCGTGCGCGACGCCGACGCTTCGGCGGCCGCCGAGGCGATGCGCGGGCTCGCGCAGAAGCTACGCCGCAGCAACCCGGACAAGGCGCTCACGGTGCTGCGCGTCCTCTGCCGCAACGAGGGCTGCACCGACGAGGACCGCTACGGGCTCGCCGCGGCGGAGCTCTCGCGTGGGCCCCACGACACCCGGCCGGCCGCACGCGCCGGCGACGAGTCGCTGCGGCTGCTCGGGGCTCTGCTCGATCGCGGGTTCGACGTGGCGACGCACCTGCGCAAGGACAAGTCGCTCGAGCTCGATCACCTGTACTACGTCGGCTTCCACTTCAGCGAGCAGGGGCACCCGCTCGGCGAGGACCTCCTGCGCACCGTCGTCGACAAGGGCGGGCGCGCGAAGATCGCCAAGATGGCCAAGAGCAAGCTGGCGCTCGTCGAAGCTTCGTAACGCTCTCTCTCTCAGCCGCCGTCGAGCGCGTCGTTCTTCGCGTCGAGGATCGCTCCGTCCTGCATCGAGTGGTGGTGGGCCGCCGCCGCGGTCCCCTCCCCGCTCGCCGGCGTCGCCGCGGCACGCCCGAACCAGAGGAGCACCGCCGCCGCCATCGCCACGAGGCCTGCCGCACCGTAAGCCGCCGCCCGAACCGGCCGCGCCACGACGACCGGCGGACGCTCCGCATTCCGCGCCACCTGCTCGAACGCCACCTCGAGCCGCGCCTCGCCCGCGAGCCCGCGCGCGCATGCTTCGCACGACGCGCAATGCTCCTCGACCGCGGCGGCGCGCTCGGGATCGAGCCCGCCGAGCACGTAGAGCTCCAGCTCCGCCGGTGTCGCGTGAGCGTGCCGATCGCTCATGACTCGTCCTCTCCTTCCAGCTCCGCGCGCAGCTTGGCGCGCACTTCACAGAGAATCTGCCGCACTCGCTGCAGCGAGAGCCCGACGCGCCGCGCGACCTCCGCGTGGCTCAGGCCCTCGCCGCCGTAGGCGAGACGGAACACCTTTCGCGCCGATGGGGAGCACCGCGAGAGCACCTCGACGGCGCGCGAGACGCGCTCCTCGGTCATCATGCGCGCCTCGGCGTCCCCCCGCGGGTCGGCCAGGGCGCAGGCGATCTTCGGCTCGTCGATGGGGTCGTGCCGGCGCACGCTTGCCTCGCGGCGCTGTGCCTCGAGCGCGAGGAACGTCGCCTGCGTGATCGCGAGCCCCGGGAGCTGCAGCCGGTCGAGCTTGCCCAGCCGCTGCTGCTCGACCAGGCGCATCCACGCTTCCTGCGCGATGTCCTTGGCCCGGTCGATCCGGATGCCGCGCGCCAGCAGGGCCACGACGACCCGATGGTTGTACCGGTCCACGAGCGCGCTCCAGGCCTGGGCGTCGCCCGTCAGCGCTGCGGTGCAGAGCGCGGCGTCATCGGCCGGCGCCGACACCGGCGCTGCGCTCGCCGCGACGGGGGCCCTCGTGACGGAGGCGGTGAAGAAGCCGAACGGCGGAGCAGCTTCGGCGAAGGACTTCATCAGGAAGCTCGACCCGTACAACGGCCGGGGCACGGCAAACATATCTCGGAAAGCGGCAGAGTCGAGAAAGGCACGTAGTTTGCTGCAGTTGGACCCATGCAGCCCCAGCCCTCCGACACGGGTACGTCCACCTGGAGCAGGCCGCTGGCGTGGATCAGCGGCATCCTCGCCGGCCTCGGGATCCTCGCGACCTGCATTCTCTCGCTCGGCATCGCCGTCATCTTCTGGGGGCCGGCCGTCGTGGTCTTCTGCGTCGCGATGTGGGGGGTGTGGGGCGCGCGCAGGCGCCGCCAGGTTTACGAGAACCGTGGCCCCGACGAGGTGAAGGACCCGACGCACGCCCACCGAAGCTGGCCGAGCGAGGGTGTCATCGACGACCGACTCCCGCAGAACTGAAGTTCACAGCCGCCCCGTTCACACCGGTGGGCGGTCCGCGTCGCGGGCCTCGTGATTCCGCGAGGTTCCGTGCGGTCGAGCCCTGGCGCGTCTCTCGCTCTCCGTGCTGCCGCTCCGTCAAGGACGAGACAGGAGGACAGCCATGATGACGACGAAAAACACCTTCGCAGCGACACTGGGGATCGCGCTGGCGAGCATGACCGGGGGATGCGTGCTGCAGCAGCCGGACACTTCGGAATACCGTGAGTCGCTCCCGCAGCAGGGCGACGCGCAGCTCGCGTTCGCCGGCTCGCAGGCGTCGGGCGGCGGCGGCACGACAGGGCAATCGATGTCGACGAAGCTCCACATCCAGGGCGGCGGCGGCGGGACCAACTACGCCAGCTTCTACGAGTTCACGCGTACCGTGAGCGACGGCGTCGACACGGGGACGCTGCTCATCC
Organism: Polyangiaceae bacterium; assembly: GCA_036393165.1. Classification (GTDB taxonomy): domain Bacteria; phylum Myxococcota_A; class Polyangia; order Polyangiales; family Polyangiaceae; genus Palsa-1150. The sequence continues at coordinate 9,289 of DASVWO010000440.1, read as the reverse complement.
TCGCCGAGGTCGCCGTCGTGATGAGCTATCCGCCGACCTCGACCGACGGTAACCACGCCGTGTGGGGCCCGGGCGGGGACGCGCTCGACCCCGTGCAGTGGAAGCTCGTCGTGACCAAGGCCGCCGACCACCAGTTCAACTACGAGGTGGACGGCCGCCCGCACGGTTCGACCGACGATTCGGCCTGGCGCTCGATCCTCACCGGGACGGGGTACAGCCACTTCAACACGCTCCACCGCAGCGGCTCCTTCACGCTCGATGGTGACGCGCTCCAGGCGCTCGATCCGACGCGCAGCGACGGCGGCAAGATCGCCGTGAAGTACGACGCGCGCGCCTGGCCGGCGAGGACGGTCTCGGCCGACATCACGACCTCCGATGGATCCGGCCAGTGGTACGACATCACCGTCGCGCACGAAGGCGATGGCAGCGGTACGGTCGCCATCACCGCGATGGCGGACATCGACGCGAACGGCGCGAACGAGAGCGTCGACGAGAACAGCCGCTGGGACTCCACCGGCGCTGGCCGCGCGGACGTCAAGATGTCGGGCGGCGACCTGTCGCAGACGGTGCTCGCGAGCCAGTGCTGGTCGTCGCAGTTCGCGCAGACCTATTACACCGACAACGTGAACTACAAGCCGACGTCGGGCGACGCGTCGACGTGCGCCTACGCGCAGGCGAGCTTCAGCCAGTAAGCGCTACCAGCGGTGGAAGGCCGGGTGGCCTTCCTTGACCGCGACGAAGAGGCCGCGGCAGGTGGCCGTCACCTTGCCACCGGCCTCGATCGTCGCCTCGACGGTTGCGTTGCCGCGATCGGCATCCGACTCGACGACGTGCGCCTTGATCGTCAGCTCGGCGTCGAGCGGAGTGGGCCTCTTGAGCTTCACGTCGAACTCGGCGGTGACGGTGCATGGCGGTGACGACGCGCCCGCCTTCTTCATCAGGTGCCACGAGGCGGTCCAGTTCGAGTGGCAGTCGAGCAGGGCGCCGCAGATGCCGCCGTTGAGCACACCCGGGAACGCGAGGTGGTGCGGCTGGGGCTTCCAGTGGCACACGCAGGCCTCGTCGCTCTCCGCGAAGCTGCGGATGCGCAGACCCTGGGCGTTCTTCGGCCCGCAGCCGAAGCACTGGTTCTCGGGCGCGTAGGTCTCCTGGAGGCTCTTGCCGTCCGCCACGGGGACCTCAGGCCTTCTTCGACTCGCCCGCTCCACCTCGTGCGGGCTTGCCGCCCGACGCTTCCTTCTTCGCGGCGTTCTTCTCGCGCCACTGCGCGAGCTGCTTGGTGCGACGCGCCTTCTGCTTGCGACGACGGGGCGGATCCTGGGGGGTGCTCATGGGGCGCGCACTCTAGCGGAAGCTTCCGACTCACGCACGCCGCAGCGCCGGATACTCCGACGACGGCGCCCGGCCGCCGGCCGCCTCGATCTGCGCCATCCACGACTCGATGGTCGCCAGCGCCGTCCCGCTCCATTCGAGCTGCGCCAGGCGCCTCAGGAGGTGCGGCGTGTGGTCGCCCGTGCGGGCCCTGGCCTCGGCGGCGCGGACGCCTCCTCCCTCCGGGGACGACGAGACGAAGACCGCGCGCGCCGCGTCGATCTCGGTGGCGGCGTCCGCCCACCGGTGTTGCCGGTTGGCGAGCCAGGCGCGCGTGAGATGGCGGTGCTGGCGGGGCTCTGCCTCGTCGAGGGTCACGCGGTCGCACGCCGCGACGAGCGCGTCGGCGCGGCCGTCGTCTCGCGCGAGCGCCCCCTGAGCCAGGAGGAGACGTGACTCGAGCTCGCCCCACGGGTCCTGCAGCTTCTCGTAGATCTTGAGCATCACGCGCGCGTGCGCGTCCGACGCGTCGTACTCGTCCGTGTCGAGCGCCACCATCGCGAGCAGGCGCTCGCAGGCCGCCTCGCCGCGCGGGTTGTGCAGCTCGCGGAAGCTCGCGCGCGCCGCCAGCGCACGTGCTCGGGCGCCGGCGAAGTCGAACGCCCTGTGGTCCGCGTGACCGAGCGCGACGTCGCACTGCGCGATGCCGAGGCGATAGCCGATGCGGTCGAACTCGGTGCGCGCATCGCTCAGCAGGTCGCGCCCGCGCTGGAAGGCGCCCACGGTCTCCTCGATGAGCGCCAGCAGGATCAGGCACTGCGCGCCGGCGAGCGTGTCGCCCACCTTGGTGCATCGCTCGAGCGCGTTGCGCAGCGTCGTGCGGGCCCGCGAATGGTCGCCCAGCAGGTAGTCGATCTCGCCGAGCACCACTTCGTCGTTGGCCAGCGACGCGAGATCACCGATGCGGGTGTGGCGCTCGAGGGCTTGCGCCACGAGCGTCCGGCCCTGGGCGGGCTGCCCGAGGTCGCTCGCGAGGTGCCCGAGCAGACGCATCGCCGTCGCGGCGTTCCCTTCGTCGGCGCTCTGCTCGTACGCGCGACGTGCCGCCTCCGCCTCGGCCCGCGCCTCCTCGAGCTGCGCCGAGTAGCGCAGCGCCTCGGCGCGCCAGAGCGAGCGCTCCGCCGCGTGCACCCCCGTGAGCCGGCCGGCGAGCATGTCGAGGTCGCGCAGGGTCGCCTGCGCGTCGCGTCCGCGGCGCCAGCTCCCGCGGATGAAGTCGAACATGAGCTTCGCCGCCGTGTCGTCGTCTCCCGCCTTGAGCAGGTTCTGCACGCGGTGCTTCATGATGCGGCGCGAGCCCACCGCGGGATGCCGCGCGAGCGCGTTGGCCGCGAGGCGGTAGATGGCCGGTGCGTCCTTGCGTTCCTGCAGGCGCTCGAGCAGGTGCTCCTGCAGCAGCGCGTGCGGCCAGCGGAACTGGTCGTTGCCGGCGGCGAGCAGGATCTGCGCGCGCGTGAGGGCGACGAGCGCGTCGCGCGGGTCCATGCCGAGCGAGGCGCAGAGCGTCTTGAGCACCTCGCCGCGCACGTCGTCCCCGAGGGCGGCCGCGGCGTAGGCGCTGAGGCGCAGCTCCGTCGGGATGGCGCGGACGCGCTCGTCCCACAGCTCGGCGGTCGTGATGGCGCGCCCGTGCAGGGCGCGATCGGGCACGCGGTACTTGTCGCCCTCGAGCGTGAGGTAGCCGCCGCCCGCCCACGCGTAGAGGAGCTGCAGGGCGAAGAGCGGGTTGCCGCGGCTCTGCTCGACCGCGCGCTTCACCGCGTCGTCGTCGAGCGGCAGCGCCGTCCGCAGGAGCGCCTGTGTGTCGTCCGTCGCGAGCGGCTTGAGGTCCATGACCTTGCCGCTCCACTCGGCGCGCATCGCCTCCATGCGCAGGGCGGCGTCGAGGTCCGTCGTCAGCGTCTCGCTCCGCGCCGTGGCGACGACCAGCACCCGCAGATCGTGCGCGTCGCGGTGCAGGCGGGCGAGCGTCTCGAAGGTGTTCGGCGAGGCGAAGTGCAGGTCGTCCAGCCAGAGCAGCACCGGGCGGTCCCGCGTCAGCCGCTCGAGCACCTTCTTCATGACGACGAAGCGGAGCTCGGGCCGGTCGAGCACGAAGCGCTTGCCGCTCGGACCGAGCGGCGCGAGCACGCCGGGGGGCGTCGGCCGGAGCCACTCGGCCGTCGCCGCCACCCAGGTGAGGGCGTCGTCGTCGTCCTTGCCGACCTCCCAGCGCGTGATGAGCGCCTGCTCGACGGCCGCGCGGTCGGCTCCCTCCAGCCCGAAGTGCGCGTTGATGGCGCCCGTGATGCCGTCGAGGGGCGTGGGGATGCGCCCGTAGCGCGCGCGCAGCGGCATCATCGTCCCGCGCTCGTGCACCTCGGCGCACAGCCACTCGACCAGGCGGCTCTTGCCGACGCCGGCGTCGCCGATCACCGCGATGAGGTCCTGGCGCATCCGGCCCGACGCGACGTCCTCGACCGCCGCCCAGAGGCTCGAGCGCTCTTCGTGCCGCGCCACGAGCATCGGCGCTCTCAGGCTCAGGAGCCCCGGGGCGAGCGACCGCGCGTATCCGGCCGGCGCCGCGCGCGAGCTGGGGCCCGTGCCCTGGACGACGTCCTCGAGCGGCGCCGCGGCCGCCGGGCGCAAGCGCATCCAGGCTCGCCGCGCGTCGGCGGAGAGCTCGAAGCGGTTCCACGGCTTCTTCTCGAGCAGTCGCAGGATGAACTTGCCCGCGTCGTCGGGCACGTCCTGCGGCAGGTTGGGCGGCGGCACCGGAGACCGCTTGTGCGCGCGCAGGACGTCCTGCGCGTTGCCCTCGAACACCTCGCGCCCGCTGAGGACGCGGTACATCACGCACCCGAGCGCATAGAGGTCGGTCGCCGGGCCCACGAGCGCCGCCTGCCGGCGGATCTGCTCGGGCGCCACCCAGCCGACGGTGCCTGCGCCGGAGTGCACGGCGACTTCCGGCTGCCGCGCGCCGTCGAGCCTCGTGTCGTGGCGGTACTCGCGCAGCCAGGCGAGCCCCAGGTCGAGCAGGTACGCGCGCGGTCCCCGGCCCGCCGACGCGAGGTCGAGCATGATGTTCGACGGCTTGAGGTCCCCGTGGATGACGCCGCGCGCGTGCGCGTGCGCGAGCCCAGCGATGACCTGGTCGACCATCGACCAGATGACGCTCCAGGGGAGATGCGTCGTGTGCATCCACTCGTGCACGCTGCGTCCGGGCAGCACGTCCATGACGAAGAAGGGCGTCCCGTCGGCGAGCTGACCGAAGTCTCGCGCGCGGACGATCGCCGGATGGTCCAGGAGCGAGACGGCACGCGCTTCCTGGTGGAACCACCAGTTCTCCTCGGGCCTCGCCTCCCCCTTCTCGGGCGCGCGCAGCCGCTTGAGGGCGACGCGGTCGTTGGTGACGACGTCGCGGCACAGGTACACGACGCCCATGCCCCCGCGACCGAGCTCGCGGACGACCTCGTAACGCTGCGCGAGGACAGTCCCGATCTCGCTCGGGGGCGCGGCTGAGGTGCTCCCCTTCTGCCCTGTCGTCATGGCCCGGACCGGACCCTGAGCTTACCGCGCTCGGAGCACGAATGGGCATAACGGATGGGGGAGGGGCCCCATCCGACAAACCTGTCAGCTTCCCTGCTTCGCAGCCGCCGACTGGCGCAGGCGCTCTCCCAGGATCCGCCGGAGCGCGGCGAGGTCGTAGCGCGCGGGCCGGTCGCCCTCGGGCATCTCGGCCACCTCACGGGCGACGGCCTCGGCCGCGCCACGCGGACGCTCGGGAATGCCGAGGCGCTCGCCGAGCTGCGCGAGGGCGTTGCTCTCGCCGGAGGTCACGGCGCCGTCCATGCGCGCGATCCAGCAGGCGACGCCGTAGATGAAGAGGCGGTCCTCCTTGCTCAGGCCCGCGCGGTCGATGACACCGAGGTCGACCTTGTTCTTCGTCGCATCCTCGATCTCGGCGACCTCCTCGAGCGACAGCCCCTCCTCGACCGCGGCGCGCACGATCGCGTCCGCCTCGTCGGAGTCCAGGCTCCCGTCGGCCCAGGCGACCGCTGCGAGCGCGACGAACACGTCCCTGCGGAGCTTGGGCTCGCCCATGGTCCTTCTTCCTCCTGCAGGAACTACTCTACGCCGACTTCTTCTTTGCGGGCAGCGTCCGGAACACGTAGTCCCAGAGCGGCGAGGACACGCCGAAGCCGCCGTCGTGGTCCGCGAAGTGATGCGTCATGTGATGACGGCGGAGGAACTTCCCCCAGCGGGTCGTCGGCACGAAGTGGTGCACGTAGTAGTGCGTGCCGTCGTAGAAGAGGTAGCCGATCGCGAAGCCCGAGAAGAACGGCTCGCCGATGGTGCGGCCGAGCGTGAGCGTGAAGAGGACGTAGAAGATGATCGCCAGCGGCACGCTCGTCGGCAGCGGCATGACGAGGCGGTCCTTGTCGTTCGGGAAGTCGTGGTGCACGCCGTGGAGCAGGAAATGGATGCGCTTGCCCCAGGGTGTCGCGTTCGTCCAGTGGAACACCCAGCGGTGGAGGACGTACTCCGCGATGGACCAGGCGAGGATGCCGAGGAGGAACATGCCGGCGACCGCAGGGATCGCCAGGTCGTGCCTGTAGAAGCTGCGGCCCAGGAAGAAGGCCGCGACCGGGATCCAGACGACGAACGGCGTCGACGGGTGGATGCGCGAGAAGCGCTCGAGAAAGTCGTTCTCGAACATCCGGCACGTCGTCGGCCGACCCGCCAGGGGGCGACCGACGAGGGACGGGGCGCGCGGTGCCTGGGTCGTCATCGGCTGGGCCCAACCTAGAGCGCACGCCGCGTGCACGCAACAAGCTGGTGCTTGCGAGCAAGCGGCCGCGAAAGCCCTTACGCGGCGAGGGCTTCGCCTCCATGCAAGTCGTCGCTTGACGCCGGGCCCGAGCTTGGGGATTCGTTCCGCCCCCGCTCCCGCCGTTGGTGCGGGCCCCTCCCCCGCACATGGGCGACCTCAAGACCGCACGCGCGCTTCAAACCGTGGCCCGATCGCTGGGCCGACTCGGACGCGAGCGCGCGCGCGGTGCGGGTGACGTGACGCCGCAGCAGGCAGAGGCGCTGGCGCTCATCGCCGAGCGCGGGGCGATGTCGACCACGTCCCTGGCCATGATGCTGGGCATCGATCCGTCGACCGCGAGTCGCAACCTCGCCGGTCTCGAGCGAGCCGGCTACGTCGTCCGCAAGCGCGGAACCGAGGACGGCCGGCAGACCGACGTTCGACTCACGCCCCGTGGCAAGCGCACCGCCGAAGCGGTGATCACCGAGTGGACGTTCGCGTACTCGACGCTGCTCGAGCGGCTCCCTCGGCCCGAGCGGCAGCGGGTCGCGGACGCGCTCGAGCTACTCGCGCGCGTCCTGGACGGCCACGGGGGTTGAGGCGATTCACTCGCCGGTCTTCGGGCCCTGTTGATCTTCGATGGCCTTGCGCCGCTTGGCGTGGGTGGCTCTGCCGCCCTTCCGGCCGGCGACGCGAGCCTCCTCGCTGGTGAACTCGTGGGCCGTGCCCGCCGAGTGCGCCGCCTTGCCTCCCTTGCGGGCTATCTCGCTGACGAGCTTCCTGTCCATCGCCGCGAAACCGCGTGGACGCTTGGGCTTCTCGCCTTCGACCTGTTGCGGTGGACGGTCCGGCGTGAGCTCGCGACTCTCGTCGCGCTCGCGCTGGTCGGGCTCCACCTGAGGGTTCTGTTGGTTTGTCGCTTGGGGTTCGGGCCCCGTAATTGCCGCGCTCATGACGCTCTCACCTCTCCAGGCATCTCGGTTGAGTGGAGTGCCGACAAGCTCGTTTGATTCCACCGACCCCTTCCTGTCTCTGCCGCTGGAATCTCGTCTGGTCGTGCCCCACGCTCCGGATGCTCTGCACACACCGTGCGAGGCGTCAGCGGATCAGTTGAGGAACTTGCGCGAGATGAACTTCGCGGCCTCTTCCGAGGCCCTCTCGATGATGGCTCTCTGCTGGGACTCGGCCGCACCGCTGTCGACCAGGATGCCGAAGCCATCCTTGCCCTCGGTGAAGAAACCGGCCTCGATGGACGTCCCTGCGAGCGGAGCTTCTTGAATCGGCACCGCGTACACGCGCGATGCGACCTTCACTTGCACGTGGCCGACAATGCGGCCTTCCGGGTGACCACTGACTCGCATGACCTTCCTCTACGTCACCCAAGCTAAACATCGCGTCCGCTTGCGCAAGACCCGCGCCAGCCACTCATCCTGTGTCTCCGGAGCAAGTCGCTATGCTCCGCCCTGGCCATGGCTCAGTCGATGACGCTCAACCCGTTGCGAAGAGGACTCGTCGAAGACAAGACCAGCGATGCGTGCGCTGTCGTCATCTTCGGGGCATCCGGCGACCTCACCCGTCGCAAGCTGATGCCTGCGCTCTACAATCTCGCCGCGAGTCGGCTGTTGCCGGGTGGGTTCGCCGTCGTCGGCGTAGCTCGACGGGAGAAGACGGACGAGGCATTCCGCGCCGAGATGCGGGAGGCGGTCGCTGCGTTCTCGCGACGCAAGCCCGTGGATGCCTCGCTCTGGGCGGACTTCGAGCGTGGGCTCTCTTACGTGCGCGGCTCTGCCGATGCGCGCGCCACGTACGAGTCGCTCCGCGCGCAACTCGAGCGGATCGACGCGGAGCGCGGCACACGTGGCAATCGCCTCTTCTACCTCGCGGTGCCCCCGGCGGAGTTCGGGCCCATCGTGGACGGGCTGCGCGAGGCGCACCTCGTGGCGCCTCCGGGCGGTGAGAGGAGTGGCGGGCCGTGGACGCGCGTGGTCTTCGAGAAGCCCTTCGGTCACGACCTGGCGAGCGCCCGAGCGCTCAACGACGACGTGGCGGCGGCGTTCGACGAATCGCAGGTCTTCCGCATCGACCACTACCTGGGCAAGGAGACGGTCCAGAACCTGCTCGTCTTCCGGTTCGCCAACTCGCTCTTCGAGCCGGTGTGGGGGCGCGGGCACGTGGACCATGTGCAGATCACGGTGGCCGAGGACATCGGCGTCGAGGGGCGCGGGCGCTTCTACGAGCAGACCGGCGTGACGCGCGACATCGTCGAGAACCACCTGATGCAGCTGCTCTGCCTCACGGCGATGGAGCCGCCCATCTCGCTGGCGGCGGACGCCGTGCGCGACGAGAAGGTCAAAGTGCTGCGGAGCCTGCGCAAGATGGAACGCGCGGAGGTGGGGCGCGACGTGGTGCGCGGGCAGTACGGCCGCGGCGTGGTGCGCGGGGAAGAAGTGCACGCGTACCGCGAAGAGCCCGACGTCGCGCCCGACTCGCGCATCGAGACGTACGTGGCGATGCGCTGCTTCGTGGACAACTGGCGCTGGAGCGGCGTCCCCTTCTACGTGCGCGCCGGCAAGCGGCTCGCGCGGCGGGTGACCGAGATCGCGGTCGTCTTCCGCGAGGTGCCGCACGCCCTCTTCCACGCGCAGGACGGAGGGATCGCGCCCGACGTGCTCTCGGTGCGCATCCAGCCCGACGAGGGGATCGCGCTGCGCTTCATCTCGAAGGAGCCTGGGCAGCAGACGATCCTGCGCGACGTCGCGATGGACTTCCGCTACGGCACGGCGTTCGGATCGAACACGCCCGAGGCGTACGAGCGGCTCCTGCTCGACGCGATGCGCGGCGAGGCGACGCTCTTCACGAGGCGCGACGAGGTGGAGGAGCAGTGGTCGTACATCGACCGCGTCTTCGACGCGTGGGCGGCCGACGGGTATCCGCCGCCCCCGACGTATGCCGCCGGCACGTGGGGGCCGGAGCAGGCCGACGATCTGCTCGCGCGCGATGGGCGACGCTGGAGGAAGCCGTGAGCGCCGCCGGGCCTGCGTCCGTCATCGGCCGCGTCGAGGGCGAGCTGCGGGCGCTCTGGGCGGCGCCGCCTGCGCCCGGAGAGGTGCCGAGGGCGCGCGCGTG
>DASVWO010000439.1:0-31404 GCA_036393165.1 Polyangiaceae bacterium | reverse complement strand
CGCGCTGCGCCGCACCACGGCAACGAGGTGCGCATGGTCGCATCCGCGTGGCTGCCCGGGCGCCTGATCGGCCCCTTCCGCTACGACGGCACGCGCGCCGATGATCCGAACGACGTCGTGCCGCACGAGGACCGACGCGAGATCGGTGTCTTGCAGCATGGGCGCGCGCAGCGGGAAAGGACGTTCCGCGGGGCTACAGGCCGCGAGCAACGTCATCGGCAGCAAGAGCCGGCATCTCACGGGTCCGGCCTCTCGAGACCCGCGAGGAAGAAACCGCGCGTCGGACCGAGATCATAGAGATGTGCGACGAGCGGTCCTCGCGCGACGCCGTCGTCGATGCGCACACGCACGTAGCGCTCGGCGGAGTCGTCGGGTGCGCCTCCGTCGCGCGCGACGTGAGGCAGGGTGACGCAGAGCTGACCGCCGGGGCGACGATCCACCGCGAGCCAGGGACCGCCCACGAGCCGCGCGGTGTACGCGAAGGCCTGCGCGTCGCGCAGCCCGCGCCACTCGGCCACGTCCACGGCGCAGAGCCGCTCCCGACCCTCGAGGTGCACGTCGGCGACGGGGGAGACGCGCGTCAGGTACCGCTCGAGGATCTTCGCGAGTCTGCCGTCGAGCATCCGCTCGAGGTAGTCGGTGTTCGCCGGGTCGGCGAACCTTCCCATCTCGGCCAGAGTCCGGACCATGTCTGGCGTGAAGCGCGCGAGGATCCTCGCCATCCAGGCCGCGTCGCGTTCGGTCATCCGGTCGAACGCAGGGTTGCGGTACTCGTTCTTCCAGTGCTCCGGGTCGAAATGCTCCACGTCGAGATAGCCGAACGTCTCGTGCCCCGGGACCTTCTCGGTCTGCTCCCAGACGCGCGTCGCGGCGCCGAACGTCGCGAGATCCGATCCCATGTCGCCCCAGTCGACGACGTACGAGTATCCGAGGCGTCGCGAGATCGGGTCCCAGTCCCACACGGATCCGAGCGCCGCGCTCGTCCCGAGCTGCACGTGCAGGACGTGACCGGGTGACGCGTCCGGAGCGGCCCCCTTGGGCGCATCGCTGATCCACGTGTCGAGCGAGTTGCCGTACCGGCAGTCGAAATGATCGAGCCACGACGCGAGCACGCGCGCGCCCCGGAGCTCGCGGCGATCCTCGTGCGGGACGACGTCGTTGGGGTCGTCCGGCCGCGTCCCCTCGTAGCTGAACTGCTCGAGCACGTAGCCGGGAATCCATGCGGACGCGCTCACCCGCAGGAGCGCGCCGTGCTTGCCCGACCTGGCGAAGAGCTCGTCCAGCGCCTTCTGGTCGAAGTCGTATTCGTCGCCGAAGTTGCCGTGGCGGGCGCGGAGCCCGGGCTTCAGCGCGAAGATCGACGGACGCACGAGCAATGCCTGCTCGCACGACGCGTTGTACCCGGAGGCCCAGTACACCGCCTCGCCCACGACGGTGGCGGCGACCTGGCGCTCGGGCAACCCCGTCGCCTCCACCTTGAACATGTACTTGCCCTTGCCCGGAATGACGACGCGGAACCCCGGGGTCGATCCGCTGGTCTTGCCCTTGTCGATCAGCCACGAGTGGTCGGGAGCGTGGTCGGGGTCGAGGACCTGGTCCGGACCGCACGCGTTCAGCCGAAGCTGTGACGACGTGACCGGACGGACGCCGAGGCGGTTGGTGAACCAGGACGAGTCGGGCACCTCGTCCATGCTGTTCACGTCGACGGCCTCACCGCTGGTCACGACACCGAGCGACTCCGACAGCGGTCGGAAAACCATGTTGTCCGCCCCATCCCAGTAGATGGGAGCTTCGGTGGGCTCCGGCGCGCAGGACACGTGGTGCGGCTCGTCGTCCTTGGGCTGCTCGTGGCAGCGCACGTAGACCGGACGAAGGTCGCTGTCGCGCCACACCGGATCGCGGAGCGGGAAGCGCGCGTCCCCATGGGCGCATCCGACGGCGACGAGCGCCGCTGCGATGGCGATGCGCCGCTCAGAAGCCATGGTTCACCGAGAGGGTGAAGCGGAACGAATCGATGGTCCCTCCCTGCTCGAAGGTCTCCGACCCGAGCCCGAAGATCAGTTCGATGGGGTAGTCGCTCATGCCCAGGCTCGAGACGCCGAGGTCGCCCGAGAACCGGAGCCGGCCCGCGCGGAAGCCCTGCAGGTGCGCGTCGAACGCATTGCCGACGCCCGCCTCGATGGTGCCCCCGAGCCACGGACCGATGGGCCACACGTAATGAAGCGCCGCCGCCGCCGCGCTGAGGTCCACCATGCGCCCCGAGAAGTACCCCCGCATCGGACCGTCGCCGCCGAGGGACGCGAGCTCGGTGAACGGCACGGGTCGGTCACCGAGCGGGTCGGCGAAGAGGGTCATCACGGACAGCGCGAGCACGCGGCCTCGCTGGTTCAGGTCCAGATACGCTCCAGCGGACCCGCCGTAGCGGATCCATCCAGACGACGGCGAGTTGCGCACGTCGTTTCCCTGCTCGGCCTGGAGCTCGGCACGCAAGCCCGATCCCGGCTCCGGCCACCGACGGCGCGAGTCGAGGACGAAGGACGCGCGGTTGTACTCCGTCGTGTAGCCGACGCCGAATCCCGGCGGCAGCGCGAAGGCGCCCGTGACGGCCTCCTTGCTCACGCTCGGGTCACCGCCGAAGTGCCCGTCGTAGAGATTCTCCGCACGAATTCCGAGCGCAGTCTGGATCCGGCTGCCACGCCAGAACCGCCACTCGTACGCCGCGCCGCCATCGAAGCGATCTTGCCCGTAGCGGCTCTGGTAGCCCTGCCGGGTGTCGGGCCCGATGCCGTAGAAGACGCGGTCAGGTCGCTTCACACCCTCGAGGCGGAGCTGGAGGACCTGACGGTCGTCGATCTGGATGCGATCGGTGAGTGACCCCGCGAGCCAGTCGGTGGGCCACGCTTCCACGTGCGCGTGCCAGTCGTCTCCCTTGAACCCGGCGTCGTTCCAGAACACATAGAGGCCGACGCTCGGGTTGAAGTCGAAGTCGAACATGCCGACCGGCGCGAAGCCCGCCTTGTGCTCCGGCCCGAAGGTGAAAAAGTCGTAGACCTTGCGCGGTAGGTCGGCGCGCTCGGCCGCCGGGATCGCTTGCGAGAGCGGCCACCGGATGACGTACTCGCTCACGAGATAGAGCGGCGACAGCACGACCCGCGGCACCCACAGGGCCACGTCTCCCGGGGTCGTCGGCTCCGGACCGCGTCCGGAGTAGTCGGGAACGGGGCGCTTCGGGGAAGGCTGCTGCGCGGCGGCGGCCGGTGACTCGTCCGCGCGCGCTTCGCGACCCATCGTCGCCCCCAGCACGATGGCGAGGAGGGCGGCCGCGCGCTTCATGACGTCGCGGGCTCCGCCGCGAGCAGCACGGGGCTCTCCAGCCGACGCCTCCGATGCTCCCTGCCGATGGCGAGGACCACGCCGATCCACGCAGCGGTCAGCACGACGTTGAGGGTCGCGAATGCGGCCGTCGAGAGATTCACCCGGCCGCCGATGTACACGACCGCTCCGGAGAGAATGGCGCCCACGCGCACCGCGATGGTGTCGACCGACGTCTTGCCCACGTACTTCTCGACGCGCGAGGTCACGAGGTAGAGCGCGTGACGCGACGTCTCGGCGATCGAGTACTCGAGCGCGTTCTCTCCGATCTTCACCATGCGGAAGGCGGCGAGCGTCGGGACGAACGCGGCCCACGCGTATCCCACCAGGGAGAACGCCGGATTGAAGAGGAGCGCGTTGCGGACGCCGAGCCTCGCCAGGATGCGCGACACAGCAAACAGCTGCATCAGCATCCCGAGCAGGTTGTACCAGGCGAAGTAGTCCGCCTTGACCGCGCCGACGAACGACTGCGCCGCGGCGCCGTGAAGGCCGGCGGTGGTCACCGCCGCGAGGATGGTGCGATCGAAGACGTACTCGCCCGCGCTGTTGACCCAGTTGAGCAGCACGATCATCGCGGCGATGAGCAGCAGGAACCGATCGCGCAGGAGAAGGTGCAGCGCGCCTTCGTCGGAGAGAGGTTGCTCCTCCTCCTGCTCGGGGCTCTGCGCTCGCCTTCGTCCTCCGACGCCCGCGCGACTCTCGACCCAGGCGAGCAGCACCATGCAGACGAGCAGCAGCACCGCGGCGGCGGTCATCAATGCGTGGGGCCCCGACGGCACGAGCGACTTGGCCAGACGAGCCCCGGCCACCGCGCCGACGGAGCTGCCGATGCCGATGACCGGGAAGAGCCGCTTGCCCTGTTCCTCGGTGTAGATGTCGGCCGCCAGCGCCCAGAACTGGGCGACGGCCGTGTAGCTGAAGACGCCGACCCACAGGAAGAACGCGAGGCCGATCGGTAGGCGGGTGCGCGACAGGATCGCGAAGACGACCAGATTGGAGATGAAGAAGAGAAAGACGATCGCCAGGAGCTTCATGCGTCCGACGCGCTTGGCGATCTCGCCGTACAGGTGGACGAAGCCCACCATGAGCACGGCCTGCCCCGCGCGGGCGTAGAGCTTCACCTCAGCGCCGCCCTCGAGCAGGATGAGCGGCTCGCGGACCGTCTTCAGCTGGTAGTAGGCGCAGAGCAGCAGGAAGGACGCGACCATCATCACGGCGGCGCCGACGGCTTCCCCGGCCTCCACCTTCGCGAAGGGTCGGAAGGCGCGCGCCAGGATGCGGCTCGGAAGCGATGCGGACGGCACGTCCGTTCGGATGCCGCGGGGGCTCGGTCGTGACCCGGTCACGCCATCCCGCCCGACGCATCCAACCGGGTGCATGACGGACTTGACCTGCGCCCGGTGCGCCGAGTTGCTCGGCGACTACGTCGACGGACGCCTCGCGCCCGACCGGGTCGCTGCGATCGAGCAGCACGTACAGTCGTGCACCGCCTGCGCCGCCCTCGTCCGTGATTACGAGCTCGTTCCCGGGCTCGTGCGACGGGCCACGGACGTCCCGATGCCCCACGACGTGGAGATGCGACTGCGCCGGCTCCTCGCAGTGGCCCGGCGACGCCCGCGCGACTGAACGCGCGATTCTTGCGCCTCGCGGCAGCGGATGCATGCCTGGGGCCGCCGCCATGGCGACAAGCCGGCGAAACCATCGCTAGGTCGCGATGGTCCCGCCGTTGCAATGAGACCCCTCCGATGGTCATGCTTGCCGCCACCCTGGAGCAGTCGGGCTCCGACGAGAGTCTCGCGATGCGCGCGCGGAACGGGGAGCACGCGGCGTTCGTGGTCCTCGCGGCTCGCTGGAAGGACCGAATCCATCGCCTCGCGATGCGCATGACGCGCAACGCGAGCGATGCCGAGGAGATCGTGCAGGAGACCTTCCTGCGCGCCTACCAGGCGATCCGCTGGTTCCAGGGCGAGTCGCGCTTCGGGACGTGGCTGTATCGCATCGCGATGAACCAGGCCCTCATGCGGCGCCGCGCGAGCAAGCGTAAGCCGACGGAGTCGCTCGAAGCCCTGATGCCGCGGCTCGGCGACGTCGGCCTGGCGGGCGATGCCGCGACCGACGGCGCGGACGTGCTGGCCGATCGGCATGCGATCTCGGTGCGAGTGCGAGAGGCGCTCGAGCGACTCGACGAGTCGCATCGCGCCGCACTGGTGCTGCGCGATCTGGAGGAGCTCACGGCAGAGGAGGCGGCGGAGGTTCTGGGCGTTTCGCCGGAGGCGGTGCGACAGCGCGCGCATCGCGCGCGCCTGAAGCTGCGCGAAATGCTCGGGGATCTACTCGCCGAAGCGACGTGAGTCCGCGCCCGTTCCGACTGGCTCTCGCCGCGGCATGCGTGCTGCTGTGCGCGGCGGGGACCGCGCGAGCCGACGACGTCCCCTCGAGCCGCCCGTTGCGGTGGGACCCCCAGTGGTCGCACGCCGGCGCTGCCGACTACGTGCTGGGCGGCGTCGGTCTCGGGGTGCTCGGTGCCGAAGCCGTCTGGCTCGAGCCGCAGCAACCGACCCTGCATTGGAGTGCGCCGTTCCTGTTCGACCAGGACGTCCGCGACGTCCTGCGTGGTTCGACCCCGCAGGTACGGGAGGACGCCACCGTCGCGAGCTGGGCGCTGCTGGGGATGAACATCGCATACCCCGTCGTCGTGGACGTTCCCTACGCATGGAGCCGCTACGGGAAGGAGCTCGCCTGGGATCTCTTCTGGCAGGACGCGGTGGCGCTGTCCCTCGTGAGCGCAACCGACCTGGCGCTGCGCAACCTGGTGGGTCGCGCCCGTCCTCCCGTCAGCGAGTGCCTGGCCGCAGGCGGGAGCGCCTCTCAATGCCTCGGCAGCAACACCGAAGCGACGATGTCCTTTCCGGGCGGCCACGTCGCCGTCGCCACCACCGGGGCGACCCTCACCTGCACGCAGCACCTCTCGATGCACCTGTACGGCGCTCCGTGGGACGCGGTGACGTGCGGAAGCGCCATCGGAGTCGACGTCACGATGGGCATGCTGCGCATCGTGACGGACAACCACTGGACGAGCGACATCCTGGCGGGCGGCCTGCTCGGGTTCGCGTTCGGCTGGGCCATGCCTCTCCTCATGCACCTTCACAGGCACGGAGAGCCTGGCGCCGACACGGGGATTCTGCTGGCTCCGGTTCCGATCGCAGTCGATCACGGCGCCGGCATCGGCGTCACGGGGATGATGTGATGGCATCGAACGTGAGCATGGCTTCTCGATACGCCGGTCTCGTGCTGCTTCTCGCCGCTTGCCAAGGGGCTCCAGCCCCCGCGGCGCCGGAGCCGGAGCGACGAACGAACGCGACATCGGCGCTCCCGGCGGAGTGCATTCTCTTCCTATCCCAGCTCGATTGCTGGCTCCGCAAAGTCGGCAACGAGCCCGAGGAGGTCGATGTCGCCGTGGGCGCTGCGCGCGCGACGTTCGAATCGCGGCCTTCCGGCACCGCAGTCGATGACACGGAGGCGCGGTGCGAGCGCGCGATGGCGGGCACCCGCCTGGTGCTCGAAGCGATCGACTGCGAGAGCGTCTACGCCAATGCCGGCGCGCTGCCTCCCGCCGATCCCGTCGTCTGCCCGGCCGATCAGCACTTCTTCATCCGCCGCGACGGTTGGATCGCCGGATGCCACCCCGACTGCGCCACGTCGTCGGACTGTCACGGAGGAGGGAGTTGCTCGAGCATCGGCTCTTCGCCGGGTGGCCCCATCGAGGAAGCGTTCTGCGAGTGACGCCAGCCGTCATCTGGACCGCGCTCCGGCGAGCATCCTCTCGCGCTGCGCCCATGCCTCGTCGTTCGGATGCAGGCGCGTGAGCCAGCCGAGCGCCTCGCGGTCGCAAGAACCAGCGCGTAGCAACTCGTCCGACTGGACACCTTCGCCGCACGTCTCGCCGAGCCGCAGGCGCGCGAGCTCGTGGGCGAACGCTAGCTCGTAGAAGCCGGCGTCGCGTCCCGCGCGATCGACGAGCGCCGACGACAGGACCACGGCGACTGTCTCGTCGTCCCGTTCGGAGATCAGGGCAGGCGTCGACGACGGGACGACGTAGAAACGGACCGCGCGGTCGTGCGCGGCGCACCGCGGCGCTCCGCAAGCCGCGACCTCGGCGTCGTCGACGGCCTGCGCGACCAGAGGAGCGAGCCACGACTGCCGTGGATGGGCCCCCTCTGCCGATGCCGTGCAGAGTTGCTCGTCCCAGCCGGACCAATCCCCGCCGGGTCTCGCGACGACGATGGTGCAGCGTCCTCTCGCGAGAGTCGTCGGTGACGACGCGGCGCGAGGCCACAGGGCGGAGCTGCAGGCCGTGGCAGCGAGCACGACCCCCAGGACTGGAAGAGCGAACCGGCACCCCATGATGGTCACCCCTTCACCCGTTCGGTGACGACGTGCGTCCCGTCCAGGCTCCAGCCCTGGAGGAGGAGATAGTCCACGCCGACCGGCCACTTGAGCTTCGCGTACACGCCGAAGAGTCGCGCCGGAGCGCCCGCGATGAGCATCGTGGACCTGGCGACGCAGGCGCCGGCCGGACTTCGTCCGCTCTCGATCTCGATGGGCCGCGAGGGCATCGCGCGCAGCACGACGCGCACCTTGCCGCCCTCCGCACCGCGCTCGAGCACCCACTGCCCCGCGATGCCGTAGGCGCGCTGCTCGCGGCCGAGCAGCGGCTCGGTGCGGGTGGGACCGAGCTCGATCATCCTCCAGTACGCCCAGACCGGCGCGTCGGTCAGCGGCGTGCAGTGCTCGTCCACCCGGATGACGTACTGAACCTGGTTGCGGTTCTCGCTCTTGCTGATCGTGAAGAGCGGAACGTCGATCGCACTGGGGGCGACCACCTCCGCCCGTGCAGGCGTCGAGCTCCCGGCGACTACGCCGAGAACGGCCCCCAGGGCCCACGCGGCGGCGCGACGCATGACCGGTCCCTCAGGGAGAGTCCGGGACCGCCACCAGCTCGTCGATGTTCGGCTGGAGCGTGATCTCGGTCCTGCGGTTGTGCGACTTGCCGTGACTCGTGTCGTTCGTGTCGATCGGATCGAACTCTCCGTACCCCGCAGCGGAGAGCGCGTGCGGGCCCACGCCGCTGGAGACGAGGAACGACGTCACCTCGAGGGCCCGCGCCGTCGACAGGTCCCAGTTGGACTTGTAGGGCGAGAGGCGGATCGGCTCGTTGTCCGTGTGGCCGGCGACCTGGAACTGGCGTCCTGCAATGGTGGCGAGGACGGCGGCCACCTGCGACAGCGCCCGCTTGCCCTCCGGTTTGAGCTCGGAATGACCCGAGTCGAACAGAACGTCGTTGGGGAGGCGCAGGACCATGCGCCCGTCGCGCAGCGTGATCGCCAGGTCGCCGGCGTCGATCATCGATTTGAACCGGAGCGCGAGGTCCCGATAGAGCGAGGCTCTCGCCTCCGCCGCGGCCTGCGCGCGTCGAAGCTCTTCCAGTCGCTTCTTGGAGTTGTCCAGGGCGTCCTTCAGCGACCCGTTGACCGCGAGGAGCGATTCGCTGTCCTGACCGAGTCTCTCGAGCTGCCTCGTGAGCTCCTGGTAGACGGCGGTCGCGTCGTCGATCTGCTTCTGCATCTCGGCGCGACCTTGGTCGGCAACCTTGTCGCGTGCGCGCATTTCTTGCTTCGCCTTCGCGAGCTCGGCGCGAGCGCCATTCGCGTCCTGCACGGCCTGCTCGTACCGGCCCTCGGAAACGCACGCGGTCGCGAACAAGGCGGCGGACGCTGCGAGCGGGAGAAGCCATCGAGAAGTCATTCGTCACCTCCGATGGGTGATCACTGCAAGGCGCCGGCCGAGGTGAGTGTCGATGGCCGATCAGGCGCGTCGCTCTTGCTCCAAGAGCTGCAGCAGATCCGAGACGGTGATGGCACCGACGAGCTGTCCGCGTTCGACCACGGGGAGACACGCGAGGTGCTGACGGCGCATCCGGGAGACCGCGCTCCGCACGTCCGTTTGCGGTGAGACGGTCAGGACTTCGCCTCGCATCAGATCGGCGACCCGTCGTCCCATCCGCCGGTGAGCCCCGCCCGAGGGACCGCTCATGTCCTGCCGCGACAGCAACCCCACGACACGTCCACGGCTCACGACGACCAGGTGATCCACACGGGCCGTCTGCATGCGGCCCCACGCGCTCGCCGCGCTCTCCTCGGGCGCGGCCGTCGCCGGCTCGCCGTGGACCATGTCGCGAACTTTCATGAGCGGACAACTACCGGCTCGCATCCTTCGTGCCCGAAGCCAGGGCCCGCTGAAAGGCGACCGTTGACGAAAGGTGGAGGCTGCTCCGTGCGCCACGCGCAGACTCTGCGCTGGCTCGACGATTGCGTCATGAGGTTCGTCATGGCGCAGCCATTCCGAAAGATCCTCGTCGCGACCGATTTCGGCCCGTCGTCGGATCGCGCTGTGGAGACGGCCGCTGCGCTCGCAACTCGCTTCGCCGCCGAGCTCGCGGTCGTCCACGTCGTACAGGAGATGGCCTACGCGTACCCCTTCCCGCCGCCCGCGGGCGTGCGCGACGAGGCGCGCGCTGCTCTCGAAGGTGTCGTCAGCAGCCTCCGCGCGCGCATGCTGCAAGTGAACGGTGCCCTGCGCGAAGGGGTGGCCTGGCATGAGGTCGTGGCAGCCGCCGCAGACCTGGAAGCGGATCTGGTCGTCATCGGCTCACAGGGCCGCCAAGGGCTCCAGCGATTCGTCATGGGAAGCGTGGCCGAGCGCGTCGTGCGGCTCTCGCCCGTCCCGGTGCTGACGGTTCATCCCTACGATGAAGTCGCCCTCCTCGCCGGCGGCATGGACCGGTTTCGAAACATCCTGGCGCCGACCGATCTCAGCAACGATTCGCGGAGAGGACTGGAGCTGGCCGCCTCCCTGGCCCGGGAAGGCGAATCGGCGCTGACCGTCGTCCACGTCATCGAGCCGTTCTGGGAGCCCTTGACCCGGCCGTACTCCTTGCCGCCCGACATTGCGCTCGACGTCCAGGGTGCAGCACAGCGGCAACTCGACGCGCTGGTGGCGAGCGTGTGCCAGGGGGTGCAAAACGTCGAAGCCCTCACGACCGTCGCGAAGCCGTGGCGGTCGATCCTTTCCCTCGCCGAAGAGCAGAGGGCCGACCTCGTCGTGATGAGTACCGGCGGTCGGCGCGGGGTGCAGCGCGTCCTCATCGGCAGCGTCGCCGAGAAGATCGTGCGACTTGCGACCATTCCCGTCATCAGCGTCGGCCCGGAGCGGGGCGCTCAGGACTGAAGGAACCAGAAGACGGGAAGGATCCCCGCGACCGCCAGCGCGAGGAGCATCAGGAGCGCCGGGCGACCCGCGTCGCGCCCGGCGAAGACGCGCGCATACGCGGCCTTCGCTGCGTCGTTGGCCGAGGTCGCGATGACGACGGCCGCCGCCGCGCCGTGCTGGGCTCCAGGCAAGGGCGATCCCTGCGCGATACCGAGCACGAATGGGTCGACGTCCCCGAAGCCCATGACGGTGGCCATGCCGTACAGTCCCGCGCGGCCCACGTACCGCAGCGCCAGCTGCGAGAGCACCAGCATCGCGAGAAAGGCGACACCGAAGAGGAACGCTGGGCGAAGCTCCAGCGGATTGCGCGTGCGGTTCTGCTCCTGCGGACGGTCCGCGGCGGGTCGTGGGTTCGCGAGGGCGGCGCCGATGCCCCCGCCGATCGCGACGAGACCGAGCCCCGAGAACCACGGCGCGAGCGACCGCGCCAGCGCAGGGTCGAAGAGGCTCACGAGCAGGAGGATCCGCAGGTACATCACACCCGACGCGGCGAGCGCGCTGCCCGCGTAGAGCGACGGTCGCCCCGCGCTCTTGGCCTCGCGAGCGAGCACGATGGTGGTCGCCGTCGACGAGTACGCGCCCCCGAGGAGCGCCGTCACCAGCACACCGCCGCGCTGCCGCAGCCATTTCTGCAGGAGGTAGCTCGCGTACGAGAGGCCGCTCACCGCCACCACCACGAGCCACGTGCGGAAGGGGTTGATCGCGAAGGCGCCGAAGGGCCGGTCGGGAAGCACCGGCAGGATCACCACCGCGAGCAGCAGGAACTTGGCGAAGGCGAGCACCTCGTCGCGCGCGATGCGCGAGGTCAGCTTCGCGAGCCCCTCGCGCAGCTCGAGCAGCAGCACCGCGATGATCCCGAGCGCCACGGCAGTCCAGATCGCGCCCGCGTGCACCAGCGCGCCGAGAAGGTACGTGAGGAGCGCGGACACTTCGGTCGTCGCGCCCGCGCCGGGATCCGCGCGCACCTTGTTCCAGTAAGAGACCGCCATCAGGCCGCCGACGACGGCGAAGCCGATGGCGAGCGAGATCACGTCGCCTCCGGAAAGCCGCGCCAGCCCGTACCCCACGAAGCCGAGAAGCGGGAAGGTGCGAATGCCCCCGAAGACGTAGTGACCGCCCTCGGCCTTGTGCTCCTCGCGCTCGATGCCGACGAGGAAGGAGAGAAAGAGAACGAGCGCGAGCTCGAAGACCTCGCGGGGCACACGGCCGTCGAGCACGAGCCGACTCCTAGCGCCTCCGCCCTTCGTCTCGCGCGCCGGCGAGCGTCTCGTCCTCCCGTGCAGGACGCGTGGAGCGGGCGGTCTCCACCATGCGCTCGGCGTGGGGTGCGCCCGACCGTGCGACCGACCCCGCGTGCGCGACCGGGTGGGTCGCCTCGGCGATGGGGTCCCCAGTGCCGGGCCTCGAGCGCGAGAGCGTCTGGACGGAGGAGGGACGGTGCGCGGGGTGCGCGTGAACGTGAGGCGGCGGTTCCCCTCCACCCTCGCGGGGTTGGAGAAGCCGCGCGATGTCCGTCGGCAGATGCCTGCGGAGGCGCTCGACCACTTCGGCGTCCACGGTCGTGGCGAGCACCTCGAGCACGGTCTGCGCGTGCTCCCTGGCGAACCCCGGCGCGACCCGTTCGCGCCGCTGCGCCTCGGCATAGAGCTCCTCGAGCGTCCCCACCTCCGTCGGCGCGCGGCGGCTCAGGCACTTCCCGAGATCGCGCGGCAGAGCAGCCGAGAGGGCCCGCCCATCATCCTCGGCGAGGACGGACGCCATCGCGCCCAGCGTCGCCCGGACGGCCCGTTCTGCTTCTCGAGCCGTCCGCAGGCCCGCGCGATCCTTCACGTGACGGAAGATCTCTTTCGCTTCCACGACCATCCCTCGGATGCATGGAGCGCGCCTCAGGCGAAAGCCCCGACGCTACCGCGCGAGCTCGGCCAGGCGGCGCGGGAGCACGTCTGGGAGCGCAGGACGTGCACGGACGCGCAAAGTGCGTGGTAGGCGTCGCGCGGATCGTCGGACCGTGCTCGCGCGTCATGGTGGCACCCTCCTTGCGGAGAGCCGCAATCGTCATGCGAGCGTCGGATTGGATGACCAAACCAGCGTGCTCGTGCTTCCCCCATGAGACGCTGGAGCGCGCGGCGCAGGTCATGTGGGAACGCGGCTGCGGCATCGTGCCCGTCGTCGACGGCCAGCGCCACGTGGTCGGCGCCCTCACGGATCGAGACGTATGCATGGCCGCCTACACACGCGGCGCGAGACTCTCGCAGATGAGCATCGAACGCACGATGAACAAGGCGGTGCACGCGGTTCGCGAGCACGACACGCTGGAGGTGGTGGAGGCTACGATGCGCTGCGCGCACGTACGACGGGTTCCCGTGCTCGACGGCGACGGCCGCCTCTCGGGCGTCCTGTCCGTGGAGGACCTCGCGCGGGCTCACCGCAAAGCCAGCCCGACGGCGGACGGACTCGCCGACGAGATCCTGGTCCACACCGTTGCCGAGATCTGCGCGCGACGCCCGGCGCGTGTCGGCTGCCCGCAAGCGAGGGTCGTTTCCGATCTGATGACGCGGACCGTCTACCACTGCCGCTCGCGCGACGACCTGCACCGCGTCGCCGGAGCGATGTGGGATCACGACTGCGGCGCCCTCCCAGTCGTCGATGACGCGGGGAGGACGGTCGCGATGGTGACCGACCGGGACGTCTGCATGGCCGCGTACACGCGGGGCGAGGCGCTGCAACGGATTCCGGTGACCGTCGCGGCATCGCACGCGGCTCACTCGGTGGGTCCGGAGACGGAGGTCGCCGTGGCGGAGGCGGTCATGCGAATGCACCGCGTCCGTCGATTGCCCGTCCTCGACATCGGGGGGAACCTGGTCGGCGTCCTCTCGCTGCTCGACATTCTCCGCAACGCGCGTCGCCCGATCGAGGAGGACGACGGTCTCGGGTACGAGAATGTCGCCGCCACCCTGGCCGCCGTCTACCGACCCGACGACGCCCGCATCATCGGGGTTTGATCCGGACGCGCTGGCACGAAGCGTGCGAGGCGGAGCTCGCACCGCACCAAGGAGAGGCCCCGTGTCCACGACAGCCAGCCCGCTCCCTTCGCTCCGCGCACTCGGCGCCGCCGACGACCGTCTCCTCGACGAGGAGCTTTGCCTGCTGGCGACGCGCCGCCAGATCGCCGTCGTCCGCGCCCTCGCCGACGAGCTCGAACGCTGCGTCCAGGGGAGCCACTTGCTCGAGACCCTTCGTGCGCAGTTCGTCGAGGAACTGAGCCGGCTCGGCTGCAGCACCCTGGAGGCGGCAGCGGCGCTCGCGAAGGTCGATCTCGACACGACGGGCGCGCCGGTTGCAGTCGCCACGGGTTGATGTGGACGAAGCGCGCTGCACCGCTGCTGGCGATGATGGTCGCCGCAATTCTTGCCGAGGGATGCAAGGAGCGCGCGGCCGGAGTGACCGAGTCCCAGCCCGAAGTGCAGCAACAGTGGGCCGTCGTACGCCGGAACGCCCACGGGTGGACCCTCCACACACTGAACACGCACGCGGCTGACTTACGCGTCGACGATCTGGACACGACGGCAGTCCCCTCCGTGGAGCCGGACGACGCTGCTCTCGTGGTTCACGGCACGCTGCGCGACGCGGTCTTCGAGGTGGATGCGGCGTTCCGCGGCGTTCCAGGAGCCATGTGGTCGCAGGACGACGTGTTCGTGCAATTGAAGGACACGGTGGCCACGCAGCTCAACCTCGATGCGTCCACCGAGGTGCCCGCGCTGGATCTGTCGCGCGTCGAAAGCGATTGGCTCGACCATGCGTGGCTCGAGAACCGCGTCCACGCGCGCGGCGCGGTCCTCGCCGGTCAGTTCATCGGAGAGCCGGGCGGGCGCGGAGTTCTCGGGTTCCAGGCCAACGAGGTGTTCGTGCCGCTGCCTGACCGCGCGCGAGAATGTCCGAGGGCAGCGCGGTTCTGTCCGCGGGGCATGGTTCGGGCCTACCGGCGGGACGTCGATCGCTGCCTCGTGCCCGACGGCTGCGTCGAAGCGGCGAACTGCGCCAGCGAGCCGCCCGCGTGTCCGTCCGGGTTCGTGCTCCGGACCTGGCGGTCAGCGCCTCACGGATGCCGCGAGTACGTGTGCGACCCCTCGTTCCTCCGCGACTGACCACCCACCCATCGTCAGGCGGCCTTGCGCTTCTCGACCAGCTCGTTCAGCTGGTTGGCGTCCAGCGTCTCGCGCGCGAGGAGGGCGGTCGCGATGGCCTCGAGCGAGCCCCGCCGGTCACGAAGGAAGCCGGAGGCACGCTCGTGCTCCCGCTCGACGATGCGCCGGACCTCCGCGTCGATCGCGCGCGCCGTCTCCTCGCTGTAGTCCCTGTCGGCGCCCTCGGGCGTCGGGAGGAAGCGGAAACCTTCGCTCGTCCCCCAGGTCACCGGCCCGAGCTCGTCGCTCATCCCGAAGCGGCGCACCATCTGGCGTGCGAGCGCCGTGGCGCGCTCGAGGTCGTCCACGGCGCCGGTCGACGCGTCCCCGCACGCGACTTCCTCGGCGGAGCGCCCGCCGAGCATCACGCAGATGCGGTCGAGGAGCTCCTCTCGGGTCATCAGGTACCGCTCCTCGGTGGGCAGCTGGAGCGTCGCCCCGAGCGCGCCGACCGAGCGCGGAATGATTGTCACGCGGTGCACCGGGTCGGCGTGCTTCACCGAAAGCGCGACCAGTGCATGTCCGGCCTCGTGGTACGCGACGCGGCGCTTCTCGTCGTCGTTCATCACCCGCCCCTCTTTCTTGAGCCCGAGCTGGATGCGGTCGATCGCCTCGTCGAAGTCCTTCATCGAGACCGTCTGGGCGCCGCGACGCACGCTCGCGAGGGCCGCCTCGTTGATCACGTTGGCGAGGTCTGCGCCCACCATGCCGGGCGTTCTCCGCGCGACGATGACGAGGTCCACGTCCGGCGCGAGCTTCACCTTGCGGGCGTGCACGCGCAGGATCGCTTCTCGTCCGCGCACGTCGGGCCGGTCGACGAGGATCTGCCGGTCGAAGCGCCCCGCGCGCAGCAGCGCCCGATCGAGGATCTCGGGACGGTTGGTCGCCGCCATGATGACGAGCCCGGAGCCCGACTCGAAGCCATCCATCTCGACCAGGAGCTGGTTGAGCGTCTGCTCGCGCTCCTCGTTGGCGGCGAACCCGGCGGCGCCCGACCGCGTCTTGCCCACCGCATCGAGCTCGTCGATGAAGACGATGCACGGCGCGCGCTGCTTGGCTTGCTCGAAGAGGTCGCGTACGCGGCTGGCGCCCACGCCGACGAACATCTCGACGAACTCGGAGCCGCTCATCGAGAAGAACGGCACCCCCGACTCCCCGGCGACGGCGCGCGCGAGCAATGTCTTGCCGGTCCCCGGCGCGCCGACGAGCAGCACCCCCTTCGGCACGTGCGCGCCCACGTCCCGGTACTTCTGCGGCTCGCGGAGGAAGCGCACCACCTCGACGAGCTCCGCCCTCGCCTCGTCGACGCCGGCGACGTCGTCGAACGTGACGGCCTGCTCGGCGCTGCGGTCGTAGAGCTTGGCCTTGCTGCGGCCGAAGGTCATCGGCCGCCCGCGCGCCGCCCCCGCCTGGAGCATGCCGCCGGCCATCCAGAAGATCAGGGGCAAGGCCAGGAGCGGTAGCACCATCCAGAGGAGCGGCGCCCACGACGACGGATGCTCCGCCTGGCCCGTGATGGCGACGTGTTGCTTCTCCATCGCCTCGAGCAACGCGCGCTCGTCGACGTGGGGGATGCGCTGAGCGATCACACGCTCGGTGCCGCTGCCCGCTTCCGCACGCACCACGGCGACGATGGCGTCCGGCTGCACGAGCGCCTCCTGAACACGACCGGCATCCACGTCGGCGACCAGCTCGCTGTAGGGGACGTGCCGCGGCTCGGGCAGCGTCACCGCCGTGCGCACCACCCAGAGGACCACCAGCAACGAGGCGAGCACGAGGATGACGGTTCGGAAGCGTCGCATGGGCTGCATGGGGGACTCTTGCCCGCTCAAGCATCGTGCATGCCGCTACCGTTCCGTGACGTTCGCCTCCGGCCGCACATTGGCTGCGCAATCCCTGCGCTCGTACGCCGATGATGCGTCGCCGTCCGCGCGCGCGCCGCAAATACCCGAGGTCGCGGTCGGCCCCGCGTTTGCTCTGACCGTGCACATGGACCACGAGAGACTCACTTCCGGGCAGCGCGAATCGCTGCGGCGCGCGCTCGAAGACAAGCGAACCTCGTTGCGGCACGACATCGAGCTTCGGGAGGAAGAGGCGGCGGAGGGCCAGGTCGATTCCGCCGAGGTCGAGGACATCGCGGAGGGCGTCGTCGAGGACCGCGACCGGGAAGCCCTGCTCGAGCACGACCGCGCGGTGCTCGCGGAGGTCGAACACGCGCTGGTGAAGCTGAACGCCGGCACCTACGGATTCAGCGAGACGAGCGGGCGGCCCATCCCGTTCGCGCGGCTGCTCGCGCTCCCCTGGGCGCGCAACGACGCGGACGAGGCGGAGCGCATCGAGCACGCAGCTCGGCACTGAGAGGCGGCGGGCGGTGGAGATGCGCACCCTCGCCGCCCTCGTGGTCGCGTCGGCGACCATCCTGCTCGTGCCGGTGCAAGCTCGCGCGGCGGACGGTGATGCCGATTCCTCCCTCCAATGGGACGAGAGTCGCCCGCGCTTTCGTCCCGGCGAGTACGCTTTCACCGGGGTCACCGGTATCGTCGCGCTCTGGGAGTACTTCTACCTTCCGTCGACCCGGAAGCCGCGCTGGACGGGAGGGATCTTGTTCGACGACGCGGTGCACGATGCGCTGCGCGTGACGAATCCGTCGGCGCTCAGGACCATCTGGACCGTCAGCGACGTCGTGGGCAGCTCGGAGGTCATCATCACGGTGGGCATCGACTCGATGCTCGTGCCGGTGGCGCGCGGCAGCTTCGACGTCGCGTGGCAGCTCACCTGGTTCGACCTCGAGGCGTATGCGCTCGGGTCGGTCGCCACCTTCACGCTGTACGACACGATCGGCCGCGGGCGTCCCGCCTACTCGGACTGCCTGGCGGAC
Source organism: Polyangiaceae bacterium (assembly GCA_036393165.1). GTDB lineage: Bacteria > Myxococcota_A > Polyangia > Polyangiales > Polyangiaceae > Palsa-1150. Next base: position 13,641 of record DASVWO010000439.1, on the reverse strand, counting down.
CCCGGCGCCGCGAACTCGTGCAGCGTGAGCCCCAGCGCTTCGTTTCCGAGCGGCCACGTCGCCGAGTCCTTCATCTCGGCGGGCCTGTCCTGCGCCAACCACGCGTATGTCCCCCTCTACGGCGGCGGCTTCTGGGATGCCTTCGCATGCGGCCGCGACGTGACGCTCGCGATGACCGACGGCGTTCTCCGCATCATGGGCGATCGGCACTGGGCAACCGACGTCATCGCGGGCGGCGGACTCGGCTTCGCCTTCGGGTACGCGATGCCGGTCCTCCTCCACTACGGCGCCCACGCGAGCGCGCGCAGTCCGGGCGTATCCTTTGCCCCCATGGGCAGCGACCGCGTCGGTCTCGTGGCGACTGGCGTGTTCTGACGCCAGGACGGACGCTAGACGAGCTCGAACCGCCCGGTCCTCTCCAGGATGTGGATCTGGAAGAACACCGGACGATGGAAGCCCACTCGAAGATGGACGTCGTCTTGCTCGACCAGCCGCGCGTTGGCGCTCGTGTCGAGTCCCCCGAGCCGCGCCGCGACGATCTCCAGCCCGCGGTCCGACGCGTCGTGGAGAAGCTCCTGGAAGCGCCCCCGGACGACGACCGTCTTCCACTTGGATGCGCTGCCGATCTGCTCGACCTCGAAGCACACGCGTGGATGCTGACGCATGGCCCGCACCTTGAGCCCCTCGGGACCCTGCGCGAAGATCGATTCGCCGTCGTAGGCGTAGTTGACCGGCACCACGTAAGGCCAGCCGTGTACGACGCAACCGATGCGGCCGAGCACTTCCGCTCGCAGCACCTCGTCGATTTCGGCGGTGGTCAGCTCACCCATCATGATTGCGAACCCCTCCCGCTGACGAGCAATGTTCGAGCCGGCTGGTCGCACTGGGACTGCGGAGCTTCTCGCCGCGCTCAGGCGCGCTGCTTGTGTTCACGGCGGCGCCCGCTCGCGAACAGCGTGACGACCGCGCTCAGATCCTCGGCAAGGATGGCGAGCAGATCGTCGACGGCGAAGATGCCCACGAGCTCCCCATCGGGGTTCACCACAGGCACCCGCCGGACGCCGTAGTGACGCATGCGGTCGAGGACCGTGGTCACGTCCTCGGACTCGCGAGCGGTGATCACGTCGCTGATGAGCAGGTCGCCCACGTTCAGCCGAGCGATGTGCTCCACGTCCTTCGCCAGGAGCCCCACGACGATGTCGCGATCGGTGACCAGGCCCACCGGGACACGATGCTCTCCTCTCTCCTCGACGACGACGACGTCACCCACATGGTCGTCGCGCATTCGACGGGCAGCCTCCAGCACGGGCGTTGTTCTAGGGACAGCGACGACTCGGCGAGTGCACACCAGTCCGACCTTCATGACGAGCGACCAAGCAAGCGTCGCGCCCGTGCGAGCGCATACTTCGTGACGTGCTGAGGGTCGAGCGGCCTCATTGTCCGGACTTCGGAACCACGAGGGGATCGGTGCGCACGCCGTGGATCGGACAGCGCACGTCGCTCGCCGACGACGGAACGTGAAGCGGGCGGCAGCGGAACGTGACGAACCCATCCCCGGCTTCTTGCGTCTAGACGCACGAGTTGCGTCGCCCGCACGGTCGGCGCGCGTCGTCGCAGGACGTGGCGCCGGTACACCCCGTGCACTCCAACTTCATGCTCAGCCATGGCCGCCGCCGCCCCGAAGGGACTCGCTTCGTGGGAAGCGCAGGAGCGACTCTTTCGTTACGGCCCGAACGAGCCGGCTGCCAAGCGGCGCTCGCCGCTGGCGCAGCTGCTCCCCCTCCTCGGCAACCCGCTTGCGCTCGTCCTTCTCGTCGCGAGCGGCGTATCGGCCCTGCTCGGACAGACCGTCGACGCGGCGCTCATCGCGACCATGGTCGTGCTCAGCGTGGGCATCAACCTGCTGCAGACGTGGCGCTCCCAGAGAGCCGCCGAGCGCCTGCGCGACCGCGTCGCACCGACGGCGACGGTGTTGCGCGATGGGCAATGGCAGGAGCTCGCGCGCCGGGAGATTGTTCCCGGAGACGTGATCCGGCTCAGCGCCGGCGATCTCGTCCCGGCGGACGCGCACGTCGTGGAAGCCCGCGATCTTCACGTGCACCAGGCGGCGCTCACCGGCGAGTCGCTGCCCGTCGAGAAGGAGGCCGCGCACGACCGGGAAGATCCGCGGAGTGTCTTGTGGCTGGGGACCTCCGTCGTGAGCGGAACGGGGACGGCGGTGGTCACGGCGACCGGAGCGGCCACGCAGTTCGGCGACCTCGTGTCCCGGTTGTCCGAACGGCCCCCCGAGACGGACTTCGAGCGCGGTCTGCGTCAGTTCGGACTGCTCATCACCCGGACGGTCCTGGTGCTCGTGCTGGTGCTGCTGGCGGCCAGCCTGGCCATGCACCGGCCGGCGTTCGAGTCGTTGCTCTTCGCGGTCGCGCTCGCGGTGGGTCTGACGCCCGAGTTCCTTCCCATGATCACGACCGTCACGCTGGCCCAGGGCGCGTCGCGCATGGCCGAGCACCACGTCATCGTGAAGCACCTCGAGGCCATCCAGAACCTCGGGAGCATGGACGTCCTCTGCAGCGACAAGACGGGGACCCTCACCGTGGGCGAGATGGGCGTCGAGGGCTCGTACGACCCCCGAGGAGGCACGAGCCCCCGCGCGCTCGCGCTGGCCCGCGTCAACAGCCGGATGCAGACGGGCATCCGCAGCCCCCTCGACGTCGCGGTGCTGGCTGCTTCCGACAGTGCGGACGACGCGAGCTGGACCAAGCTGGACGAGATCCCCTTTGACTTCGAGCGCCGCCGCCTGTCCATCGTCGCCCAGCGAGGCAGCGAGCGGCTGCTCGTGACCAAGGGCGCCCCGGAAAGCGTGTGCGCGATCTGCGCTTCCTTACCGGAGGAGCGAGCCGCCCAGGCGGAATGGATCGCGCGCCAGGGGGAAGCTGGGATGCGGCTCCTGGCCGTGGCCTCACGCTCCGCCGGCGACGGCGCGGCCTGGACGACGCAGGACGAGCGCGACATGCGCCTCGAGGGCTTCGTCGCGTTCTCGGATCCGCCGCTGCTCGAGGCGAAGGCCACCGTGGAGGCGATGCGGCGCGATGGCGTCGAGGTCAAAGTGCTGACGGGCGACGAGGCATCCGTCGCTCGGCACGTGGTCGCGGCGGTCGGACTCGATCCGGGCGTCGTGCTCACTGGCGCGGAGATCGAACGCATGACGGACGCCGCGCTCGCCCGCGTGGCCGAGCGCACCACGATCTTCGCGCGAACGACTCCCGCCCAGAAGACGCGCATCCTGCTGGCCCTGAAGGAGCGGGGACACGTCGTCGGCTTCATGGGCGACGGCATCAACGACGCGCCGTCATTGCACGCGGCGGACGTGGGCATCGCCGCGCCCCACGCGGTCGACGTGGCGCGCGAGGCGGCGGACATGCTCCTCACCGAGCAGGGGCTCGACGTCCTGCACGGGGGCGTGCTCGCCGGCAGGCGTGCCTTCGGCAACGTCACCAAGTACCTGCTGATGGGGACGAGCTCGAACTTCGGCAACATGCTCAGCATGGCGGTCGCGTCGCTGCTGCTCCCATTCCTGCCGATGCTGCCGACGCAGATCCTCCTCAACAACCTGCTCTACGACGTCTCGCAGCTCACGATACCGACCGACCGCGTCGACGAGGCCTGGCTCCGGAAGCCGCGCCGGTCGGACATCGGGCTGGTGCGTCGGTTCATGGTGTTCGTGGGGCCCATCAGCTCGGTGTTCGATTTTCTGACCTTCTTCGTCTTGCTGCGCGTGTTCCACGCCGGCGAGGTGCTCTTCCACACGGGCTGGTTCGTCGAGTCGCTCTGCACCCAGACGCTGGTGCTGTTCGTCATCCGGACGGAGCTGAGGCCCTGGCGCAGCCGACCGAGCGTCGCGCTCGCGGCATCGGTCCTCGCCGTCGTTGCCATCGGCATCGCCCTGCCGTCGACGCCCCTGGCCAGTATCCTCGGCTTCGTTCCCCTGCCGGCCTCTTATCTCGCGTTCGTCGCGGGGGCGACGGTTGCCTACCTGATGCTCGTCGAGACGGTGAAGCGTTCGCTGCTGCGCCGCATTTACGGTCCGAGTCAGCCCTCACGAGTGCCGGGGCCGCTCGTTCGTCCGTTCTGAGGACCTGGATCACGGCTTGCCCCCGTCTGGCTCCCGAGAGCGTCATGCTTGGTGAGCTGGACCGCGAGCAGATCGATCAGGTGCTTCGTTCCGAGGACATCGGCCGCCTCGGATGCATCGCCGACGGTTGGCCCTACGTCGTACCGGTCACGTACGTCTACGACGGCGGGAGCGTCTACGTCCACAGCGGGTACGGCCTCAAGCTTCGCGCGATGCGCGAAAACCCGCGAGTGTGCCTCGAGGTCGAGCAGATACGCAGCGAGGCCAACTGGCGGACGGTCGTGGTGCGCGGTCGTTTCGACGAGCTCTCCAGCGAGGAGGAGGATCGCGCGCTCGCGATGCTCACGACACGCCTCACCCGCACCGAGGCGAGCGAGACCGCGCGGCTCGTGCAGCACGACGACATCGTGCGCCGGGAAGAGATCCACCGCCCGGTCCTCTTCCGCATTCGCATCGAGGACAAGACTGGACGCTTCGAGCTCATCTGAGCGCGCGCGATGTACGAAGTCCGCATCGGTGCGCGGCCGATCGAGTCACTGGCGAAAGTGCTGCCGGTCGAGCGCGTGCAGTACCTCGAGCGACGCGCCGAGGCGTTGCGCCCGCGCCTCGGCGCCCGCGTGGTGTGGAACGTGAACTCGACCGCCGCAGGCGGGGGCGTGGCCGAGATGCTCCGCTCCTACCTGCGCTACGCGCGGGGGGCGGGCATCAACGCGCAATGGCTCGTCATCGAAGCGCCGCCGGCATTCTTTCGCGTCGCCAAGCGCCTGCACAACGCGCTGCATGGCTCGCGCGGAGACGGCTCGCCGATCGGACCCGAGCAGGCCGCCGTGTACGAGAGCGGCCTCGCCGCCAACGTGCTCGCGCTCGACACGCTCGTCCGCGAGGGCGACATCGTCATCTGTCACGACCCCCAGACGGCGGGGCTGCTGCCGCACCTGGTGAAGCTCGGCGCGAGGGTCGCCTGGCGCTGTCACGTCGGCACCGAGGAGCAGACCGAGGAAGTGGAGCGTGGCTGGGCCTTTCTGCGGCCGTATCTCGAGACCGCGCCCCTGGCGATCTTCACGCGCGCGACGTACGCACCGCGGTGGCTCCGAGGCAAACGCGAGCTGGTGCTCCGCCCGAACATCGACCCGCTGTCGGCGAAGAACCAGATCATGGACGACGCGTCGGTCCGCGCCATTCTCGCGTTCGTCGGTATCGTCGACGGACCGCAGGGACCTGGCGCTCCGGTCTACACACGCGACGACGGCAGCGCCGGGCGCGTGAGTCGCATGGTCGAGATGCTGTGCGTGGGCCCATCGCCCTCGTGGGAAACGCCGCTGGTCGTGCAGGTCTCGCGCTGGGATGCGATGAAGGATCACCGCGGCGTGCTCGAAGCCTTCGCGCGCTCCGTCGAGCCGGAAGTGCCCCGGGGGGCACACCTGGTGCTCGCCGGGCCGCAGCTGGGCTCCGTCGCGGATGATCCGGAAGACCCTCGCGTCTTCGGCGAGCTGGAATCGGCCTGGCGGTCGCTCCCGGAGGTCCTGCGCCGGGCCGTTCACCTGGTATCGCTGCCGATGGCAGACGCCGAGGAAAACGCGGCGATCGTCAACGCGCTTCAGCGGCACGCCGCAGTCGTCGTGCAGAAGAGCCTGCGCGAGGGCTTCGGGCTCACGGTGACCGAAGCGATGTGGAAGGCGCGGCCGGTCGTCGCGAGCGCCATCGGGGGCATCCCGGACCAGATCCGCGACGGGATCGACGGGCTGCTGGTCCGCTCTCCCACGGATCTCTCCGAGTTCGCGCGGCTGCTGCGACTCGTGCTCGGCGACGAAGCGCTCGCCCGGCGTCTCGGCCACTCGGCCCACGAGCGTGTTCGCGACGACTTCCTCGTCGACATCGGACTGGAACACTGGGCCAACGTGCTCGACGCACTCGTCGGCTGATTTGCTCGTCGCGCCACGACGCGGCGCGAGAGTCGTCCTCGCCGCGCGCCGGGAGGCGCTGGGTAGAAAGACCCTGTCCTCGGTTCCGCGCGGTCGAGAAGGGGTGCGACGGGGCGTGGAGGCAGCAGCCGACGCGCGCATGTGGGTACGCGATCACGGCTTACGAGCAGGTTCGCCGGGATAGTCCGAGCGTCGTACCGCAGGAGGACCTCTGATGACGAGCAAGCTGGATGTGAAGGCGCTCTACAAGATCGCCGAGCTGTGCAGGTTCGCAGGGATGTCGGGATACCGATTGCTGCGCCTGCTCGAACAGCGCGGTGCGAAGTGCATCTCCGTAGGTGAAGCGCCTTACGTTCCATTGTCGGAGATCCAGGAGAGAATCCCCGAGCTCTGGCAAAGTCTGTGCGCGGCAACTCGGCACGCCGCCGCGATGAACGATCGTCGCGGACGACCGAATCGTCTGCGCGGATGGAATCTCTCGCGAATCGCGAGCGCTATCGAGCGGTTCGGCCATGAAAGTCGTGAGCTTCAACCGTCGAGTCGTGAATGTCGCCGGTACTCTTGTGACGTCGGCTCGTATTTTCAGCACGTCGGCTGGGATCTCTCGCACAGCGACGTTGCCGACTGGATCGTGGCGTGTGCTCGTTCGCAAGAGTCCAGTGATCCCTTGCACAGCGCCTGTGCTCATCGTGCATGGCGCTTGGATCGAATGCACCGACCGCGTGCGAACTATCACGCTCGACGGCATTCATGGACGAGACGACGTGCTTGCTTGACTGGCGTCTGTGAGAGTCATGCAAGCGCACGTGCAAGGTCGACCGTTCGACATGCAAGGGATCACAGCGCGTCTGCAAGTCGTGCAACGCGACGTGCAAGTCAGCACGTCGAACGTGCTCGCTTTACCGCTCGACATGCAAGATGGACACGCCGCTCGTACGGGTTGCACGGGCGACGTGCAAGCTGGACCTGACGCCATGCTCGCTCGCACTGTGCGCGTGCTTGCTCGCACAGGCGCCCTGCGAGCTCTACGAGCTCGGTTCACAAAGATCACAGCACGGTTCACGACTCGATCTGACGCTTTCACGAAGATCACAGGCGACATCCCCGTTCGCGCGCTCGATGCGGCACCTGATGATCGACTCGTCGACCGTGCTCGGTCATCGGGTTCGGCTCCCTTCGGATGGCATTGCGGATGCTTCGAATCCCACCGGCACGACGTAGAGCGGCGTCACGTTGCTCGGGACCCCGAGCGCTGCGCGCACGCCGCCGTCGTCGAACGCACCGATGGGAACGGCCGCGAGGCCGAGTGCCGTTGCCTCCAGGAGGAGGTTCTCCGTCGCGTGCCCGGCTTCGAGGTCGACGAAGCGCCCAGCGCGCGCGCCGTACTTGGTTGCGGTGCGTGACACAACTCCGACCACGGCGATCACCACCGGCGCCTGGAGCACCACTTCTTGGCTCAGCGTTGCCTGCCCCAGAGCTTCTCGCTCGTCGCGGTCAGCGACGCGCCGCAGGACATGGCCCTGCGGTTCGTACTGGTACACGCCGTCGGACCGCGCGACGTAGAGGTCCAGCGGATAGAGCGCACCGGCGGAAGGTGCGGCGCGCAGACCGCGAGCTGGATCGGTCACGCCCTGGGCGGCCCAGAGCAGCTGACCGATCTGTTCGTCATCTGGCACGCGCGACGAGAACTGACGGATGGATCGGCGCCTCGCTATGGCTTCCTCGAGCGAGACGGGGCCCGAATGACGAGGCGCAGGCAGACCGACGTGGTCGCCGGGGGACTCTGCCGGCGCGCCAGCTGACGTGCCGCACGAGAGGGCAGCCGACGTACTGACGAGCATCGCGAGGCCGAAGGCGCGCTCGAGGCCTCGCTTGGATTGCATGTGCGGCAAGGAGCAAGTGCCGCGCCGGTAGGCTCATCCCCGGACCCCGACGGGGGGCCCCGTGAGCGTCGACCTGCGCGGACTTCGGGGTCGGGACCATGACCAGGGTCCCGCTCAGTCGCACCCGAGCGCTGCTTTGGCCCCGGCGGCAGCGAGCCCGGTGAAAGAGCGAGCGCCTCAGGGCACTGGCCGGCGACAGGGCCGGTGACGTAGCACCACCCAGGGACGGTCGAGGCCGCGCAGCTTGCGCTCATCAGCGGTTCCGCGGGGAGTTGGTCGAGCACGCACACGACGGACGCGGTCGCCGATCCGAGGTATTCGACGATGGTTTCCGCAACCGGAGACGGCGCCGTGGACAGCCCGGATTGCGCCGAGCATTCCGAGCCGGGCGGCAAGACGATGAATGATTGCAGCGGCGTCAGGAACGTGGAGTAGACGGCGCTGCTCGCGTCGACCCCGGCAGCCGCGTCAGGCGTGTTGGCCGCGTCGCTCGCGGTCCCGGTAGGCACGTCCATGCCGGCACCTCCATCCGTGGGAGGCGCGAAAGAGCCAGCCTTTTTTGTCCGCCTCGGCCACGGCAGCGTCAGAGGCAGCACACCGTCAGCTCCTGCTGGAGCGCCACGGTGCCCGTTGCGCTCCCGGGCGTGCACGTCCCGTTCACGATGGCCGGCGTGTACACGAGCGAGCCGAGCGTGGCCGGGCCGCCCGTCGGCTGGCAGGTGCCGTCGACCGGCACCGAGCCGATCTTCGTCGCGCAGCTCGTGTCCGAGTAGAGCGCCACGGTCCCGCCGCAGCTCCCGCCGACGCCGCACGCGCTGCACGTTCCACACGACACGGTCACGTTGCCGACGTGGTGCGTGGCGTATCCGCCGGGGCAGGGGACCTCGCCCGAGGCCATCACGCACGCCTTGAACCCCGCCGGCGCGCTGCACGTCGACTGGCACGTGGGGTCGATGCACATGCGGCTCGCCACCGTCGCGACGGCGGACGGATCGTCGGCCGGTGTGCCCGAGCACGTGCCGGGCGCCACGACCATGGGAGGAGGGATGCTCCAGTACGCGTGCAGGCCGATCGAACCGCCGTTGTCGCATCCTCCGTCCACGGTCGGCGTGAAGCTGCTGACGCTCGAGCAGGCGCCCGCCGTGTCGCCGAGATCGTGGGTCAGCACGATCGGCAAGCAGGAGGGCGGCTGGTCGATCTGGCAGTTGCAGGCGCATGCGCCGCCGATCGACGGATCGGCCGGGCCGTTCACCGTGGTCGTTCCTGGCGGACAGCTCGTGTTCGGGTCCAGCGCGAAGAGGATGGGCGCGAAGCCCATCGGCGCACCGCAAGCGCCGTCGCACGTCGGGACCGATACGTCGGGGATGAACCCGACGTCGCCCGCGGCCGCGTCGGTCATCGCGGCCTTGCCGGTGTCACCCGTGTCGCCAGCGCCTCCCGCGTCGCCTGGGCGCGTCGCGTCGTCCCCGTTGCTGGCGTCGCCGGCGTCGCCCGCCGATCCCCCCGTGAGGTCCGAGAGCCCGATCAGAGAACAGCCGGAGATCGCGGCGCACACGAGAGACAGCGAGAGCGCCCTCCGCGGACCCACACCCCTAGCATACCGCGCTGCCCGTCAGTCGGCGCTCCGCCGCCCGGAGGCTTCGTCGGGAAGGTCGCAGCCTCTCCGGCGCATGCGTCGCCGCCACGCCCCCGGGCTCCGTGCGCGTTGTGACGCTGGGCTCTCACGGCGGCACGACCACCGCGGACGCAACTGCTGCGCGACCACGCAGGCTGTTCGAGCATGAAGCGGCGCACGCCGACTATTCCCGGCGTCTAGGCGTGTGGTCTACGCGTTGCAGCACCCTGGGCCGTGATTGCTCACCCCGTGCAGTTCCACGTTCACGCGTCCCGTTTGCGCCGCATCCACGTCGTCATTCGAATCGCAGCGCTCGCCGTTCTCGCATCCGTCGGCTGCTCCTCGGCCTACTGGCTCCTCTACCTGGCCTTGCCGGTGCTTGCCGCATTCCTCCTCTCGAGGGATGGCGCCGAGCGTTACCTCGGCAGTGACGCCTCGATTGCAGTGCGGGTCCTGCGATGGGTGGCTGGCGCCTACGCCTACGTGTGGCTGCTCACGGATGCCCTGCCCACCGGCGACGTGAATGGCCCTGTCGAGCTGACGATCGAGGTCGGCGGCAAGCCCACGCCCGGCTCGGCGCTCTGGCGCCTGATCACGAGCTTGCCGGCGCTTCTCCTCCTCGTGGCGATGTCGATGGTCGCCGCGGTGCTTTGGATCATCGCCGCCGTTACGGCCCTCGCGACGGAGAGAGTGCCGGCCGCGATCACGGGCTTCATCGCCATGAAGCTCCGCTATCAGTTCCGGGTCGTCGCCTACCACCTGTCGCTCGTGGATGCGTACCCGGCCGTCTCGGACTCGGCGCAGCCGCACGCCCCACAGCCGGGTGCGGCCTGAAAGGAGAGGGGAACCATGGCCGAAGTCGTCATGCGCACGCGGCCGGCGCCGAACAGCCTCGCCGGCATGCTCTGGTTCGCCGGTTGGCTGTTCACGATCGCATTCGCCAAGCTCGTGTGGTGGAAGGCCCTCCTGGCTCTCGTCGTTTGGCCGTACTTCCTTGCACTCGCTCTTCGGTGAAGGGAGGAGCGAACGGGCGCCATCTCGAGGCACGAGGGCTCGATCATCCGCGTCCAGGGGACCGACGCGCGTCGCGCGGTCCTCGAGCTCTTCCGGGATCGCTATCCATTCCCCGAGCGGTACGTCTACCGAATCGAGCCTAGGCGCGTGCTGTTCATCAACCACGCCTTCGATGGCGCGAGGAGCGAGATCCCGGCGACGGAGCTGCACCCCCGAGGTCGCTCGTGCGACCGTCGTACAGCAAGAAGATCCGCTGACCCTTCGAGTTCCAGAAGCGTGTCGCGAGAGGGCGGCTCCAGAAGGACGTCGAACCGATCCCCGGAGGTCACCTCGTGGCCTTGGCAAATCCCGCCGGCCTAGCGCATCACCTGCTGGCGACCGCCCGCAGCCTCTAGGCGCGTACAGCCGTCTGCCCCGGCAGCCCTGTCTCCGGCTCGCCGACAGGTACCACGGCGCTACACTCGGAGCCTCTCATGGTACGTCGCGGCAGCGCCGTGGCTCTGCTCCTCCTGGCGTGCTGCAGCGGCAGTAGCGGCAGCGGGCAGGCCCCGCCGGTTCCCGCCGACATCGACCAGATGCAGCCGGCGCTGGCGACTGCGGTCGATGACACGGGAGGCCTCTGGGTGGTGGCCGGTTACACGGACATGTCTGCGCCGCCCGCGTCCGGCATGGGTCTCAGCGTGCGCTCTCCCGAAGGCGTCTGGTCGGTGCATGCGCCGCTCGAGCCCGACGGCAATACCTTCCGCCCCGACGGCGACGCCTGGCTCGCCGCCGCACAGAACGGCAAGCGCGCCTACTACGTCTCGCTGCTGGAGGCCGAAGAACAGCCCGCCACGGACGATGACGTCGGCGATGGCCTCGCCCTCGCCGTGGTCGACGTTGCCAGCGGCCAGCCGAAGATCGAGGCGCCGAAGCGCATCGATCTGGGCGACTGGCCTGGCTGGGACGAGCCCACCGTCGCGGCGACGCGTCCTTCCGGGGCATCCGTAGACACGGTCCTCGTGGCGGGCACCCCAATCGCACCCGACATGCAGGACGCAGTCGCCGTCCTCGTCTCGCACGATGGCGGGACCTCGTTCCACGAGGTGCCGCTCCTCCGTGCGCCCGGCTACCCGGGCCACCACTCGCCTCGAGACACGCTGGTGCGGCCGGTGCTGCAGCAGGATCCGCGCCCGGGCCAGGAGTGCCACGCGTACCTCGCGTTCGGTGTCTACTACCCGTCGGCGTTCGCGAGCACCGCGGGCGTCCAGCCGCCTGCATGTGAGCTCGACGCGCAGGGGTGCCGCTCGATCGCCGAGACGCAGACCACGGACTGCGGCGAGACGTGGGCCGCTCCGACCTTCGCCGCGATCGACACCGGATCGCCTCAGGGCGAAGACTTCCGCGGCTTCAGCTACGCGGTCGCAGGCGACGGGACGCGCCTCGTGATGTTCGGCGACGAAGACGCCGACGATGCGCCCATCTTGCTCAAGCGCGCTGCTGCCGGTGCGAGCTTCAGCGTCGTGCAGGCTGGTCGCTGGGACGACGGGCCCACGGAGACGCTCGCGAGCGGCCCGGGAGCGTCGGGGCAACCGGTCAGTCGCTGGCGGCCGACACTCGCGGCCGGCAATCGCATGGCCGCGGTGTGGGTCGAAGAAGCGACATCCACGCACGCGAGCTCGCTGTGGATGCGGACCACGGCGACGCCGACGTCGACGTGGGCCGCAGCGCAGCAGATCGACGACGTCGGGACGGCGTGTGACGGAGTCACGTTCCCGTCGGACGACTACATGGCCGCGGTACCCGAGGCAGCCTTCGGATCTCCGGCCACCGGTTTCGTCATCGCGTGGGCGCCCTTCGTGCCGTGCGGCAGCCAAGCGCCGCGGCACGTGGAGTTCCAGACGTTCTAGCCGGCTAGGCCCTCGCGATGCGGACCGCCGTGACCTTGTACTCCGGCGTGCCCGTGTGCGCGTCGAACAGGTGCCCAGTGAGCATGTTGAGCCGGGTGCTCGGATCGCTGAAGGTGGCGAACAGCTCCCCCGCCGCGACGTTTTCGTCGAGGTGCAACGGCAGGAGCACCTCTCCGTGGCGACTCGTCACGCGCACGCGATCGCCTTCGCCCAGCCCGAGCCGCTCGCCGTCCGTCGGGCTCATGTCGAGCCGGTCGGTGGGACGCAGCACGCGGTTTCGCGTGCGCATCGTCATGGTGCCGGCGTTGAACTGGTACAGGGAGCGACCGGTGCCGAGGATGAACGGGTATTCGTCCGACGTCCTCTCGCTGGTCGGCGTGTACGCGACGCGGCGGAGCGCCGCGCGTGGTCCGCCGCTGAAGCTCCTCGCGTGCAGTAGCGGCGTCCCCGGGTGATCCTCGCTGGGGCACGGCCACTGGATTCCGCCGTGCCCGAGTCGCCCGTAGGTGATTCCGTGTCCTGCGGGCCATACCCGGCGTATCTCCTCCCAGATCTGCTCCGCCGACTCGAACGAGAACCCGGCCGCATGGCCCATCGCCCGAGCCACGTCGCACAGCGGCTCCCAGTCGGTCCGTGCCTCCCCGGGTGCAGGTACCGCCTTGCGCACTCGCTGGACGCGCCGCTCCGCGTTCATGAACGTGCCGTCCTTCTCGAAGGAGCACGCCGAGGGCAGCACCACGTGCGCGAGCTCGCGCGCCGTCTCGTTCAGGAAGATGTCCTGGACGACCAGCAGATCGAGCTTCCCGAGACTCGCGCGCGTCGAAAGCGTGTCCGGGTTGGTGAGCAGCACGTCGTATCCCATGACCCAGAGCGCCTTGAGGCGGTCCGCGGCGGCCGCGTCCATCATCGCGAGAAGCCGTAGCCCGCGGGCCCGGGGGATCGGAGCGCCCCACTCGCGCTCGAATCGCGGCGCTGCGTCGGCGATGTGCGCGAGACCCGTGAGACCGGATGGCTCGCAGCCCATGTGCGCCGCCCCCTGGACGTTGTTCTGCCCACGCAGCGGGTTCACGCCGCTTCCCGGCCTTCCCACGTTGCCGGTCAGGAGGGCGAGGTTGATGAGCGCCATCACTCCCTCGGTGCCCTGGACGTGCTCCGTCAGGCCGAGCCCGTGAAAACCGATGGATGG
>DASVWO010000438.1:0-28206 GCA_036393165.1 Polyangiaceae bacterium | reverse complement strand
ATCGACGAGCTGCGCCTCGAGGACGACGCCTCGGCGGTGAAGACCTACCAGCGCGCCCTCTCCGAGGCCCCCGACGACGACCTGGTCGCCGAGCGGCTGACCCGCGTGCTGGCCCGCCGCGCGCGCCACGCGGGGGCCGCGGCACTCGGGGAGCTCGCGTCGCTGCTGGCGAGGCGCGTCGAGCGCGCAGGAGTCGCGGGCGTGGCCCACGCGCTCTCGTTCGAGCTGGCTGCGCTGCTGGTCGAGATCGACAAGGAGCCGTTGCGGGCGACGTCGCTGCTGGAGTCGATCCTCGTCGACCAGCCCGACAACGTGCCGGCGCTGCGGACTCTCGAGTCAATCCGACGGCGGGGCGGAGAGCTGGCGGCGCTGTCGCGCGTGCTCGCCAAGGAGGGCGAGGAGCTCAAGGACGTGCGCGCACGCCTCGGCGCTCTGTGGAACCTCGCGGCGCTCGAGGAGTGGAAGCTGCCGGTGGGCGACCCAGCGCCCACGTACAAGCAGATCCTCGAGCTCGACCCCACCGACCCCGGGGCCCTCGAGGCCACGCTGCGCCGCGAGCTGCCCAACGCGCGCCGCGGCGACCCGCGCGCGCGCAAGACGGTCATCGGCGCCCTGCGCGCGCTCGTGCCATTCGCATCGGACGACGACACCCGACTGTCGATGCAGCTGCGCCTCGCGCTGCTCCTCGAGACCGCGGCCGACGAGGCGCCCGACGTCCGCACCGGCGACGAGCTCGGGGGCGAGGCCCTCGAGCGATACCGCGACGCCCTCCGCCTCGACGAGCTCTCGGTCGCCGCGTCGACCGGGGTCGCGCGCCTCGCCGCGAAGCTGCAGGACGCCGAGGGAGCCTACGCCGCGGCGCGCTCGCTGGCGGAGCTGGCCATCGAGCCGCGCGTGCGCGCGCGCTACCTGGTGGACGCCGCCGAGCTGCTCCTCGGCCCCGACGACGACGAGCGCCTCGGCGCCGTCAACGAGCGACGCCAGAAGGCCACGGCGATGCTCGAGCGCGCGCTCGACGCCGACGCCGACTCGATCCCGGCGGCGGGCCGGCTCGCGACGGTGCTCCTCGAAGAGCGGCAGGGCGAGCGGCTCGTGAGCGCGTTCCGCGACGCGCTGTCGAGGGCCAAGTCGAATGACGCCATCGTGATGCTCGGCTCCGAGATCGCGCGCGTCGCGCGAGACGAGCTGCAGGATCTCGCGCTGGCCATCGACGCTATGCGCAAAGTCCGCGCCTCGGCGCCGCAACACGTGCCGTCGCTGCTGACGCTCGCCGAGCTGTGCATCGCGCAGCGCGCGTGGCCCGAGGCGGTCGACGCGCTCGAGGCCGTCGTGTCGACGAGCCGCGAGGTGCCTCCGAAGCTCACGGCGCTCTTCGCGCTGGCCAGCATCTACGAGAAGGTGCTCACGCGACCCGAGGACGTCGATCGTGTCCTTCGGGCGGCGCTCTCGGTGGATCCGAACAACGCCCGGGCACTGCGCGCCTTGCTCCGGCGCATGGCCGCCGATCCCGTCACCGACGACGAGCGTGCCCAGCGCGCGCGGCGCGAAGAGATCGCCGACCTCCTCGGTCGGCTTGCGAGCGTCGAGAAGGACCCCGAGCAGAAGACGGGCATCCTCCTGGAGCTGGCCGAGGTTCACCAGCGGCTCGCCGACCCGCGAGCCGCGGAGCGCGCCCTCGTCGAGGCCGTGGCGACGTCGCCGACGAATGCGCGCGCCTTCGCGCGGCTCGCGGGCCTCTACCGCAAGCCCGACGGGGGCCGCGACAACATCGGCTACGCGCGCGCGCTCGCCGCGGTCATCGGCCTGGGGCAGGAGCTCGGGGACGTGGACGCCCGGTGGTTCGCGGCACTCGGGCAGCTCGAGATCCACGGGCTCTCGCGCATGCGCGACGGCATCGTGCACCTTCAGCGCGCCGCCGCCCTCGACGCGACCCTGTACGAGACGCGCTTCGAGCTCGCGAGCGCCTACCACCGCATGGGCGCGCACGAGGAAGCGACGCGCACGCTCCTGGGCATGATCATTCCCAAGGCGCATCCGATGCTGTCGATCTCGGATCCGGCAGCGGGGCTGTCGCTGCTCGAGCACTCGCTGACCGGGGAGCGCCGGCCCGACGAGTCCATCGTGGTCAGCGAGCTGCGAGCGATCGCCGGCGAGCTCGATGACGGCCGCAAGTCGTGGCTGCGCGCACGGCGGCCAGCGCCGCTGGATGCGGGGCACCCGTTGCTCGATCGGCCGACCCTGGTCACTCACGTCTTGCCGCACGAGGGACGGCACATCCTGCTCGAGGTCGCAGCGGCCGTCGCCGGCATCGAGGCCAAGCTGATGCGCTCCGACCTGAGCGAGCTCGGGATCTCCTCGCGCGATCGCATCACGTCGCGCAGCGGCCATCCGACGCGCGCCGTGCTCGACCGGGTCGTGCGTCAGCTCGGCGTGGGCGAGGTGGAGCTCGCAGTGTCGCCGGCAGTCGTGCGCACCCGCGTGCTCGCGCAGGACGTGCCCTGGATCGTCGTGCCTCCCTCGCTCACCGAACAGACCGAGATGCTGCAGCTCGCGAATCTGGCGCGAGTGGCTGCCCGCATCGCGTACGGCGTGCCGTGGCTGGAGGAGCTGCCACCGCCGCACATCGAGGCGCTCCTCGTGGCCGCTGCGCGGCAGGTCGTTCCGGGCTACGGCGCCGAGGACGTCGACGTGATCGCTCTCAAGGTGGTGGCGCAGCAGGAGGGCGCGATCGCCCGCTCCCTCTCGCGCCGCCAGCGCAAGCTGCTCGAGGACCTCGCGCCGCACATCGCGTCGCCGCAGTCGCGTGCGCCGGCGATCGATCAGTTCGTGTCGGCCCTGACGCGCGCCGAGCTTCGCGCCGCCTTCGTCATCACCGGCGACTTGCTGACGATGGTCGACGAGATGCGCACGCTGGACTCGACGCTGCAGCGCGCGTCTGACTCGCCGGGCCCCCAGGCGCTGGCCGCCGTGCTCGAGCACCCCTACTCCGGGGACCTCGTGCGATTCGCGCTCACGCCCGAGGCGACGGCGCTGCGCCGCCGCCTGGGCTCGACCTGGACCAAGTGAGCGGGGTCGCTCAGTGGGTGTGGTGACTCTCGAGCGTGCTCGTGAGCTCGCACGTGTTCCCCGGTGAGACACACGTGAGTCCTTCGTCGCACTGCCACCCGGCCGGGCAGCGTTCGCCCGGCTGAACGAACGGCGTGCACCCGTGCGTGCTCCCGGTGCAGTCGATGCGGACGACGATCTGCGCGGGTACGTCCGGCAGGAAACGGATGGCCCACGACGAGTCCTGGTCCGCGTGGAGCGACTCGAGAGCGAAGCCGGACCTGGAATCGACGGTCGTGACCATACTCGCCGAGCCGCCGACGTGGACCTGCCACAGCTCGAACCGGACCGGCTGCCCCTGCCGCGTCGCGATCTCGATCTCCACCTGGGCGCCGCCCAGCAAGTCGAACGTGCCGACCACTGGCTTGTCTCCCATGGCCAGCACCTGTGTCGTTCCGAGATACGTGCGCGTGACGGACGAACCTTGCTCGAGCGACGTCAAATTCATCGGGCCGGCCAGAGCGTCGTCCGTGCCCGATGCCGCGAGGCTGCAGCCGACGGCGCCCGCAGCGCACACGACCGCCGCAAGCCCGTGAAACAAGCCGAGTTTCATGGGACTTCTCCTTGTTCGAAAGTGCGCCTCTGGCGCTGTCTTGACGCAATGCGTAAGTCCCGGTCGAGACGCCGTCAAGAGCTCGGCCAGTCCTGGGTGCTTCCCGTCGTCCGGCGGAGGGGCACGGCGGATGCCAGTTCGAGACCGCGAGCACGCCGGCGTGTGCGCTGCTCAGCGGCAAGGCGCGTCTACACGACGGTACCGCTCACGGGCTCGTGGTGAGCCGCGACGCTGACGCGCAACGTGACCCGGACGAGATCGAGCGGTTGCTCCACCCCCTTCACGCGGGCCTGGAAGCGTTCGACGATCTTCAGGACGTCGCGATCGCGGGCAGGGAGCGATTCGAAGACGTCGTGGGGCATGACGATCTGCGCCGACTCGGCCAGGTGCTGCACGCGGGACGCCACGTTCACCGTCTGCCCGAAGTAATCGAGCGCACCGTTGGCGGTGACCACGTAACAGGCACCGGCGTACAGCCCGAGCTTCAGACCGACGAGGGCACCGTGCTTCTCGCTGGCGCGGAAGCTCTCGAACCGGGTCAGTGCGTCGACGGCCGCACGCGCACACGAGGTCACGTCGACGAATGCCGCCATCACGGCGTCGCCCATCGTCTTGACGAGCACGCCGTCGTGATCGGCGACGACACGCCGGATGACGTCGAAGTGATCGTCGACCAGGCGGAACGCCGCCGCATCCCCCACGCGCGTGTAGAGCGCCGTCGATCCCGTGAGATCGCTGAAGAGCACCGCAGCGCGCGCGACTTTCAGTGGCGTCCCCCGCTTGAGCAGGTCGCTGGAGAAGATCGTGCGGAACTCGGGAAGCGTCGAGACGACGTGCGCCGTGGCCGCGGTGGTCGCGAAGTCCAGGCGCTCGATCTTCACGTGGCGGGCGTCGGCCAGGTGATTCGTCACGTGCACCTCGCCACCGGAAGCAACGTGAATCCGCGCCGGCTCCACGCGCCCCTCCTCGATGGTTGCGTCCGCCGTCGCCGCGCCCGAGTCGTCCACCTCGAGGGTCGCCGCGGCTCCGCCGCGAGCGAACAGGCGATAACGTCCGCCCGCGCGCGGCGCCGCCAGCGTCCTGTCCTTCCTCGGCTCCACGACCTCCTGCACGAGCACGTGGGGCGTCCGCGCCGGGCCACCGATGCAGAACATGCCCTCAGGGACGCGGCGCACCGAGGGATGCGGCAAGAAGGTCGCCTCGACAGCGCGGTCCAGGTCGAGGCCGAAGGTGATGTCGCAGAGCTGGCAGTGTCCTTCCGCCGTGATTTCCTGCAGACCACGAACCTGCTGCGATGCGGTGAGGCAGCTCGGGCAGATGATGCCCCAGCGCAACTCGACGAGCCCCGCCGGCACCGCGTGCAGCAGCGCGCGCAGCACCTCGCGCCGATCCTCCTTCCACTCGTCGGCGAGCGCGAAGGGCCGGATGCGCACGACGTCGGCGTCGGCGCCGTCGCGCACGAGGGCACCGAGCCTGGCTGCGAGCTCCGGCTTCACGTCCTTGCGTAGCCGCTCGAGCGCCGCATCGACGAGCGTCGCGTCCGAGGGCGAGACGGGCTTCACGTACGGGCTCGGCCCGCCCTCGAGGACGTGTGCTTCCACCATGGCGCCCAGCTCCGCGACCTTCGCGGCGAAGCGGCGCGCGTTGAGCCATGCGACGGGCCGCAGGGCCCAGCTCCGCGGGACGATCTCGAAGCGCACCGAGACCCGTGTGCCTCCCTCGAGCCCCGCGCGTGAGGATCCCTCGCCGCTGGCCGCGCGCGGAGGCTCCTCCAGGGTGACGCGCCAGGTGTACGACTCGACCGGGCCGCCCCGCATCCGGCGATGCACCCCGAACGACCGCTGGTGCGTCCACTCGAAGGGGAATTCCTCGTAGACGAGCTTGAACCCCGCGGCGCGCGTCTCGGCCACGAAGCGCGCACCGCCGGCGCCCGCGTCACCCTCGATGGGCCGGTAGGTCACCTCGTGCATGCCGATGATGCGATTGAAGCGGTCCGTATCGGCGAGGAACGGCCACACGCGCTCGGGCGGCGCGGCCAGGTCCATGGAGCGCGTGACGACGATCGCGCGCATCGATCCGACGTTATCACGCGGTACCATGGGAAGCGTGAGCACGCAGAGCGCGCCGCCCGCTCCGCCGGGGGGGGACACGGACGAGGGGCCGGCCAAGCCGGCGCCGCTGCAGCTCGAGCTACCCGCAGCCTCTGCGGTTCCGGCGACGGCGCAGACGGAGCCGGAGCGGCGAGAGCGTCGCGTCGGCGCATCGGGACGGAGAGTCGCGACGCGCTTGGTGTTGGTGCTCCTGGCGCTCGTCGTCGCCGGAGCGGCAGCCGCGGCTTACTGGCTCCCGCGGTGGGTGCGCCGGCAATTCATCGAGGCCGCCGCGGCGCACGGCATCACGCTGACCATCGAGGACGCGAGAATCGACCAGGGAGGCTTCCGCCTGCTCGGCCTCCATGCGACGGCCGAGGACCTGCCGGGCGCGAGCGCGTCAGCGCCCGAAGTGGACGTCGAGACCAGCGGGCTTCGACCCACGCGGCTGACGGTGCGGGGAGCGGACGTCGAGGTGAGCGGCGCCTGGAGCCCGGCCGAGAATGCGCTCGCCAAGTGGCGTGCGAGCCCGCGCGGCGGACAGGGCGGCGACTTCATTCCGCCCTCCATCGTCGTCGAGGACTCGCGGATCGTGTGGAAAGGCGCCGTCGGAGATGCCGGCCGCGTCGAGGCCGCCGGTCTGCACCTGGACGTCACGGAGCACGACAACGGCACCGAGCTTCACGCGCGCTCGGACAACGTATCGCTCGGGGTGCCGGGCGGCGCGCTCGGCCCCTGGCGCGTGGACGTCGATCGTACCCCCGGCATGTCGCGCGTCCGCGTGGCCCTCGACCCCCAGGTGCCCGACACGTCCACCGTCCTCGTGGTCGGCGACGGCAGCACGACGCAGGTCGACGTGACGGTCCCGCGCACTCCGCCTTCGCGTATCGGGATACCGCCCCAGCTGTTCGGCGTGCGAGGCAGTGACCTGCAGGTCGAGGCAAACGTGCACTACACGAACCTCGGCCCAGCCCATGCCGAAGCGACGGCTCGTGGCGCGGTGCACGCGATCGAGGTGACCGGCCTGCCCAAGCCCATCGAGGTCGTCTGGGACGGGACGGCCACCGGGGACGCGAGCCAGGGGATGGACGTGAAGAGGGCGCGTCTGGCGGTCGGGCCCCTGCTGGGCACGGTGACCGGCACGCTGCGCACGTTCGACGAGGGCTTCCGGGTGGTCCTCGCCTGGAGCGCCGGCCCCGTCCCGTGCAACGCGTTCGACACGCAGATCGACGAGGGAACGCCGTTCGACATCGCCTACCAGCTGCGCAAGCTGGCCGAGGCCACCGGGCTGACGAAGCTGTCCGGCGAGGTGAGCGCCCGTGGCTCGGCCACCATCGATTCTCGGGACGTGGGGGCCACCCACGTCGAGTTCGTCCCCGTGTCGACGTGCCAGGTGGCCTTGTTTGCCCCCTGAACGTGCGCTATCACGCGGCCAGCCGTCATGCGTGGAGCCCGTACCCCTGCCGTCCGTCCCGTCACGAGCGACAACCAGAACAAGCTGCGCGGTCTGTCGCGTCACCGCCGGTCGAAGATCGCGCGCGCCGCGCACACCACGCTCGTGAAGGTCGACCAGTGGGGCCGCGGCGACGCCCTCCCGGGCGACCTCGCCTCCGCCATCGAGCAGGCGGTCCTCCACGGCATGGAGCGCAAGTCGAAGAAGAAGGTGTAGCGAGCGCGAATCACTTCGCGAGCTTCATCACGTTTCCGGTGGTGCCCTTCGGCGGCCAGTAGGACGAGCTACGACTTGCGACGGAAGACCAGGCGGCCCTTCTGCGGGTCGACCATCACGACGGTGTTCCCGTCGACCACCTCGAACCGGAGTGCCTGCGCCGGGACGTGATCCATCTGCGGGAACTGCACCCCGTGTGGGATCTCCACGAAGTGCGCGGATACGGTGTGCTCGCTTTCGGGAGCGGCGTCGAGCGCGCCCTCGAGGCAGGTGACCTCCTTGCCGTTCTCGGCGCAGTACGACGTCCACACGAGGCGCCCCGCGCCGTCGACCGAGAAGCGGATGCCCTCGCGCGCAGCCTCGGCGGCGATGGCGGCGTAGCAGGCGTCGGCGCCCGCTGCATCGTTCGGATGATCCGCGGCGCAGCCCGTCTTGGCCTTCGCGCCCGGATCGGACTCGCCCAGCACGAAGCCGAACGTGCCTCCAGCCCGCAGCACGTCGAGCGGAGCCGGTGAAGCCACCCTGGGCTCTGCGGCGCTGGCGCAGGCGAGAACGAGCACGGGTGCGATGAGGGCGACGGCTTGGATCGAGCGGTTCATGGTGGCCTCCGGATGGGGTTCGACCTCAGAACGCAGCCGGCCGTTGGCTGTGACGTGCTAGCCACGCGCCGTGACCGACCGCCCCGCCGGAGGTGACGACGAGGGGCGCTCCGCAGTCCGCCTCGCACTCCTGCTGACGCCCGGAACGCTGCTCGCGGGAGTCGCCGGCGGCATCGCGTTCCCCATCCTGCCCATCGTCGGGCTCCGGCTCGGGCTGTCGCTCCCGTTCATCGGCGTCATCCTCGCGGCGAACCGCGCCATGCGGGTCGTCTCGAATCCGTTCGTCGGCATGATGGCGGATCGCGCCGGCGGCCGGCGAACGCTGCTCGTCGGGCTCGCGATCCAGGTCGTCGTAATGAGCCTCTACGCGCTCGGCATCGTGACGCATCGGGCGGGGGCGCTGTTCCTCGCCGGGCGCCTGCTGCACGGCGTGGGCTCGGCGTGCGTCTTCGTCGCCGCTCAGGCGCTGGCCCTGCACGCCGGCGGTCACGGCACACGTCGCGGCGGCGCAGCCGCGGCCGTCCGCGCGGCGATCGTCCTTGGGGTACCCATGGGTCTGTTCGTCGGCGGACTGCTTTCGACCGCATTCGGGGATGCCGCGACGTTCGCCGTCGCTTCGGCTGCCGTACTCGTGGCTTTCGCGGCCGCCTGGATGACCGTGCCCGATCTGCACGCTCCGGGAAGCCTGCGCTCCTCGCGCTCCGAGACCCTGCGGGCGATGCGCGATCGGCGCCTGCTGGCGGTGGGCGGGCTCAACTTCGCGCTGAGCTTCGCAGCGGGCGGGATGATCCTCACCACCCTGGCGCTCCTCGTCCACCACCGGCACATCTCGGTGCTCGGGATGAACGACCAGGGCACGTCGGGACTGCTCATGGGGGTCATGACGGTGGCGGATGCGGCAGCGACGCCGCTCGCCGGTCGCATCGGCGATCGCTTCCGAGCTCACGCGCACGTGGCGACGGCGGCCATCGCATTTCTCACACCGGGGCTCGTCCTGGTCGGCATCTCGACCGGCGTACCCGGGATCGCCGTGGGGCTGGTCCTCGTGGGCCTCGGCGGCGCCTGTCTCGGCCCCTCGCTCCTGGTCATCGTGGGCGAGATCGTGCCGCGAGAGCGTCGCGGGACCGGCGCAGGCGTCCTGCAGCTCTGCGGGGACCTCGGGGGCATGGCGGGGCCGCTCGTGGGCACGGCCCTCTTCGCCGGCAGCACGACCATGCCCTACCTCGGCACCGCCGCGTTCGTGGCCTGTTTCTTCCCCGTCGCCGCGTGGCTCGCCTCGGCGACGGGGCCGTAAGTAAGAATGTGCGGCCGGGTGTCGATCGCGCCGGAAGCCCGTTCGTCTAGAGGGCGAAATGGCGGTCGGCACGGTGCCGGACGACCTCAGACAGCGAAGCGAGACCATGAACACCTATCTGCTCAGCATCTACCAGCCCGACGGCGCTCCTCCTCCGCCGGCGAAGCTCGAGGCCATCATGCGCGACGTCACCGCGGTGAGGGAGGAGATGGCCCGGGCCGGCGCGTGGGTCTTCTCCAACGGGCTCTGCGCGCCGACCAGCGCGACGGTCGTGCGCGTGGACAAGGGTGAGGTGCTCCTCACCGACGGCCCGTACGTCGAAGGCAAGGAGCACCTGGGCGGCCTCTGCATCGTCCGCGCACCCGATCTCGATGCCGCTCTCGAGTGGGGACGCAAGCTGGCTCGCGCCACGACGCTGCCCATCGAGGTGCGGCCGTTCGTGGCGGAGGGCCCCTAGCGAATGCCCGGTGCCGCGGTGATCACGCAGGGCGACGTCGAGCGCGTCTTTCGCGACGAATACGGGCGCGCCGTCACGGTGCTCGTGCGTGTCTTCGGCGACATCGACATCGCCGAGGAGGCCGTCCAGGACGCCTTCACCGCGGCCATCCGGCACTGGCCGGCGAACGGAATGCCGCCGAGCCCCGTGGGCTGGATCATCACGACCGCCAAGAACCGCGCGATCGACCGGCTGCGCCGCGAGTCGTCGCGGGGCGATCGCCATCGTCAAGCGATGCTGATGCAAGCCAGCGACGAACCGCTGCCGGACACCCCGATGAACGACGACACGCTGCGCCTCCTCTTCACGTGCTGCCACCCTGCGCTGGCCCTGCCGGCGCAGGTGGCACTCACGCTACGACTGCTCGGGGGCCTGACCACTGCGGAGATCGCGCGCGCCTTCCTCGTGCCCGAGGCCACGATGGCGCAGCGCCTCGTGCGCGCGAAAAGCAAGATCCGCGACGCCCACATCCCGTTTCGCATTCCCGACGAGCACGAGTTGCCCGGGCGCCTGCGTGGCGTGCTCGCCACGGTCTACCTCGTCTTCAACGAGGGTTACACGGCGAGCGCGGGCGACCGGCTCGTGCGCGAGGATCTCTGCGCGGAGGCCATCCGCCTCGGGCGTCTACTCCTCCAGCTATTGCCCAGGGAGCCGGAGGTCCTCGGGCTGCTGGCGCTGATGCTCCTCATCGACGCTCGGCGCGCCGCACGCACTGGCGACGACGGCGAGATGGTGCTCCTCGCGGATCAGGACCGGACGCGCTGGGATCGCGCGCTCATCGTGGAGGGCGAGCAGCTCCTGCGCGAGTGCCTCCGGATCGCTCGGCCGGGCCCCTACCAGCTCCAGGCGGCGATCCAGGCCGTGCACAGCGATGCCCCGAGCACGGCGACGACCGACTGGCGACAGATCGTCCAGATCTACGATCACCTGCTCGCGATCGCGCCGAGCCCCGTCGCGAGCTTGCATCGCGCCGTCGCCCTCGCCGAAGTCGACGGGCCGTCGGCCGCGCTGGCCGCCGTCGATGCCCTCGGCCTCGACGCGTACCACCTCTTTCACGCCGTTCGTGCCGACCTGCTGCGGCGCCTCGGACGGGGCGCCGAGGCGCGCGAGGCGTACGACGCCGCGATCGCGCGCACCGACAACGCACGCGAGCGCGCTCTCCTCTCACGGCGCCGTGCTCAGCTCGATTCGCCGAGCTGAGGACGTCAGCGTCTCTCGGGCGTGAACCGCACCGGGATCGACTTCAACCCGTTGACGAAGTTCGATCGCAGGCGGCGCACCGGACCGGCGAGCTCGATGTCCGGCATGCGCCGGAGCAGCTCCTCGAACATGATGCGGATCTCGAGGCGCGCCAGGCTGTTGCCGATGCACACGTGCTGCCCCACCCCGAAGGCGAGATGCTCGTTCGGCGTGCGCCCGATGTCGAACGCGTCGGGATTCGTGAAGACGTCCTCGTCGCGATTCGCCGACGCGTAGAACATCACCACCTTGTCGTTCTCCTTGATGGGAACGCCGCGGAGCTCGGTGTCGCGCGTCGCGGTTCGCCGAAAGTGAAGGACGGGCGTCACCCACCGGAGCATCTCCTCCACCGCGCTCGGCAGAAGCGACGGGTCGGCCATCAGGCGCGCGCGCTGCTCGGGGTGCTCGATGAGCGCGAGCAGGCCGCCGGAGATCAGCGTGCGGGTCGTCTCGTTGCCTGCCACGGCGAGCAAGAGGAAGAAGGAGTCGAACTCCATCTCGGTCAGCGCCTCGCCGTCGACCTGCGCCGACATGAGGACACTCACCAGGTCGTCTCCCCTGTTGCCTTTGCGAGCGACGGCGAGCTGGTTCGCGTACATCCACATCTCCATCGCCGCCTGCTGCGCGTCCTCGATGGTCCTCTGGAACTCTGGATCGTCGAACCCGATGAGACGATTGGAGAGTTCGAAGAGCCGGTGCCGGTCCTCCTGCGGAACGCCCATCAGCTCGGCGATCACGACCAGCGGCAGCTCGGCGGCGATGCTTCGCACGAAGTCGCACTCGCCCCTCGGAGCGACGGCGTCGAGGATGATGCGCGTCGCGTCGCGGATGCGCGGCTCCAGCTGGGCGACCATGCGCGGCGTGAATCCCGTGCTGACCAGACGCCGGAACTTGTTGTGCTGCGGCGGGTCCATGTTCAGCATCAAGAGCTGGATCGTGGACAGGTTCTCGGGGGGATAGTCCTGGATATTGGTCCCGCCGCGGTGCGACGAGAAACGCCCCGGGTCGCGGCTGACGGTGACGACGTCCGCGTGCTTCGTCACCGCCCAGAAGCCGGGGCCGCCCGGCTCGGGGTGGAAGTGGACCGGGGCCTCGGCGCGCAACCGGCGAAATGCATCGTGGGGGACGCCGCGCACGTAGACGTCGGGATCGTAGATGTCGATCACGGTCGGCGCAGGCTAGCCGTTCCGCTTGCGGAAATCCTTCATGAAGCCGGCGAGCGCTGCGACCCAGGCGGGCTCCACGGCGTTGTAGAGCGACACGCGGATGCCGCCGACGCTGCGATGGCCCTTGAGGCCCACCATGTTCTGCGTCCTCGCCTCGTCGACGAAGCGCTTCTCGAGGTCCTCGCTCGGCAGGCGGAAGACCACGTTCATCACCGAGCGGCTGCCCTTCTCGACGGGGCAACGGTAGAAACCCGAGTCGGCGTCGATAGCGGCGTAGAGCGCCGCGGCCTTCTCGCGATTGCGGCGCTCGATGGCCTCGAGACCGCCGATGCCCTTCAGCCACGCGAGGACGTTGCGCACCAGATACACGCCGAACGTCGGCGGCGTGTTGAGGAGCGACCGCGCCTCGGCATGCGCGCGGTACTGCAGGATCGAGGGCAGGTCCTTGCGCCCTTGCTCGATGAACGACTTGTCGGCGACGACCACGGTGACGCCGCTCGGACCGATGTTCTTCTGCGCGCCGCCGTAGATCATCGCGAAGGGCGCGACGTCGAACTTGCGCCAGAGGAAGTCGCTCGACATGTCGCATACCTGCGGGCGGTCGCCGAAGCGCGGGACGTCCAGGTATTGCACGCCGTGGATGGTCTCGTTGCTCGTCCAGTGCACGTAGGCCGCCGCGGGATCGAGCTTCGCCTCCTCGGGCCGCACCGCGCGCGTGTAGACGCAGTCGTTCGTCGACGCGGCGACGCTGACACGGGCGCCCGCGACGCCTGCCCACTTGCGCGCCTCGCTCTCGCCCTTGGCGCTCCACGCGCCCGTCACGATGTAGTCCGCCGAGCCGCCCGCCGGCAGGAAGCTCATGGGAACGAGGGCGAACTGCATCGATGCGCCGCCCTGCAGCAGCAGGATCTCGTGCGACGCCGGAACGGCGAGCAGCTCGCGGATCAGCGAGAGCGCTTCGTCGTGCACCGCCTCGTACTCCTTGCCCCGGTGCGAATGCTCCATGACGCTCATGCCGCTTCCGGCGAAGTCGATCAGCTCGTCGCGCGCGCGCTCGAGCGCAGGGAGGGGAAGCGTCGCCGGGCCGGCGTTGAAGTTCATCGTGCGCGCCATGCGGCGGAATGTACCATCCGGCGCCATGCTTCCCATCGAGATCCCCGCCGGGACGACCGCAACTGTGCTGGTCACCGAGATCGTCCCTGCGCTCCACGCCAAGATGGTGCCGGCGGACGCGCCCGCCGACGCGTTCGCCGTGGCCTTGCGTATCGAGGACGAGGGGAGCTGGACGGTGCGCGTGCGCGGGGCGCGAATGACAGTGAGCGAGGGCGACGAGCCGGGAGTCGCTCCGGCGCTGTGGATGTGGACGACGGCACGCGCCGTCGAGCGGTTCCTCGATGACGCGACCGGAGAGAAGCGCCTGCTGCCGAAGTTCGGACCGGTGGGCGGCGTCGCGACGATGAGCGATCCGCGGGTCCTCAAGCGCGTCGCCATGGCGAGCGGCCGGATCGAGCTGGCGCTGGTGGACGAGCGCGGCGAGCGGCTCGGCATCGTCTTCGGCTTCGGGGCGGCTGCGAAGAAGGCGATCGACCCGGAGGACGCCGACACGGTGATCGAAGCGGACCTCGCGACCGTCGAGCGCGTGCTCCGCGGCGAGCTCGGACCCGAGGACGCCCTGGCCGACGGCAACGTGAGGGTGAAGGGCAACCGGCTCCTCGCGATGCAGCTGGCGCTTGCCGTCGCTCCGTTCTACCCCGGCAAGTGAATGAACAAGAAGATCAGAAGATCAGAAGGTGCTTTTGGTGGTCTACACCCCAGATCTTCTGATCTTGTGATCGTGCTGTTTGCTCTCCTCCTCCTCGGGTGCCGCGGGCATGCGAACCCGGAGGACTGCAAGGAGATGGAGGACCACTACCTGGACCTCGCGGTGAAAGAGACGCCCGGGGCAGCCGGGATGTCGGCGGCACAGCAGGCGGCGGTGCGCGAGGTCGAGCGGGGGCTCAAGCGGGCGGAGCCGAGCTTTCGCGCCGTCGACGACCACTGCGACGCTGTGACTCGGGCCGAAGTTTCCTGCGCCACGGGAGCCAAGAGCACCAAGGAATGGGAGGCTTGCGTGCATCCCGCCGACGCACGGTGATATCGTCGGGGCCGATGAGAGCCCTAGCTGCACTCCCCTTCGCCTTGCTCCTCGCGGCCGCTGCATGCGGCGGCGCCAAGAAGGACGCCGACAATCCCGAGAACGCGTCGGACGACACGAGCGCCTCCGGCGACGATGGCGGCGGCGCGTCGGCTGCCGCCGATCAGCTCCCGGCGAAGAACGATTCGACGCCCGCGAGCGGCGGCGGTGGCAAGGGTGGTGGCGGAGGCGACGACGCGAACGGCAAGAAGTCCACGCCGTGCGGAGGATTCGAAGTGCCCGACCTCGCAAGCGTCCTGTCGCAGGCCGAGTGCGAGGTCCAGAACCCGAATCCCAACGCGCAGAACGACCTGAAGGACAAGCTCGAGATCAAGGTGGTGCCCGACTCGCCGCGCATCGCCGGGGGGTCCACGGCCGGCATCACGGTGACCTACAAGAACAAGAGCCCGAAGGACCTCGCGCTCGACTTCGTGGTCGATCCCGAGCCGCGCTTCGATTTCGAGGTGTACACGCTCAAGGGCACGCGCGTGGACAAGCCCAAGGGGACCGAGCCCTCGCTGCCTCCCGAGGTGGCGAACGCGCCGGTGCCCGCGCAGCAGGTGGCGCGCGTGACGCTCGCCACCCAGGGCACCGCGACGCTGAAGCTCCAGTGGAACGCCGTGAAGTACAAGTGGGCCGGGAAGGACCGCGCCAGGGGCGCCATCCCGGGCCACGGCTACCCGAAGGAGCCGGCAGGTCCGCTGCCGAAGGGGTCGTACATCCTGCGGGTCATCACGCCGCTCACCGGCGTCTTCGAGGGCGTGGACCACGAGGTGAGCCAGCCGCGCGTGCAGGTCACGGTCGCGCCGATGCCGTGAGCGACGCATGCGAGCCCTCTTCTTCGGCTCGCCGGCGTTCGCGGTGCCGTCGCTCGATGCGCTGAGCGAGATCGCGCAGGTGGTGGGCGTCGTGTGCCAGCCGGACAAGCCGGCCGGGCGCGGGCTGACGCTCACGCCACCCGCCGTGAAGGTGCGCGCGCTCGAGCGCGGCCTGCCCGTGGTGCAGCCGACCAAGCTGCGCACCGGCGAGTTCGGCGCTTGGGTGCGCGAGCAGAACGCCGACGTGGCGCTCGTCGTCGCCTACGGGCGCATCCTGCCGAAGGACGTGCTCGAGGGGCCGCGCCTCGGGTGCGTCAACGTGCACGCTTCGCTCCTCCCGAAGTACCGGGGAGCGGCGCCGATCACGTGGGCCGTCGTGAATGGAGAGACCGAGTCGGGCGTGACGCTGATGAAGCTCGACGAGGGGATGGACACGGGCCCGACCTTCGCGCGCATGACGACGCCCATCGGTCCTGACGAGACGGCGGGCGAGGTGGGCGAGCGGCTCGCGCGCATCGGTGCCGATGCCGTGCGCGAGTGGCTCCCGCGATACCTCGCAGGCGGACTGACGTTGGAGCCGCAGGACCACGCGAACGCCACGATGGCGCCCGTGCTCGACAAGGCGCACGGCCGCATCGACTGGAGCAAGACGGCGCGCCAGGTCCACGACCACGTGCGCGGCATGTCTCCGTGGCCGGGTGCTCACACGACGGCACGCGGCAAGACGCTCAAGGTGCACGCGACGCGGGTGCTCGAGGGCGCGCGCGCGGAGGCTCCGGCCGGCACCGTCATCCTCGCCGACAAGAGCCGCGTCCTCGTCGCGTGCGGCGAGGGCACGCTGGAGCTCGCGTCGGTACAGCCCGAGGGCAAGCGCGCCATGAAGGGCAGCGAGTGGGCGATGGGCCGCGGCGTCGCCGAGGGTGACGTGCTCGGGCAGACCGAGACGCGCTAGTCGGTGATCCGGTCGGCCACGAGGCCCCAGAAGACGCTCGCTTCGTTGCGGAACGACCATCCGACGTGGGCGCTGCATCCGCCGCAAAGGGCCATGCGCCACGCGAAGCCGCGGAACCAGCTCCAGAAAGTCGACTCTTCCCCCGCAGCCGCGCAGCCGGGCGCCTCGCCGAAGCAGCGGATCGTGTACTCGAATCCGGCCGGGTTCACGAAGGTGTGCACGTGCTTGCCCTCTACGTCGATGCGCGCGCGCGTCCGCGTCAAGGCATGGCCGCAGGCGACGCAGCGGATTGACGGCTCCTCGCGCGTCTCCGACTCGCTGCGCCCCTCGCGCTCGGGCTGCGTCTCCTTGCCCACGGCTCACTCATGCCACACGAAGCGCTGGAGCGTGTCGCCAAGGCGTTCGATCGGGTCCGCTCCGCGCTCAATCGCGTCCTTCAGGCGGTCGATGGTGACCGCTAGCGATGTCCTTCGACCGCTTCGCGATGTGCTTGTAGCGCCTTGCGGTGTGCCTTGGCCGCCTTGCGAACGCGCTTCATCGCTTTGCGACGTCGCTTCATTGCCTTGGGGACGGACCTCGGCGGCTTGCGGATCCACCTCCGCCTCCGGAAACCGTTTCTGCCCACGTCCGTATGCCCATGAGCGAGGGGACGAACGCCATGCTCACCGAGGTGGAAGGACAGGTGCTCGACTGGCTGGCCCGTGGGTACTCCCACGCGCAGGCGGCGAGGATGCTGGAGATGACGCCCGATGGAGTGCAGGCGTGCGAGCGGTCGATCTACGAGAAGCTTCGCGTGAAGTCTCGCGGGGATGCGGTGCGCGAGGCGATGCGCTGGGGCTGGCTCGTCGCCTGAGGCGCGTCAGCCGAACATGCCGAAGCAGCGGCCGGCACCCCCGCCAAGCGCACACCATGCCACCATCGCGACGGTCCCGAGCATCCCGATCATGAGCAGCACCAGGGTCATGCCGAAGAGCCGGCGCAGCTGGGTCACCGCCTCCATCAGGTACTGAATGTCGCGCCCCCGGGTGCGCATCATCGCCGACAGGGACCGGCCCGCCGAGAGCATCCAGGACGCCATGAGCAGCAGGATCACGGCGTACGCGCCCGCGAAGATCCCGTTGGGCACCAGGCTCTCGTAGATCGCCCCGAGGGCGAACACGGCCGCGAGCCCGCCGAGGATCATCGTGCAGGCGCCGAGGAAGCTCATCGACGTGGCGAGCGCACGGAAGCTCTCCTTCTGCTCGTCGGAGAACTCGAACGGGTCGGCCGCGGGCATGGCGCGCTGGGAAACGTAACGCGGGGCAGACCGAATCGCGAAACCCGTTCGTACCAGGGGCTGTAAGGGGCGCCCCCGGAGGCGCGTTGGGAGCTCAGGAGGAAGGAAGGCCCCCATGAAGATCGGATTGATCCTCGCTGCCGCCGCGACCGCCGCGGTCGCCATCGCCGCGCCCGCGCACGACGCCCACGCGTTCTGCGGCTTCTACGTGAGCGGCGCCGACGCGACGCTCACCAACGACGCGACGCTCGTCGTCATGATGCGCGACGGCGAGCGAACGGTGCTGTCGATGCGCAACACGTACGCCGGACCGCCTGAGGACTTCGCCATGGTCGTGCCCGTGCCGGTGGTCCTGCGCGAGTCGAACGTCAAAGTGATCCCGCGGGACATCTTCGACAAGGTCGACCGGCTCACGGCCCCGCGTCTCGTCGAGTACTGGGAGCAGGACCCGTGCATGCAGCGCGTCTACCCCGAGGAATCCGTGGCGCTGGCGCCCATGGCGGCGCCGACCGGCATGGCCGACGAGGAACAATCGGCCGAGAAGCACCACGTGAAGATCGAGGCCCGCTTCGCCGTGGGCGAGTACGACGTGGTGGTCCTCAGCGCCAGTGATTCCGCGGGCCTGGACGCGTGGCTGCACGAGAATCGGTACAAGATCCCGAGCGGCGCGGAACCCTACCTTCGCCCGTATGTCCAGATGGGCATGAAGTTCTTCGTCGCGAAGGTGAACGTGACGAAGGTGAAGTTCGAGCGCATCGGCAAGGGGCCCGAGCGGGCAGTCCTGTCTCCGCTGCGGTTCCACTACGACACGGAGGACTTCTTCCTGCCCGTTCGCCTCGGGCTCATCAACTCGGGCGGCAAGCAGGATCTGGTCACGATCATCCTATCGCGCAGCGGGCGCTACGAGGTGTCCAACTACGACAACGTCGCGATGCCGACGAACCTCGAGGTGACCGACGGGGTGCGGCGGCAGTTCGGCGCGTTCTACGCGTCGCTCTACGACAAGGTGGTGGGCGACGATCCGCGCGCCGTCGTGACCGAGTACGCGTGGGAGGCGACGAGCTGCGACCCGTGCCCCACGCCGCCGCTCGACGATCAGGAGCTCGCCACGCTGGGCGCCGACGTGCTGCCGGATGACTCGCAGGGCGGCGGCTTCGTCATCACGCGCCTGCACGCTCGCTACGGGCGCGAGACGCTGGGTGACGACCTGCACTTCCGCCCGGCGCGCCCCATCACGGGCGGTCGGGAGGGCATGGGCACGACCGCGCAGGACAGCGGGGGCAACGACTTCCAGGCGCGATACGTGATCCGGCACAAGTGGACCGGGCCGGTCGCCTGCGAGCACCCGCAGTGGAATGTGTGGGGCGGGCCGCCTGACGGCCACGACGCGAGCCCGGTGGCGGCCATGGATCTTGCCTTCGCCGCGCGCGACGTGGACGTGGCGTCGCTCGTGAAGGGCTCGCTGCCGGACGGCGCGACGCTGTCGAAGGGCACGCCCGCCGGACCCCCGCGCATCCCGCCGACCGGTGGCTGCGCCGGATGCTCGACCGCGCCCGGAGCGGAGGACTACGCGACCGCGGGTCTCTTCGCCCTCGGGTTCCTGGTGATGACACGCAAGCGCCGCGACTGATCGCGGCAACGCAGGGAGTTTCTCATGACGAGGCGATGGTGGAAGGTGGCGGGGCTTCTGGCGGGCGCCGGGATCGCGGCGCTGTCGCCGGCGGGTGACGCGCGAGCGTTCTGCGGCTTCTACGTGAGCGGAGCCGACGCGCGTCTCTCGAACGACGCGACGCAGGTCGTCCTCATGCGCGAGGGCACGCGCACCGTGCTCTCGATGCAGAACGACTACCAGGGGCCGCCGCAGGACTTCGCGATGGTCGTGCCGGTCCCGGTCGTGCTGCAGAAGGAGAACGTCAAGACGCTGAACAAGGACGTCTTCGACCGCGTCGACCAGCTCACCGCACCGCGCCTCGTCGAGTACTGGGAGCAGGACCCCTGCCCGAGGCCGATGGACGCCTTCGGCGGCCTGGGGCTCCGCGGCGCAGGCATGGGCGCCGGATTCGCCGCGCCCGCCTCCGCGGCACGAAAAGAGGGAGCGGTCAGGGTGGAGGCGCAGTTCGCCGTCGGCGAGTACGACATCGTGATCCTCAGCGCGACCGACGCGTCCGCGCTCGACGCGTGGCTGCACACCAACGGGTACAAGATCCCCGACGGCGCCGCGCCGTACCTGCGCCCCTACGTCGAGATGGGGATGAAGTTCTTCGTCGCCAAGGTCGACGTGAGCAAGGTGCGGTTCGAGCGCGTCGGCGGCGGACCGGAGAGGGCGGTGCTCTCGCCGCTGCGGTTCCACTACGACTCGGAGTCGTTCAACCTGCCCATCCGCCTGGGGCTCATCAACTCGGGCGGGACGCAGGACCTCGTCGTGACGATCCTCGCGCCCGGGCAACGCTACGAGGTGGCCAACTACGACAACGTCGCGATCCCGACGAACATCGACGTGTCGGACGCGACGCGGCGCGAGTTCGGCGCGTTCTACACGACGCTCTTCGACCAGACGCTCGCCAAGCATCCGCGCGCCGTCGTCACCGAGTACTCGTGGATGAGCAACTCGTGCGACCCGTGCCCCGTTCCACCTCTGACACCGGCGGACGAGGCGGCGCTCGGGGCGGACGTCATGCAGGCGAAGGGCGGGTTCGTCATCACGCGGCTGCACGCGCGCTACGCGAAGGACGCGCTGGGCGACGACCTGTTCTTCCGGGCCGCTGCGCCCATCGTCGGCGGGCGCGAGTTCGTGCAGAGCGGCGGGAAGCTCGAGCAAGGCGCGCGGCCGGACGCGATGAACAACTTCCAGGCGCGGTACGTGATTCGCCACCCCTGGACGGGGCCGATCGCCTGCGCCCACCCGCAGCGCGGCATCTGGGGCGGCCCGCCGAACGGAGGTGAGAGCGCGACGAAGGCGGCGACGAAGATCGGCTTCCTGCCGCGCGCTGGGAGCGTGACGCTCGCGTCGTTCGTGCGCGGCGTGGTGCCGCCCGAGAGCATGCTCTCCACGGGTGGGCCCACGCCGCTGCTCTCCATCCCGGCGGCCACGAGCGGCATCGTGGACGCGGGGTGGACGGACATGGGCGACGCGACGACGGTTCCGCATCCGTCGCTCGACGGCGGCGACGGCGTGGCGACCGACGCGATGCCGGCGGCGATGCCTGCGACGGCGCCGCCTTCGGGGGGATGCGCGGGTTGCGCGATGGCCGCGGGCGACACGACATCGGCGAGCGCGATTGCGGCGCTGGTGGCGGTTGCGGGCGCGCGGCTGCGACGAAAGAAGAAGTGAGCGATGCGCGCGCCGACCTTCGCGATCGTGCTCGGGGTGCTCGCTGCGGCTGCGGCTGTCGCTGCGTGCTCGGGAGCGGCTGACCCGCCGGCGACGTCGACGCCGATCACCACCCCGGCTGAGAGCTCGACCAGGACCACGAAGGCGACCTTGCCCGCGCCCTCGCAGGCGTTCGCCCCGTCCGAGGCCGAGACCGATGGGCACGTCGACGGCAAGACGCTGACGGAGACGGAGAGCTGCGCGGGATGCCATGCCGACGCCGCGGCGCAGTGGAGGTCGAGCGCGCACGCCTTCGGGAGCTTCAACAATCCCATCTACCGCGTCGTCATCGACCGATTCCGTGGCGAGGCCGACAAGGACAAGAGCCGCTTCTGCGGCGGGTGCCACGACGTGGCGCTGCTCGTCGATGGCGCCATG
The DNA here is from genome assembly GCA_036393165.1 of Polyangiaceae bacterium. Classification (GTDB taxonomy): domain Bacteria; phylum Myxococcota_A; class Polyangia; order Polyangiales; family Polyangiaceae; genus Palsa-1150. Next base: position 7,028 of record DASVWO010000438.1, on the reverse strand, counting down.
AGCGGCGAAGTCGGCCCCGACGATTCGCGGGCCCACGGAGGCATCACCTGCCGCGTGTGCCACGGCATCGAGACCACGCGCCCGGACGGCAACGGGAGCTGGGTGCTGGACACGTCCCCCATCCCGATTCCTCGCGACGGCGACGACGAGAGCCTGCGTGCGCACAAGGCGCGCATGGCGCTCGCGCCGCTCCGGACTGCGCAGCTCTGTGGCAGCTGCCACCGGTCCTTCCTCTCGCCGGCGACGGCCAACACGGCGCACCTCACGGGACAGGACGAGCTGGGAGCATGGGAGCGATCGGTGTACGCGGGCAGCGCTGCCGCGCGCATCGACGAGCCTGTGGACGAGGCCGAATGCCGCACCTGCCACATGCCGCTCGAGCGAGCCGCGCTCGGCGATGCCGCGGCGAAGGACGGGATGATCCGGTCGCACCGCTTCGCGGGCGGCAACACGTGGCTGCCGGCGATGCGCGACGACGCGGTCCAGCTCGAAGCCGTCCAGGCCATGCTCCGCGGCGCGGCGAGCATCGACGTGGCCACGGCGAGAGATGCTTCGGGAACGCGCACGATGCCGGCCGACGGAGCACCCGTCGCAGCCGGAGAATCCGTCACGCTCGACGTCGTGGTCCGCAACGAGCACGCAGGACATCGCTTCCCCGGGGGCGTGCTCGACGCACAGGACACCTGGGTGGAGATCGTCGTCCACGATGCGGGGGGGCGACTGCTCGCCGAGGCCGGCGGGACGCAGGAGGCCACGGGCGAGGATCGCTCGGCGCACGAGCTGCGCGTCGTGCAGGCAGACGAGCATGGGACGCCGCTGCTGCTGCGCGAGACGAATCGCTTCCGGGCGCCGGTGTTCGACCACACGATCGCGCCGCGAGACGCCGAGCTCGCGCGCTTCCGCTTCGACGTCCCCGCGCGACTCGACGCGCGCCAGCTGCCGCTGCGGGTGACGGCGCGCCTGAGGCACCGCGCGCGCAACCTCGCCCTCGCGCGCGCGGTGTGCGCCGAGAGCCGGACGCCGCGCGGGACGGCCTTCACGCGCGAGGTGCACGCGCGCACCGACGCGTGGATCGACGGCTGCGCGAGCGAGCCCGTGACCGATCTGGCGACGAGCGAGGTGTGGATCGGCACGGGCTCGCCGGCTGCGTCGTCGACGATGCCGGCGTGGCGCCGCCTCTACGACGAGGGGCTCGCCCTGCTGCACGCGCAACAGGAGGAGGTGGACACCGCGAGGCCGATCCTCGAGCGCGCGCTCGCGCTCTCGGACGGCAGCGACCGCATCCGCGCCATGATCCTGCAGACGATGGCCGAGATGGCCATTCGCGAGGGTCGCACCGACGAGGCCCTGGGGTTGCTGGATCAGGTCGAGTCGCTCGCGCCCGGGGAGCCGTCCGTCGACCACGCACGGGCGGAGGCGCTCGGAGGCATCTGGCGCTGGAAGGAAGCGGCGGTGCCGCTCCGAGAAGCGGCGCTCGCCGCGCCGCTCGACGACAAGCTGTGGTCCCACCTGGCGGTCGCCTACGGAAGCGCCGACCAGTCGGCCGACGCGCTGGAAGCCGCACGGCACGCCCTCGCTCTCGCTCCACGGGACGCCGACGCACTGCGGGTGCAGGCGCTCGCGCTCGATCGCCTCGGCGCTTCTACCGACGTGGTGACCGCCGCGCGCGACGCATACGCCCTGTGGCGTCCACCGGACGACGCGCCCGCCGTGAAGAGCGCATGCTCCAGGCAGCTCCCCTGGTGCGCGCTGGAGCGGCTCCCGGTGCACGCGCACGCCATGCACGCGATCCCGCGCCGGCTATAGTCCTTCAGGTCGTGGCGTCGCTCGCCTCGTTCCTTCCCTCGGTGGCCGCGTGGTTCGGGTCGGCTCTGGGCGAGCCGACGCGCGCGCAGCAGCTCGGCTGGCCTCCGGTGGCCCGCGGCGAATCGACGCTCCTGCTCGCTCCCACCGGGTCGGGCAAGACGCTGGCGGCGTTCCTCGTCGCCATCGATCGGCTCCTGCGCGATCCCACGCCGCCGAAGCGCGAGCGCACGCGAGTGCTCTACGTGTCGCCGCTCAAGGCGCTCGCGGTGGACGTCGAGCGCAACCTGCGCGCTCCCATCGAAGGCATCGTCGCGGCGGCGAGCGACGCCGGCGTCCCCATGCAGGCGCCCACCATCGCAGTGCGCACGGGCGACACCCCAGCGAGCGATCGCGCGAAGATGGCGCGGCGGCCGGCCGACATCCTCATCACGACGCCCGAGTCGCTGTACCTGATGCTCACGTCTGCCGCGCGCGAGACGCTCGCCACCGTCGAGGCCGTGATCACCGACGAGATCCACGCCATGGTGCCGACCAAGCGCGGCGTGCACCTCGCGCTGTCGCTCGAGCGACTCGAGGCCCTCCGCCCGCGAGAGGCGCCGCGCCTGCAGCGCATCGGCCTGAGCGCGACGCAGCGTCCGCTCGACGAGGTCGCGCGGCTCCTCGGTGGATTCGAGGGACACACGCCGCGTCCGGTCACCATCGTGGACGCGGGAGCGCGCAAGACGCTTCAGCTCGTGGTGGAGTCGGTGCCCGCGCCCCAGGTCGAGGAGCCGCGAGCCGACGCAGAGGAACGGGAGGGATCGCTGCGCACCAGCGCATGGCCCGGCCTTCACGCACGCATCGCAGACCTCGTGCGCGCGCACCGTTCGACCATCGTGTTCGTCAACAGCCGGCGCATCGCCGAGCGCATCGCCACCGCGGTGAACGACCTCACCGGCGAAGAGACGGCCCTCGCGCACCACGGCTCGCTCGCGCGCGAGAAGCGCGCCTCCCTCGAGGCGCGCCTGAAGCGCGGGGAGCTGCGCGCCATCGTCGCCACGTCGTCGCTCGAGCTCGGAATCGACATGGGCGACGTCGATCTCGTGGTGCAGCTCGAGGCGCCGCTCAGCGTCGCGTCGGGTCTCCAGCGCATCGGCCGCGCGTGCCACGGAGTCGGCGGCGTGCCGAACGGCGTGCTCCTGCCCAAGCACCGGCAGGATCTCGTCGCGTGCGCGGCGGCCGCGTCGAGCATGCGGGCCGGCGAGGTCGAAGAGACCTTCTACCCGCGCAATGCGCTCGACGTGCTGGCGCAACAGATCGTCGCGATGACGTCGGTCGAGACGCTCTCGGTGGACGATCTCTTCGACCGCGTGCGCCGCGCCGCGCCCTACGCCGATCTATCGCGCGACGCGTTCGAGAGCGTGCTCGACATGCTCAGCGGACGCTACCCGTCGGACGATTTCTCGGAGCTTCGACCCCGCATCACGTGGGACCGCGCGCGCGGACGCGTGGAGGCACGTGCCGGCAGCCACAGGCTCGCCGTGACCAACCCCGGGACCATTCCCGACCGGGGTCTCTACGGGGTCTTCACCGCCGTCGGCGAAGGCGAGAAGGCGCGGCGCGTCGGAGAGCTCGACGAGGAGATGGTGTTCGAACTGCGCGAGGGCGAGGTGTTCCTCCTCGGCGCCTCCTCGTGGCGCGCCGAGCGCATCTCGCACGATCGGGTGGTCGTCACACCCGCGGCGGGTGAGCCGGGCAAGATGCCCTTCTGGCACGGGGATCGCCCGGGACGGACGCGAGCGTTCGGCGTGCGCATCGGGGAGCTCGTACGGAACGTCGCGACGGGCGAGGTACGGGCCGGCGCGCTCCGCGACGCAAACGCGCTCGATGGCCGCGCCGCCGACGCGCTCCTCGCGTACGTCGGGGAGCAGACGCGTGCCACGGGCGAGGTCCCGAGCGACCAGGCCATCGTCGTCGAGCGCTTCGTCGACGACGTCGGCGACTGGCGCGTCGTCGTCATGTGCCCATTCGGCACCCGCGTTCTCGCGCCGTGGGCCATTGCGGTCGCGGAGAGGCTGCGCGAGCAGTACGTCGAGGTCGACCTCCACTACACCGACGACGGCATGGCGTTCCGCATCCCGGCGTGCGACGAGCCGCCGCCGGTGCAGCTGTTCCTCCCGTCGTCGGCGACCATCGAGGAGGCCGTCACGCGCGCCCTGGACGGCACGGCGCTCTTTGCGGCGCGCTTCCGCGAGTGTGCGACGCGTGCGCTGCTCCTGCCGCGGCGTGACCCGCGCACCCGGACGCCCCTCTGGGCGCAGCGAAAGCGCGCCGGGGACCTGCTCGCCGTGGCGTCGCGACACCCCGAGTTCCCCATCGTGCTCGAGACGTACCGCGAATGCTTGCGCGACGCGTTCGACCTGCCCGGGCTCGTCAGCGTGCTGAAGGACGTCGAGGCGCGAAGGCTTCGCGTGACCACGGTCGACACACGCGCGCCGTCGCCCTTTGCGGCGAGCATCCTCTTCGCGTTCGTCGCGAGCTTCATCTACGACGCGGACGCGCCGCTCGCCGAGCGCCGCGCGCAGGCACTGACCATCGACTTCGATCGACTGCGCGAGCTTCTCGGCGAGTCCGAACTGCGCAAGCTCCTCGACGAGGAGGTGATCGAGGAACACGTGCGCCGGATCCAGGGACTCGCCCGACCTGCGGCGCACGCCGACGCCGTGCACGATCTGCTGCTCTCGGTGGGCGGCCTGTCGCTGGAAGAGCTGCGGGCGAGGTGCGATCCGCCGGAGCAGGCGACGGCGTGGACGCGCGAGCTGGTGCGCGCCGGGCGCATTCTCCACGTGCGCATCGCGGGGGAGCCACGCTTCGCCGCCGTGGAGGACGCCGCGAAGCTTCGCGATGGCCTGGGCGTGAAGCTGCCGTCAGGCGTCCCCGAGGCACTGCTCGCGCCGAGTCCCACGGCGCTTCGCGATCTCCTCGCACGCTACGCGCGCACGCACGGACCGTTCGTGCTCGCCGACGCGGCCACGAGGCTCGGAGTCGGCGCGGCGGCGCTCGAGCCCGAGGCGCGCGTCCTCGTGCGCGAGCACCGCCTCCTCGAGGGCGCGTTCCTCCCGGCGGGCTCGAGCCTCGAGCTCTGCGACCGCGAGGTCCTCGACGCCATTCGCCGCAGGTCGCTGGCGCGCATCCGTCGCACGGTCGAGGCGGTCGAGCCGACCGCGCTCGCGCGCTTCCTCCCCGAGTGGCACGGCATCCCGCGCAAGCGGCGCGGGCGGGACGCGCTGCTCGCCGTCGTCGCCGAGCTCCAGGGCTGCCCCCTCGTGGCGTCTGCGCTCGAGAGCGAGATTCTCCCGGCCCGCATCGAAGGCTACCGCGCGTGGGATCTGGACGCGCTCTGCGCCTCCGGCGAGGTCGTGTGGGCGGGCGTCGAACCCCTCGGTGGGAGCGACGGCCGCGTCGCCCTCTACCTCGCCGATCGCGAACCGCTTCTCGCGCGCGCGACGACGCCGGTCGAAGGGTCCGTGGCCGACGCGATTCGTGAGCTTCTCGCTAGGCGTGGCGCGGTCTTTTTCGCCGAGATCGCGCGCACCGTGGGCGGCTTCCCGAACGACGTGCTCGACGTCCTCTGGCGCATGGTGTGGGCCGGCGAGGTGACGAACGACACGCTCGAGCCGCTTCGCAGCCGATCGCGCGCGGTCGCCGAGGAAGCCCAGAGGCGCGCGCACCCCAGGCACCCCCGCGCGCCGCGCACGGGTCCCGCCGGCAGCGAGGGGCGCTGGTCGCTGCGTGCGTCTCGCTGGTCCAGCGCACCCGGCGAGACCGACCGCCGCACCGCTCTCGCCGGCGCCCTGCTCGACCGCTACGGCATCGTGACGCGCGAGGCGGCGCATGCCGAGGGGATCCCGGGCGGCTTCGGCGCCGTGTACGACGTGCTGAAGGCCCTCGAGGATCGCGGCCGCGTGCGCCGCGGCTACTTCGTCGAAGGGCGCGGTGGCGCCCAGTTCACCCTCCCGGGCGCCGACGAGCGTCTGCGCGGAGTGCGCGAGCCCCGCGAAGATGCGCGCCCCATCGTTCTGGCCGCGACCGACCCGGCCAACGCTTACGGCGCGCTGCTCGAGTGGCCCGCATCGCGGGCCGACGCTCGCCCGCAACGCGCCGCCGGCGCGCTCGTCGTTCTGCACGACGGTCTGCTGCTCGGCTGGCTCGGACGCGGCGACCACCCGCTGCTCACTTTCCTCCCCGAGGACGAGCCCCGCCGCTCGACGCTCGCGCGCCACCTCGCTTCGGCGCTGGGCTCCCTCGTCGACTCGGGCGCGATGCGCGCGCTGCTCGTGTCGTCGGTCGACGGCGCCGAGGCCGGCCGCTCGCCGCTGACCCCCATCTTCGTCGAGGCAGGCTTCTCCGCCTCGTCCCACGGTCTGCTCAAACGCGCGGCGCACCGTGACACCGACGAGCCGCGAGCCCTCGAGCGATGACGAGCCGCCACGAGGCCTTTCTGGAGGACATCCAGCGCGAGTTCCCGCGCTTCGCCATCGTCCCCAAGCGCGGCGACGCTCTCCAGCGTGCCATCGGCGCGGTGCTCTTCGCGATCACCCTCGGCGGACAGCGCCATTACCTCACGCGGTACCACACGGCCCTCTTCGGCAAGCTGTACGTGCCCGACGTGTGGGAGCGCATGGACGACGACGAGCGCTACATCCTGCTCCGGCACGAGCGCGTGCACCTCCGGCAACGGCGCCGCATGGGCGACGTCTGGATGGCGATCGTCTACCTCCTCCCCATCTTCCCGCTCGGCCTCGCGTGGGGGCGCGCCCGCATCGAGTGGGAGGCCTACGTCGAGACCATCCGCGCGACCGCCGAGGTACGCTCCCTCGGAGCAGCGCGCGCCCTCGAGCCGGAGATCGTGCGCCGCTTCGTCGGGCCGGACTACGGGTGGATGTGGCCCTTCCCGCGCGTCGTTCGCGGCTGGTTCCGCGAGGTTATCGCGGACCTGGAGGCCGAGCGCACCTGAGTTGTGGTAAGCCGTTGGCCGATGGCGGTCGTCGGCATCGACCTCGGTACGACGAACACGGTCGTCGCGTCCGTCCGAACCGGACGCGTCCACGTGCTGCCGGACGAGCAGGGGCGGCGCCTCCTGCCGAGCGTCGTGTCCTTCCACCCCGGAGGCGACGTCCTCGTGGGCTATCCCGCGAAGGAGCGGCGGGTCGTCGACGCGAAGAACACGATCGCCAGCGTCA
>DASVWO010000437.1:0-54960 GCA_036393165.1 Polyangiaceae bacterium | reverse complement strand
CGCCTCCGGATTCGTCGGCGGATGCGACGATTCCGAATGCGCTGTCGTTCGCGAAGACCATGATGGCGGAGCCGGCCCGCGCGCGGCACGACACGATCTCCGAGGTGCAGCATCGCGCTCCGGCTCCGGCTCAAGCTCCGGCTCCGCCGCCACCGCCCCCGCCGGCACGGCCGCCCACGCCGCCGGCCCCCAAGGTCGTTGCGGTGCCGGCGCCTCCGCGCCCTTTCGCTTCGAGCAAGGCGACGATCATGGGCATCGCCGTGTCGCCGGCGCCGCCGCCGGCGGCTGCATCGCCGCGCCCGGCGCCCCTGGGGACGACGCAGCCGCTCGCGCCTCCGCCCCCGCCTCCTCCGCCGCCACCGCAGCCTGCGCCAAACGTAACGCCTCCGGCGCCGATGGCCGTCATGGCGTCGCCGGCGCCGCCTTTCGTCGCGCCTCCGCCTCCTCCGTCGCACCAGGTGTTGACGGCGACGATGCCGCTGACGCCGCGACCGGGTCCGTTCGTGCCTCCCACGCCCGCGCCTGCGCCGGTCGCGTGGACGCCGCCGCCGGGGGCGGTGCAGCCGATGTTCGTTCCGTCGGAGCCGCCGCCATTGCCGCGCGGGCCGGGGCGTCTCGTGGCCCTCGTGGTGCTCGTCGGTGCACTCGTAGGGGTCGGCGCCGTGGTTCTTCTGTGGGCGCATGGGCGTGCGCCGACGGCGTATGTTCCGCCGGCGCGGCCGTCGGGGACAGCGAGCGTGATCGCGACCGCGACCGCGACCGCGACGGCGACCGCGAGCGTGATCGCGACCGCGACGGCGACCGCGAGCGCGACCGCGACCGCGACCGCGACCGCGACGGCCTCGCCGGCGCCTGCGCCGGATGCGACGACCGGGACGATCACGGTGCCCGAGTCGCGTGCGGGGCATCGCGTTTACGTGGAGAAGAAGGTGGTCGGAGAGTCGCCGGGCACGTTTGCCGTCCGCTGCGGGTGGCATGCCGTGAAGGTGGGCAGTCAGGGCAACGTGCAGAACGTCAACGTTCCCTGCGGGGGCGACGTCGAGGTGAAGTGACGCTCAGAAGGTGCCGCTGAGGCCCGCCGAGCCGAGGCCGATCCACGGCGTGACGTGGACGTGCAGGCGGCTCGACTGCTCGTCGGACGCCGGGGTGTCCGACGGCGTCTGCGCGGGCGCCGTGCTCGCGGGCTCGCCCGACGACGAGCCGCCGCCGACGAAGAGGCCGATGACGCCCACGGTCAAGCCCACGCCGCCCGCGATGAAGGAGATGGTCGAGACGGTGGCGAGCGTCTTGGCGGAGCTGATGTCGCCGTCCTTCGACGAATTGCAGACGTTGCCGCTGCACGCCGACGAGTTCTTGATGCTGCTCGTCTGCGACATCGACATGAGGCCCGTCACCGTCCCTGCGATCGCGCCGACAGCCGCGAGACCGAAGCCGCCGAAGATCATCACCTTCGACCCGCCCGAGCGCCCGCCTTCCGGCTCCGCGGGCTGCTCCGGCTGCTGCTGCGACGTGTCGGTCGCCCCTGTGTCGGTCGCTCCGCCGGCGGCGGGCGCCACGGACTGGGCCGGCAGCTCGATGGAGACCTCCTTCGAGTCCTTCTCGGCGACGTCCACCTCTTGCTTGCCGTACGCGGTCCCGGCCTTCGCCTCGACCACGTGATGGCCGGGGTCGAGCTTGCGCGGCTGGCCGATGACCTCCGACGGCAGGTCGACGCCGTCGATGGTGAGCGTCGCGGTCATGCCGGAGGGCACGTTCTTGACGTTCACCGTCAGCGACGGGATGCGCGCCTCGAGCTGATCGTTGAGCGCCGACGCCGCATCGCGCGCCGCCTTGAACGGAGCCGGCTCTCCCGGGCTCGACGGGCTGCGCGTCACGCGCAGCGCCGTGTCGCGTGCCTCGACGAGCTGTCCGACCGCCGCCTGCGCGCGCGCGAGCTCGAGGCCCGTCGTGGGCACGTGCATGATCGCGTCGGCGCCCGCGAATGCCTTGAGCGCGCCCTTGAGGTCGTTCTTGTCGCGGTCGGCCCGGCCCTCCGCCATGAGGCCACGCGCGGTCTCCTTGTCGGCCGCGCTGGGCTCGCTGGCGAGCGCGGACGACGAGACGGCGAGCATCGCGAAGAGAAGCGACGCTGGAAGGAGCACGCGCAAGGATCTAGAAGCCATCGTCCACCGTCTTGGGCTTGGGCTTGGGAGGTGGCGCGGGCGGCGCTGGCGCCGGGGGAGAGGGGACCCACCGCGGAGGAGGCTGAGGCGGAGGATGGGCCGCCGGGAGCGAGCTCGCCGAGAACGTGGGGATCCCGCCGCCCGATGCGCTCGCCGCGGGCTTCGCAGACGCCGACGGCGCCGCCGATGCCGATGCCGAGGCGCTCGGAGCGGCGCTCGCCGACACGGTCGGGGAGGGCGCAGGAGGCGCTTCGGGCATGGTCGCCGCCGACGTCTCCGGCTTCGGGCGGAACATCGTGAACGAGACGCCCGTCGCGACGAGCGCCGCCACCGTGATGAGCGCGCCCACCATCACGAGGCCCTTGCGCGATCGCGGCTGCTGGATGAGCTCCGAGCCGTCGAGCGCGGCCGAGCCGAGCGTCCCGTACGACTCGGCGTTGGGAGGAGGCGTCGACACGCGCGGCGTCAGCTTGGCTGCGGGCTCGGGCACTGCCTTGGAAGCGGGTGCCTCCGCGGCCGTCGAATCCGCCGGAAGCCGCGCCGACGACAGCGGCGGCGCGTTCACCACGCCCGACGGCGTCCCCACGGTCCCGAGCATCCCCGAGGACGGGCGGTCGGCGGCCGGCTTGAGCAGCGCGGCGACGCGCTCGCGCTCCGCCGCCGCAGAGAGTGCGAGCTCGATCGATGCACGCCGCTTCTCGGCGCGCTCGGCGAGGTGCTGCGCCGAGAACGCCGCCACGTCGGAGGTGTTGGTCGGCACCATCGCCTCGATCATCGCGTCCTCGATGGCGTCTCGAAGCTCGTTGGCCGTCTGGTAGCGATTCTCCGGCGCGTGCGCGAGCGCCTTGCGGACGACGGCGCGGATGGAGGGGTGCACCGCGTCGGGGAGCGGTACGGGAGGACGGCCCGAGCCGAGCAGGTGCAGCGTCGCGAGCTGGTTGTCTCCCTCGTAGGCCGGCTTGCCCGCCAGCAGGTGATAGAGGATGGCCCCGACGGCCCACACGTCGGCGCGCCGGTCGACCGGACGGCCGAGCGCCTGCTCGGGCGCCATGTACTGGATCTTGCCCTTGAGCACGCCCGAGTTGGTGTCGTTCCCCACGCGCGAGCGCGCCTTGGCGATGCCGAAGTCGATGAGCTTCGCGATGCCTCGGCTCGTGACGAGGACGTTGTGCGGGCTCACGTCGCGGTGGACGATGTCGAGCGGTCGGCCGCCGTCGCGAAGCTCATGGGCCTCGTGCAGTCCGGAGCACGCATCGGCGAGCACGCGGAGCACGACCCCGGTCGGGATCTTCACTTGCCGCTTCTGGCACGCGCGGTTGAGCTTCGACAGCGCCTCGCCGTCGACGTACTCCATCGCCATGTAGAGGACGTCGTGCTCCTCGCCGAGGTCGAAAATTTGCGCGACGTTCAGGTGCTCGATGCGTGACGCGATCCGCGCTTCGTCGAGGAACATCTCGTGGAAGCGGGGATCCGCGGCAAATTTCGGCAAAATCGTCTTGATGGCGACGAGCTTCTCGAACCCGTGCTTGCCGCGCTGACGTGCCACCCACACGCTGGCCATCCCACCCTCGGCGATGGGACAGAGCAGCTCGTAGCGATCGAGCTTGTAGCCCGGCGCGAGAGGTGACCCCGACTCACTGGCGGCAGCCGTCACTGCTTTGCCAGGAGCCTAGCCCGATCTCGTCACCGTTGGCAGGCGGCAGCGGCCTCTCCCGCACATGATCATGCGGCACCGTGCGCGGATGTAGGTTGCGGGGTGCGTCAGGTTCGGCTCAGAGTCCGAGCCCGCCGTCGACGTCGATTGTACGTCCGTCGAAATAATCGCACTCCAGCACGAATCGGACGGCGACCCAGAGGTCCTCGGGGGTGCCGATCCGGCCGACCGGGATGGCGGCGACCAGGGCGTCGCGTGCCTTCTGGTTCATGCCCTGCGTCATGGGCGTCTCGACCATGCCGGGGGCGATGGCGCCGCAGCGGATGCCGAAGGGGGCCCACTCGAGGGACCACGTCTTGGTGTTCGCCGCGAGCGCAGCCTTCGCCGCGCTGTAGTTGCTCTGCCCGCGGTTGCCGTGGCGCGCCACGCTCGACATGTTGACGACGACGCCGGGCCGCGTGCCCGTCGCGGCCATCTTGGCGACGCAGTCGCGCGCGAGGAGCGTCGCGCCGGTGAGGTTCACGCCGATGACCGCGTCCCACTGTTCCTTGGAGAGCGTCTTGATCTGGCCCGTCTCCTTGTCCTTCTTCACGAGCAGGCCGTCGCGCAGGATCCCCGCGTTGTTGATCAGCGCGTTGAGGCCACCCATCGCGTCGTGCGCCCACGCGACGAACGCGCCGACGTCGGCCTCGCTCGCGACGTCGAGCTTGCGCGTGTGCAGCTTGCCGGGGCCCTTGGCTATCGCGGCCGTCTCGGCGAGGCCGCCCTCGTTGACGTCGCCCGCGGCGACCTGCGCGCCCGCTTCCACCAGGCGAAGGGAGAAGTGCCGGCCCATGCCCGACGCGGCGCCGGACACGACGATCTTGAGGTCCTGTAGCTTCATGGTGCCGCGCAGCTTAGCGGATCGCGCTCACCAGTGGATCCACCCGATGTGCGTCGCCACGAGCAGCAGCGCCACGGCGATCGTGACCTCGACCACGAACCGCAGCGACCGCCGGAAGATGCGCCACGAGACGACGAGCGCGATCGCCGCGACCAGGATGACCGGCAGCCCCGAGTAGTGCGATCCCCAGCGAAGCACGGTCCCGAGATGGCTCAGATCGAAGCGCATGGGACCGCAGCACTATCGCCCGATGCAGGATCCGTTGGCCAAGTTATGGTCCGACTTCGTCATGAGCGACCCCGTGATCGACGCGATCCTCGAGCGCATGCGACGTGTCGCGGTGCTCGGGATCAAGACCGAGGCGCAGCGCGATCAGCCCGCCTTCTACGTGCCCGAGTACCTCGCGGGGGCGGGCGTCGAGATCGTGCCGGTGCCCGTGTACTACCCCGACGCGAAGACGATCCTCGGCAAGCCCGTGTACCGGCGCCTCGCCGACATCCCGGGCGACGTCGACCTGGTCGACGTCTTCCGCCGGCCGCAGGACATCGACCAGCACGTGGACGACATCCTCGCGAAGCACCCGCACGTCGTGTGGTTCCAGCTCGGCATCCGCAACGACGAGGCCGCGGCGCGACTGGAGGCCGCTGGCATCCAGGTCGTGCAGGACAAGTGCTTGCTGGTGGAGCATCGACGCTGGGCAAGGAGAGACTCGTGATCGCATTCTTCGGGACGGGACTGCTCGGTTCGGGGTTCGTGCGCGCGCTGCGCCGGCGCGGAGAGACGGTGCACGTGTGGAACCGCACGCCGGCGAAGGCGCGGGTGCTCGAGGCCGACGGCGCGGTGGCCTTCGAAGAGCCGGCGGAAGCCGCGCGCGGGGCGGAGCGCGTGCACCTCACGCTGTCGGATGACCAGGCCGTCGACGACGTGCTCGAGCGCGCGCGGCCCGGCATCGGCACGAGCGCGAGCACCGCGATCGTGGACCATTCGACGACGTCGGTGCGGGGCGCCGCGGCTCGCGAGAAGCGCTGGCGCGAGCGCGGGGTCGCCTTCCAGCACGCGCCGGTGTTCATGGGCCCGCAGAACGCGCTCGAGAGCACCGGGACGATGCTCGCCTCGGGAGACGAGGCACTCTTCAAGCGGCTGTCGCCGGAGCTGGAGAAGATGACCGGGAAGCTCGTCTACCTCGGTCCGCAGCCCGAGCGCGCGGCGGCGTTCAAGCTGATGGGCAACCTCTTTCTCATGATGATGACGGCAGGGGTGACCGAGATGCTGTCGCTCGCCAAGGCGATCGGGATCCCGGCGGCGGAGGCAGCGACGCTGTTCGACGCGTTCAACCCGGGCACGTCGATCCCCGCACGCGTGAAGCGCGTGCTCGAGGGCGACTTCGCGCATCCCTCGTGGGAGCTGTCGATGGCGCGCAAGGACGCGCGGCTCATGCTGGACGAGGCCCAGCGCGGCGGCCGCACGCTCGCCGTGCTCCCGGCGCTCGCGAGCGAGATGGACCGCTGGATCGCCCGCGGCCACGCGAGCGACGACTGGACCGTGATCGTGAAGGAATCGCTGTAATCTCCCGGCGCCATGCCGAGGCGCTCGATCGCGTCGCTCCACCGGGAGATCGTCGCGTGCCGCGCCTGCCCGCGGCTCGTCGACTGGCGCGAGACCGTGGCGCGCGTGAAGGTCGCCCGCTTCCGGGACCAGGAGTACTGGGGCAAGCCGGTGCCCGGCTTCGGGGACCCGCAGGCGCGCATCGTCATCGTCGGCCTCGCGCCGGGCGCGCACGGGGCCAACCGCACCGGACGCATCTTCACCGGCGATCGCTCGGGCGACTTCCTCTACGCCGCGATGCACCGCGCGGGGCTCGCGAACCAGCCGACGAGCGTCGCCCGCGGCGACGGGCTGGAGCTGCGCGATGCGTACGTCGTCTGCACGATCCGGTGCGCTCCGCCGGGCAACGCGCCGCTCCCTGTCGAGATTGCCAACTGCGCGCACTTCCTCGACGACGAGATCGACCTCCTCCCTCGCGCCCGGGTCTTGCTGGCCCTCGGTGCGATCGCCTGGCGCGCCTGCCTCGGTCACCTTGCGCGTCGCGGAGCCGAGCTCCCGCGTTCACGTCCGGCGTTCGCGCACGGCGCGCGGGTGGATGTAGGACAGGCGGGGGAGGGGCCCCGCCTCCCACACAAAGGGTGGGTCCTGCTCGGCAGCTACCACGTGAGCCAGCAGAACACGCAGACCGGGCGGCTCACGCCGGCGATGTTCGACGCGGTGCTCGGTGCCGCGAAGGCAGCGGCGAAAAGCCGGTGACCCACCTGTCGTCGCCGCTTTTTCGGGGTATTGTTCGCGCGTGGGTCGCGTCTCTCGTACGGCGGTCATTGCTTGGTCTTTGGTCACGCTCGGCGGCTGCGCCAGCATCACGGGGCTCAGTGACATCACCGAGAACAGCTGCGCGCCGAACTGCGACGGGGGCGGCAGCGACGTGACGACGGGGGAGGGCGGAGACGACTCCGGCTCCTCGTCCGGCAGCAGCGGCAGCTCCAGCGGCAGCGACGCGACCGGCAGCAGCAGCGGCTCGAGCGGCAGCGGCAGCAGCAGCGGTTCGAGCGGAAGCGGCAGCAGCAGCGGCGTCAGTGGGAGCAGCAGCGGCTCGAGCGGCAGCAGCAGCGGCAGCTCCAGCGGGTCGTCGAGCGGCAGCAGCAGCGGGAGCAGCAGCGGCAGCTCCAGCGGATCGTCGAGCGGGAGCAGCAGCGGCGGCATGATGGAGGCGGGCATGGACGCGCCCTTCGACTCCGGGTGCGGCGCGCTGAACGTTCCCGCGAACTGCGGCGCGTGCAAACAGGTGTGCACCGCGACGAACGCCAACTCGGCGAGCTGCTCGGGGCAGGTCGATGGAACCGGCGCGGTCTGCTCCTACGTCTGCAAGGCCCAGTTCCTCGACTGCAACAAGATCAACGCACCCAACACGGACGGCTGCGAGTGCTCGTACTCCGGCGTGTCCACCGCCCCGTCCTGCTGTGCGGACAAGTGCCCGACCAAGCACACCGATGGTCTCGTCGGACAGAGCTATTACCCGAGCAGCCCGTTTTTCTACGACTGCGTCGCCACGGGGATGAACTCGCAGCTCGCGCAGGACGCGTGCATCGCATACGTCTCCGCCAAGGGAGGCAACGCGAGCTCCTGCCTGTCCTTCGGTCCGTCCGACGGTGGCGCGCCCGACAGCTGGTGCGCCGCCAGCTGCTCGAGCCCGACGACCTGCACCGGGTTCAACAACGGGTCCGCCGCCGATTGCATCTGCTGGACCTTCTCGGGCACCTACCAGGGGACGTACATGGACCCGGTGCAGCAAGGCATCTCCGACGGCATGTGTTACTACGGCGCGATCTCGGGCTCGTTCAACTGAACGCGTCGAGCACGCGTCGTCACGGCACCGGCGGCTTGTCGGGCTTCGGCGGCTTGGCGAGGACGCCCTTGATGGCGCGGTCGCGCGTGGACTTCACGAGCGCGGTGTCGTCGCCATCGGGATCGATGGAGCGCGCGATGTCGAGATCGGCGAGGCACTCTTCCCACTTCTGCGCGTCGCACGCGCCGATGGCCTTGTTGCGCCAGTCGGCGGCGGCGGCGAGGTCGCGCTGCGGCGGGGCGAAGCTGGGCGACGGCGAGGGCTCGGGCGACGGCTGGGGGGAAGGAGGCGCGGGCGCCGGCTCCCGGTCACGCAGGGTCACGTAAGCGGCACCTGCGGCGGCGGCGGCGGCGATGGCCGCGAAGAGAAGCACCATGGTCGTGCGCGGACGCCTGCGGCGCTCGGGGACGGCGCGGGGCTGGGGCTGGGCGATGGCGACGACGGCGCTCGCGGGTTGCTCGAGCGACCCGAGCCCCATGCTCTCCTCGAGCGCGCCGCTCGCGAGATCCTCGAGGAACCTGTCGGCTGCGGCCTGCTCCTTCTTCGCGTCGAAGCCCGGGACACCCGCGAGCTCCGCGTCCACCTGGTCCTGCGTGAGGCTCAGGATCGCGGCGATCTCGTCCTCGCCCGCCTCGTCGACGAGCTGGCGCCACACCTCTCGCGCCGTGGGCTTGGTCATCGCGGCTTCTCCCCGGGATCATGCTTCACCCCGTTCTGCTCCGCCACCAGGTCCGCCACGATGCGGTGGCGCCGCTTCCGCGCCGCGGCGAACTCCTCCACCGTGCGCCCGCTGTCGCGCGCCATCTGGCCGAGGTCCGTGTTGCCCGCGAGCGTCTGCTCGAGCCAGTAGAGGTTCACGTTGTCCTTCCGCTTCACGAACTCCTGCCGCAGCTGGTCGACCCGCGCCTTGGCGTGCTCCTCCTCTTCGCTCTCTTCCTGGAGCCGGAGCGCGTAGTCCTCGGGAGAACGCGACGAGGTGCCCTCGTGCACCGCCATCTCCGCGAGGAATCCGGCCTCCGCCTTGCGCCGGGTCGCGTCCTCCGACTTCTCGTGCGTCCACTCGCTCCACACGAGCCTGCAGAGCCGCTTCTCGAGCGACACCGTGTTCGGGTCCCAGCCCCAGCGCACCAGTCGGAGGCACGCGCGACCCACGAGATCCTCGGCCGCCCCGAGGCTGCGCGTCAGGCGCCGGCCGAAGAGAATTGCGCGGCGGCGGGCGGCGCTGAAGTCGTGGGCCCGAAGGAGCTTCTCGAGCTCCTTGCGCTCGTCGTTCGTGAGCGCGCGCCCCAGGCGGTCGGTTCCGACGTACGGAGCGACCGGCGGCAGCTTCGGCGTCCCCTCCGTCACGCGCATCCACCGCATCACGAGGGTCGCGCGCCCGTCAACGAGCTTCGGGCGGAGCTCCCCGAGCCTCGGAATCGTGTCCCCGAGTCTCGGGGAGGTCTCCCCGACGCTCGGGGACGTGTCCCCGAGACTCGGAAACGTGTTTCCGAAGCTCGGAAGCGTCCTTCCGAGACTCGGGGGCGTCTCCCCGAAGCTCGGGGAGCTGTCCCCGAGGCTCGGCATCGTCTCCCCGAGCCTCGGGAAGCTCCTTCCGAGCTTCGCTGCCCGCTTCCCGAGTCTCCTCGCTCAGGGCCCGTGCCACTCGTACGCGCCGATGTCCCACGCGGGGCCGACCGGACGCATGATCCCGTCGAGGTCGTGGTCCGGCGCGCCCTTGCTGGCGCCCTTGTCGATCGCGTGGCTGCCCGTCGCCAGGTGGTAGTCGCCCGAGGCTGCATCCACGAACCCGGGATCCAGGGTCACGGTGCCCATCACGGAGAACCCGGCCGCCTGCAGCGTCGTCGAGGTCCCGTTGTCGTTGTAGCCCCAGTCCTTCTGGTTGCCGAAGACGAGGTTGTCGACGAAGACGGAGCTCGTCGAGATGGTCCCGGGGCTGCTCGACTCGGCGTAGATGCCGTACCCGGAGCTCACGACGATGTTGTTCGTCACCTCGAAGGTCGCCCCCTGGGTGGCGCCGCCGTCGCCCGTCCCGACGAGCACCGCCGTCCCGGCGTTCACGATGGTGTTGTTGAAGATGTGGACGCCGCTCGCCGCGTGCCAGCAGTGGATCGCGATGGTCGGGACGTTCACGAGCAGGTTGTTGAACACGTGCGTCTCGGGCCCGGACGCGATGTACATGCCGTAGTTGTTCGGCGGGCCGCAGCCCGCGTCGGCCGGCGTGTTGCCGATGTTCAGGAACTCGCTGTCGTGCACGCTCGAGGGCGCGCCCGTGTACTTGCCGCCGCCGTAGGGCTCCATGATGACCGCCGCCGCGAATCCCCAGGGCAGGTCGTGCACGACGTCGTAACCGAAGTCGACGTTGCCCAGCGCGGGCTCGGCGTCGAAGACCGTCGAGCCGCCGCTGCCGCCGCAGTCGCTCGGCGCGAACTGCATGCCGGTGAAGTCGAAGCCCCAGACGTTCGTGTAGGCGCCGTTCTGCTTCCAGATGGTGGTGCACGCGCCCTTGCCGTCGATCTTCGCGCCCCCCCGCACCTCCGAGATGAACGTGATGGGCGCCGACGCGGTGCCGGCCGCGCCGCTCGTGATGCAGGTCGCGCTCGTGAGGGCGTACGTGCCAGGGAGGACGTGGACGGTGACGGGCTTGGCGCCCCCCGTGATGCTCTTGGCCGCGTGAGCGATCGTGAGCCAGGGGTGGGCCGAGGACCCGTCGTTCGCGTCGCTGCCCATCGTCGACACGTAGTAGTCGGTGGCGCCGGAGGGCAGCGGCGGCGGCCAGGGCACCTGTCCCGCGTCTCCTGCCCCGCCGCCGTCCGTAGCGCCCTCGCGGCCCGAGTCCGCTGCGCCTTCAGGCGCGACGTCCGCCATCGTTGCGACGTCGGACGGCACGTCCTCGGTCGCGTCGGCCGGCGTGCCCGCATCGCCGGGCGTCGGCCCGCCGCCGTTGCTGGTGCTGCTGCCGCAAGACGCGGCGAACGCTGCTGCGAGCAAGGCGGAGCAGGCGAAGGAGGCTCTCATGCGTCGAGCTTCCCCCGCACGATCCGCGACGTCCAGCGCCCACGGGCACTTGGCGCCCTTTGCAATGCCGATTGGCGCCAATTGCGACGTCGACGCTGCAGGACGGCCGGTCGGGTAGAGTGGACGCGTCGTGGTGTCGGATGGCGGGAACCTCGTCGCCGGCGAGCGCGCGCTGGCCGCTGCGGACTGGAAGGCCGCGAAGGTCGCGTTCGAGGCCGCTCTCGCCGAGAGCGAGTGCGCCGAGGCCCTGTCGGGGCTCGGCTACGCGTGCTTCTGGCTCGGCGACATGACGCGCGCGCTCGAGCTGCGCGAGCGCGCTTACCTCGCGTTCCGCGAGCGCGGCGATCGCGCGGCCGCGTGTCGCCTGGCGCTCTGGCTCGCAGGAGAGCACGCTGCCGTAGGGAGCACTGCGGTGGTGAGCGGGTGGGTCGCCCGCGCCGAGCGCCTCATCGCCGAGATGGGCGAGTGCCCCGAGCGCGGGTGGCTGCTGCTGCGGCGCGCGCGCATGGCGGCGGAGCCCGCCGAGGCCGAGCGCGTCGCACGCGAGGTCATCGCCCTCGCCCATCGCCTGCACGACCGCGACCTGGAGATCGCGGCCATCAGCCGGTGCGGCCGCGCGCTGCTCGCCGCCGGGCGCATCGAGGAGGGCTTCGCGTGCCTCGACGAGGCGATGGCCGGGGCGACGAGCGGCGAGGCGCGCAACATCGACGCGGTCGGCGACACCTGCTGCGACATGATCGGCGCGTGCGAGCGGGCTGCCGAGATGGAGCGCGCGATGCAGTGGTGCCGCGTCACCGACGAGTACGCGCGCCGCTACAACTTCCTCCCGGTATTCGCCTTCTGCCGGACGACGTACGCGGGGGTGCTGCTCGCCCTGGGCCGCTGGAGCGAGGCCGAGCGCGAGCTTCACGAGGCGCTGCGAACCTACGAGGCGTCCTTCGCCTTCCAGAGCGTCAACGCCGTCGCAAAGCTCGCCGAGCTCCGCCTGCTCCAGGGACGCGACGCGGACGCCGAGGCGCTGCTCGCGGACCACGCGCAGCATCCCTCGGCAGCGCGGGCGATCGCCATGCTCCACCTGGCCCGCGGGGACGCGGCGAGCGCGGCGCGCGTCCTTCGCAAGCGAGCCGCCGCGGTCGGCAGCGACGTGCTGCTCGTGGCGCCGCTGCTCTCGCTGCTCGTCGAGGCGCACCTCGCGCACCGCGACGTCGCGGAGGCGAAGGCCGCGGCCGAGCGGCTCGGCGCCATCGCGAGCGCCACGCGTCGCCCCGCGTTCGCCGCGGCATCGTCGCTCGCCGCGGGTCTCGTCGCCTGCGCCGAGGGCCACCCATCGGCGGTCGACCACCTCGAGGCGGCGATCCACGAGTACACGTCGGTTGGCATGCCGCTGCCGGCGGCCCGTGCGCGCATGGCGCTCGCGCGCTGCCTCGCGGAGACGGACCCGCGCGCCGCGCGAGAGGAGTGCCGCGCGGCCGTCGCCGCCTTCGAGACGCTGGGAGCGAAGCGCGATCTCGACGCCTCCGCCGACCTGCGCCGGCGGCTGCGCGTCGGCGCCCGCGTGGGGCGGCGCACCACGAGCCGCCTCACGAGGCGCGAGGAGGAGGTGCTCGCCCTCCTCGGGCTCGGGCTCTCGAACGCCAAGATCGGCGCTCGCCTCTACATCAGCCCCAAGACCGTCGAGCACCACGTCGGCCACATCCTGGCCAAGCTCGACCTGGAGACGCGCGCGGCCGCCGCGGCCTTCGCGGCGAAGCGCGGCCGGAAACCGGCGCCCAAATAGGGGGGATCCCCCATGTTCGGGTCGCGCTTTCGCGGGAATCTGGCTGCGAAGGGAGACCCGCTCATGTCCGATCGTCCCGTCCTCAAGCACTTGCCCGCCGGTGATGGCAAAGCCGTGGCCCTCGGCAAGGTCGCTCTGTCCTTCAAGGCCGGAGCCACCGTCGGCTCGCCGTACACCGTGTTCGAGATGACGATGCCGGTGGGCGCCGCGCAGCCGCTGCACACCCATCCGCCCGACGAGACGATGTACGTGCTCGAGGGCGAGCTCGAGCTGGTCGGTGAGAACGGCGATCGCCGTCGCGCCGGACCCGGATCGGTCATGCACGTCCCCTCGGGCGCGGCCCACGGCTTCGTCAACGTCGGCGACACGCCCGCGCGCATGCTCATGGTCAGCCACGTCGGGCAGGAGGCGTACTTCGACGACCTCGCCGCAGCGATGTCCGGACGTGGGGACGTGGCCGAGGTGAAGTCGCGTCACGGCGTCGAGATGGTCGGTCCCGTCGCCGCGAGGGCGAAGTGATGGCGGCACGCCGGGCGATCGCGCTCCTCGCCATCGCGGCGGCGACGGGGGTCCTCGTCGCCTGCGACCATCCCGCGGCCAAGGACGGGCCGACGCCCCTGGATCCAGTCAAGCGGGGCGCAGGCGAGGACCAGGCGGTCATCGGCCCGACCTTCACGAGCTTCCGCCTGCCCTTCGGGGTCGTGTATTCCGCGAACCTCACACCCGATCCCCAGACCGGGCTCGGGTCCTGGGACGAGAAGGCCTTCGTCACCACGATGCGAACCGGAAGGCACCGGGGCATCGGCGCGCGGCCGGTCCTTCCGCCGATGCCCTGGATGGATCTGAACGAGCTGTCCGACGAGGACCTCGGAGCGATCTTCGCTTACCTGCGGACCGTCCCGCGCGTGGTCAACGAGGTGCCGGCGCCCGACGTCGACCCCGCCGTCTTCGTCGAGGTGGACAAGGGCAACCAGGCGCTCCTCGCCCTGACCCATCCGTGACGCGCGTCGTTCGTCTACCCTGATGGCGTGAGGATCCTCCCTTCGCTCGTCCTGGGGATCGGGTGCACCTTCGCGGCCGGCCATGCGAGGGCCGACACCATCTTGCCGGCGCCGGGGACGACCGGGGTGGATGCGCAGCTCGCGACGCTGGCGACGGGGTTCCAGCTGCAGCAGGACGTGTTCGCCACGGCGGAAAACGGCCTGTCGCTCGATGTCGTGTTCAACGCGGGTGACGTCGCCACCGTGCGCAGCTTCTTCGCGCAGACGGCGAGCACCGATTTCCGGCAGGTCACCGGGAAGCACCCCTTCGCGGTCGTCCAGACCTTCGGCGAGTGGGGCGACGAGGGGAACTTCGCCGGCGTCGCCTCCGTCGGGGTCGCGGCGCGGCTGATGGTGCTGAAGAAGAGCGGCGCGCCGGAGGCGGAGATCACCGCGGCGCGCAACGCGGCCATTCGCGCCGCGCAGACGTGGCACGTGTGGGGGTCCATCGGCGGACCCGGAGTGGTCGCGCGCGGCGTCCGGCGCGTGACTCCGTTGAACCCGAGCGACCCGCCGCTGCCCGGGATGGTGCCGCAGACGGTGCCGCTGAAGGACGCGAGTGGCAATCCGCAGCCGACGCCCAAGCAGCCGACGTGGCGCGCGCCCGTGGCGAGCGGGGACTCGGACTGGATCTGGTTCGACGACACGAGCAAGGACCAGGTCATCGGCTTCGCGCTCGCCGTGACGTGGCTCTACGACGCGCTGAAGGGCGACCCCGCCGTTCCGTCCGACGTGCTGCCGAACCTGGCGGCCGACATGAAGGCGTTCGCGAGCTCCCTGCAGAAGGTCGCGCCGGAGCTGGGGATCGACCTCTGCATCCGCGACGCCGACGGCCGGCTCACGGACTTCCACGACCTGAACCCGCGCGAGCTGTCGCCGGGACACGTGCTGCCGCCGGGCACGACGCTGCGCAACGGGTTCAACGCGCTGCTCGCGCTCGCCGTGATCCGCGCGGCCTACCACGTGACCGCCGACCCCGACATCGGCGCGTACTACTACCAGGACCTCGTCGGCACGCGCGGGATGCAGGACGAGGTGGCGCAGACGTCGGGCGCCGCGTTCCTCGGGGTGCAGACGAACTACTCCAACGTCGGGATGCTCGCGATCGCGTACGCGACGCTGATGCGCGTCGAGACCGACCCGCGCGTGCGCGCGGCGATCGGGGGCGCGCTCGAGACCGCGTTCTGGAACACCGGAGACACGGCCGATGGCAACCACACGCAGCAGGCCTGGTACGACGCGATCTATGGCGCCTTCGCGCCGGCGGCCGTGCTGCACGACGCAAGCCTGCGCTCGCGCATCCAGAACGACCTGTCGGGCTTCCAGCCGGCGCCGGCGATCGAGCGCGACATCGTCAACTGCACGCCGGCCGACATCGACGCCGGCTCGTGCATCGGGATCGACGGCAAGACGATGATCACGCTGGTGGGCAACGCGGGCGGATCCCCCGTCGCGAAGGACATCGTGCCCATGCCGATCCGCCCCGACTCCGACTTCGAGTGGCGGAGCGATCCGCATCAGGTCAACGGCACGGGCAGCACGCTGATGGACCCGCGCGGCGACTGGCTCGCCGCGTACTGGCTGGCGCGCCTCGCCGACGAGGACGTCACGAAGAACGTCTCGCCGAACGCGCTTCCTCCGCTGCCGTGGGGAGGGGGCGACGATGCCGGAGCCGAAGGCGGGGCCGGTGCCGCAGCCGGCGGCGGCGGCTCGTCCGGGGGATGCGGGTGCACGGCAGCCGGCACGGGCGGCTGCGTCGCGGCACTCGGCTTCGTGGGGGGCCTCGCCGCGGGCCTCGCAGCCCGACGCCGGCGGACCGTCAGCCCTTGAGGACCGGCCCGAGCTCGCCGGCCTGGTGCATCTCGGTCACGATGTCGCAGCCGCCGACGAACTTGCCGCCCACGTAGAGCTGCGGGTACGTCTGCCAGTTCGAGTAGTCCTTCAGCCCCTGGCGCACCTCGGGGTCCGCCAGGATGTTGAAGGTCCCGAACTCCACCCCCTCCTTCTTGAGGATCTGCACCACGGCGTTCGAGAAGCCGCAGGCGGGGAACTGCCTGGTGCCCTTCATGAAGAGCATGACCCGGTTGCTGCGGATGAGCTCCTCGAGGCGCGTCTTGAGATCGTCGGACATCGGTTCTCCGGATAGCTAGCTCGCCCGCGTGGTCAGCGCGAGGGCGTGGATGGGGCCGTTCATCAGGTCGCCCAGGGCGGCGTAGACCATCCGGTGCTGCTCGACCCGTGTCTTGCCGTCGAACGCGCGGGTCACGACCAGCGCCTGGAAGTGGTCCTCGGTGCCGGTAAGGTCGGTCACTTCGACGCGCGCATCGGGGAAGGCCGCCCGCAGGCGCTCCTCCAGGACTCTCGGGCTCGGCATGGCTCGGGGACGGAGCACTACCGCTCCGGCGCCGGTTGTCAAATTCCCCTTGCATACTCGCGGTTTCGGGAGCAGAGCAATTGTTACGGAACGGTGACGTAAGGCTTTGGCGATCGCCGAGATGCCCCCCGCGGCGCTGAGCTCTCCCGAGCTCGCGGCCGAAGACAATGACGTGGACGTTCGTCTCGACGTGCATGACGCGTCCCGGCTCGAGTGGAGCGTGAGCATCCCGCTGCCCGAGCACGGGTCCGAGTCCTACGCGATCGACGTCGAGCTGGAGATCCCCGCCAACGTGTTCGCCCAGCACGCGCCGTGGGACCAGCTGCAGTCGTGGACGCGGCTCGACGGACCCGCCAATGCCGTGCGGGTCGATGAGTCGCCGTCGATCGATTCGCTGCGGCGTGGCGCGATCGCGTTCGCGAACCGGCTGGCGCGCGCGAGCGAGGGGTTCTCGAGGCACTGCCGCCTGGCAGCCGCCGTCTCCGCCGCCGCGTTCACCACCGAGTCGCTGCGCGATGGGCTCGACCTGTGGCTCGGTTTCGCCGCCGCCACCACGAACGACGCGCGCGACCGGCTCACCGTGCGGAGCAAGAAGGACTCGGCGGAGATCGCGCGCGAGCGCGGCCTCGTCGACGAGTACGTGAGCGTGCGGCTGCTCGAGGCGCTCGCGTCCGCGGAGCGCGCGATCGCCGCGCTGCGCGAGAGCCGCAACCCGAGGCTGCCCGAGTACGAGTCGGCGCTGGCCGAGGTGGAGGCGCGCCTCGGCGAGATGCTCGCGCAGGAGGTCGCCCACCGCGACCAGCGCGCGTGGCTCCATCCAGACCCGCACCGGCCGTCGTCGCTCGAGAGCTACATCGAGCGGGCGAGCCGGCTGAAGAAGCACTTCCAGGAGGTGCTCTTCCTCGAGCGCGAGCAGTACCAGGTCGCCGAGCGCCTCCACAACTGGGTGGCCGCGCTCGTCGCCGTCGTGGCGTCCACGTGGGCGTTCGCGTGGCAGATCGCGCTCACGAACCGGGCGCCGTCGGGCGCGTCGCGGCTCGGGTCGGGCATCTTCTTCCTCGCCGTGACCGCGGGGCTCATCTACGCGGTGAAGGACCGCATCAAGGAGCTCGGGCGCGCGTGGATCAGCGGCAACGTGCACCGCTTCTACGCGCAGCGCGTGGCGACGTGGCGCGCGCCGGCGCGGCGGCTCCCCGGCCGCGACGTGGTGGTGCGCGCGCGAGAGAGCTTCGACACGAGCGTCGTGCGCAACCCCGACCCGCTCAACCCCGAGAGCGGGGCGACGACGGCGTCCACCATCGTGCGCTACGTGCACCGTGGCGCGGTGTTCGCGAAGGCCGCCTTGCGCGACGGCGGCGTGCGGCGCGTGAAGCACGTGTTCCGCTACGACCTGAGCCCGCTGTTCGCGCGCCTGGACGACCCGGTGAAGCAGGTGCCCGTTCTCGACGGCGCGACGCGACGCGTGACCTTCACGGCCGCCCCGCGCTGCTACCGCGTCCCGGTGCGCCTGCGCGTGCGCTGCGCCGACGGAACGCGCGAGGAGCGAGCGACGCTCGTGATGCACAAGCGCGGGCTCGACCGCCTCGACTTCGAGACGGGCCACGGCGCCGCGCTCGAGACCGGCGTGCTGCCGACCTGACGCCGCTCGGGCGAGCGATTCCGCGCGGTTGCAAACTATTTTCGCGGCGACGTACGATTTCTCGCCTTCAGGCGGCCATTCCGGAATCGGCGCCGGACTGTGGTTCTGAAGGGTGAGAAATCCGACGAAAGGCACGAGCCTTCCGGGGGCACTGGTGCGCCCGGCAGGTCCGCCACTCACGGCGGTGCGTGCGCTCTCCCGGAAAGGAAAACAGTGCCAAATGCCGACGATAACCAAGCAAAAGGGAAACGAGGGCCTCCTCGCGACGCAACTCGCCGCGGGGGCGCAGAAGCACCTGGCGAACCTGACGCAAGTCATGTTCGACGGGGGCACGCACACGATCGCCGAGGTCGTCACCAAGCTGCAAAGCCTGGCGACGCTCCGGAGCGACGTGGACGCTGCGCGCTCTACCTTGAAGGCGAAGCTCACGGTCGAGAGGGCGCAAGCCCCCGCGCTCGTGCTCTTCATGACTGCCTTCGAGGCGTTCGTCAGGGCGATGTTCGGGAATCAACCGGACATCCTCGCCGACTTCGGACTCGCTCCGAGGAAGACGCGGACGCCCCTGACGGCGAAGGAGCAGGTCGCCGCGGCCGCCAAGGGTGAAGCCACCCGTACGGCCCGCGGAACGAAGGGCAGCACGGAGAAGCTCGCCGTGAAAGGCAACGTGACCAGCGTGGAGATCACGCCCGTCACGGTTGCTCCTGTGACGCCCGAACCGGCGGCACCGAATGCTCCGCCCGCTCCCGTCAACACGGGTAGCGCAGCGAAGTAGGCCGGTGCCACGAGGGAGCTAGCCACTCCCTTCCCCCGAGACCGGGAGACGCCTCTCGCCCAGAGAGTGCGTCTCCCGGTTTCGTCTTTTTGTGGCCGGTCAGTCCGATGCCGGCGCTTCCTGCGCGATGTCGTCGTGCAGCTTGCGCGCGAGCTTCGCCAGGCGGCTTCGCCACGCGTAGACCGCGTCGGCGCTCATCTGCATCGCGACGCACACTTCTTCGACCGACTGCTCGTCGACGACGAGCCGCTGAAACATCTCCTGGCCCATCGGCGACAGTTCGGCGCGCATGCGTTCGAGCAGCTTCACGAGCACCTGGCGCGAGGCCACTTCGCGGTGGGCGCTCTCGGTCCGACCGACGGTGGCATCGAGCTTGGGCGCGTCGGTCGCCTCCTCCGTCCAGGGACTGCGCCGGCCGCTGCGCAGGATGGAGACGACGTGGCGCTCGGTCAGCAGCCCCACGTAGTTCTCGACCGACAGCCCTCGGGTCGGGTCCCAGCCCCGCAGCAGCCGCGCGCCCTTGGCGAGCAGTGCCGCGAAGACCTCCTGGACGAGGTCCTCGATTTCCTGACGCAGATCGCGGTTCTGCCGCCGACCGGCCGGATTGCGCAGCAGCGTGCGCGCGACTCGGGCGTGCACGATGGGCGCGAGAAGCTCCACCAGGTCCCGGGTGGCCGAGCCGTCGCCGGCGAGCGCGGCCTGGAGGAGCTGGGGACCGGTGCCTTCCGTCATCGCGCCCCTGTCAGAAGCCGCGCCCTCGTCTTGTAGTACCCTTCGACGACCCACGACAATGGCAGCCGACGACCTGCTGCGTCACATCGGAGAGCACGCCCGGAACGGGGCGGCTGCGTCGCCGGACGACGACCCTGTGTGGGAGAGGCTTGCCAAGGGTGAGCTCACTGCGGACGAGGACGCCGAGCTGCGCAAGAGGGCGGCGGCCGATCCCCAGACGGCGACTCTGTACGAGGCCTACAGGCCGCTCGACGCGTCGCTGAAGAAGCGCATCGCGGCGCACGCGACAGCGGCGCTCGCACCCCGGTCGCGGGTGCTGTCGTGGAGGCGCGCGGCCGTGATCATCGCACCTCTCGCGGCGGCAGCGGCCATCGCCGTCGTGGTGATGCGCCGTCCGACCACTCAGGACGGGGCGCCGGCGCTGCCCCTCTACGCGATGGACTTCCAGGGTGGCGACCGGACGACGCGTTCGGCCGAACCGACTGCGGTCGAATCAACGAAGTTGCATCGCGGCTCCCACGTCGAAGTGGTGCTGCGCCCGGCGACGGCCGTCAGCGCTCCGGTGAGCGTGCGGACCTTCGTCGTGCAGGGCGACGCGGTGCGCGCGCTGGACCTGCCCGCCGAGCGATCGAGCGACGGGGCCATTCGCATCCAGGGCGATGCCGGCGCGCTGTTTCACGACGTTCCGGCGGGAGCGTGGGACCTCGCCGTGACCGTCGGCGCCGAGGGTGCAGCGCCGCCGCATCCGAGCGAAGTGGTGAGCGCGCTTCGCGGCGATGGCGGCCGGCACGTCTGGCAGCTTCTTCACCGGCGGATCGAGCTGCTCGACACACCGTGAGCTCCCGTCGGGCGGCTCGGGCGACCCTGGCTTTCGTCCTGGCGGGGGCGGCCTGTCACAGGCCGGCTCCCTCGGCGGGCGACGGGGCCGCTGCGCAGCTCGCGCAGGCACTCGAGGTCGAGGTATCGGGGTGCTCCGCCGTCCTGCGCGGAGGCGTCTGCGAGCTGAAACCGGGCAAGGAGCTCCGTATGTGGCTGCCCGGCGTCGAGGACGACGCCGTCCACGTCCTCGCCGATGGTGCCGAGCTGCCCGTCGCGCTGACCCCCTGGCCGGACGGCCGCACGGCGCGCGTGACGATCCCCGCGGGGAGCGCAAGCACAGTCGAGGTCCACGCGAGGATCGCCGCAGGCGACGCCGTCGGGCACGTCCGTGTCGTACCGGCGCCGTCCAGGCCCCCGCCCAGCGCGGAAATCTCTTATCGGGCGCGCCTCGAGCTGCAAGGAGGACGCATCCCCGAGGCGATCGCCGATTTCCGCACGAGCATCGCGCAGCACGCCGCCGAAGGACGAATGTCGGAGGCGGCCGACGATGCCGGCGCGCTCGTGTGGACGCTCCAGGAGCGCGACCGCATCGCAGAGGCGCGCGCCGCCCTCGACGAAGAGCGCACGTTCGCGGCGGAGTATCCCGAGGGCCGGGTGCAGGTCGTCGACGGGGAGGGGCTCGTCGCCTGGGTGACCGGAGACCTGCGCACCGCGGTCCGTCGCGCCCGCGAGGCGAGCGAGCACGCGGCCCGCCTCGGCGACGAGTACCGCCGGCAAGCGTTCACGCTCACGCTCGGTCTGCGGCTGCAGGACCTGGGGCGCTACGCGGAGTCGACCGCGCTCTTCCGGCGGCTCCTCGCCGAAAAAGAGGTGGAGAAGTGCATGCGGGGCGACCTCCTCACGAACATCGGCTGGGGCGACGAGCTGGCGTTCGATGCCGATCCGGACTCCGACGCCGGCGAGGACCCGATCGAGCCGATCGACCAGGCGACCGCGGTCTTCCGGGGCGCGTGTCCCGACCCGAACCGCCTCGCGAACGATCTGGAGAACGCGGCGCTGGCCCACCTGCAGCACGGCCGCCTCGATGCCGCGCGTGCGGCCCTCGCCGAAGCCAAGCGCGTCGAGCACGATCCGCCCGCGGTCGTCGCCATCTTCTGGCACCAGCTCGCGGGGCGGATCGCGCTCGCCGGGAGTCACGCGGCCGCCGCCCTTCGCGAGTTCGCGGCCGCGGCGGACATGGCGGCTGCGCTCGGATCGAGCACCGACGGGCTCGCGGCCGCCGAGGGGAAGGCCGCGGCGCTCGAGGCCCTCGGCCGCCAGCGCGACGCCCTCGCTGCGCTCGACGACGCCGACGCGCGCATCGACTCCATCGCGGCCTCCGTTCCCCTGGGCGAGGGGATGGCGGGGTTCCTCGCGGCGGTCGACCGCGCCGCGGTGCGACGCGTGAGCCTCCTCGTGCAGCTCGGCAGGACGACCGAGGCTCTGCAGGCAGCCCGGAGCTGGCGCGCACGCCTGCTCGAGCGGGTGCGCACCGCGCTCGCCATCGAGCAGCTCGGTCCCGACGCGCGCGCGCGATGGCAGGACGCCGTCGGGCGATACCGCGCGTTGCGCGGGGAGATGGACGCGGACACCGCGCACGACTGGGAGCTCCCGGCGGACCGGCTCGCCGCCGCTCGCGCACGCCGTGACGCGTCGGGTGCGCAGGCGCGCGCGATCATCGACGACGCGCTGTCCGCCCTTCCCCGAACGCCGCCTCCGAGCGACGCGCCCGCGCCTCTGGCGCCCGGGGATCTCGAGCTGCTCTATCTGCGCGCGCCCTCGGGCTGGCTGGGCTTCGCTCGCGACGCCCAGTCGGTGTCCGTGGCGCGCATCGCTGCGATCGATCCCCGTTCGGATCCGGCCACGCTCGCCGCGACCGCGCTCGGGCCCTTCGACGCGGCCATCGCCGCCGCCGGGCGCGTGCGGTTCCTTCCGTACCGGCGCGCGAGGAGCATCGACTTCCACGCGCTGCCGTGGCGGGGAAGCCCCCTGCTGGATCACGTTCCCGTCGAGTACGGGCTCGGGATCGACGAACCCGCAGCAGGGACCGACGCCGGGTCGCTCGCGGTGGTCGTCGCCGATCCCGGCGGTGACTTGCCCGCGGCCCGCGCAGAGGCCGACGCCGTGAGCGAGGCCCTCACGAAGAGCGGCCGCTGGCACGTCACCGATCTGCGCGGCGCCGCCGCCGGCGGAGATGCGCTGCGAAACGCGCTCGGCTCCGCCGCGCTGCTGCACTACGCCGGCCACGCGAGCTACGGAGGGCCCGATGGAATGGACAGCGCGCTCTCCTTGGCCGGCGGGCAGCGCCTCACGCCCGCCGACATCCTGGCGCTGCCGCGCACTCCTCCGACGGTGACGCTGTTCGGCTGCGACACGGGGCGCGAGTCGGCGAGCGGCGCGTTCGACGCGCTCGGCCTTTCGACGGCATTTCTGGTCGCAGGATCGCGCGCCGTCGTGGCCACGTCGAGGGTCATCGACGACGGGCTCGCCCGGCAGGTGGCGGGCGAGTTCTACCGCCGGCTCCTCGATGCCCCCACGCCCGATGCGTCGGCGGCGCTGCGGTCGGCCGTCCTTTCCGTGCGCGATCGCGCCCCCAGCTCCGACTGGGCCGCGTTCCGCGTGCTGGTGCCGTGATCAGGGCTGGACCGGCGGGCAGCTCCCGCATCCCCCGCCACCCGGGAGAGGACCGCCCGCATCGGCGTTCCCCAGGGGGATGATGGGCTGGATCTGCTCGATGGGGACCAGGGTCTCGCCGTTGACAGGGCAGAGGTCCTGGGTGTCAGGCATGGGAAGACCACTGGTCTGCGCCGGGTAGCCATTGGGCCACCACACGTAGGTGCAGCAGCTCGAGCCCATGCCGGGCACCTGGGTGCAATCGCCCGGCGTGAAGCTCCACAAGGACCAGTCGTCGGGGATGCCGTTGGCGTAACTGTATTCACCCGTCGGACCGATCACGTCGCCGATCTCGGCCCAGCTGCCCGTCGCCGTCCGGATGACCGGGCAGGCCCCGTTGACCGTCTTGGACGCCCAGGCCACGATCCAGGCCTCCATTCCGGGCCCCGGTGGGGTGGTCGCCGCATAGCTGCAAGTGTTCTGGACGCAGGTGCAAAACGACTTGCCAGTGAGTTCGTTGACGTCGCAGTAGTCGTGCTCCCCGGCAGGGCACGAGACGAAGATCGCTTCGGAGGCCGTTCTCTCGCTCTCGCTGGTCGGGGTCGACCCGCAAGCGAGGGCGAGTGCGGCGGGCAAAATCGCAAGGAGGGGAAGGGCAGCCGGGCGGCGCATGAGGAGGCGTTCTACCTCGCGGCCGAGACGGGTCAACGGCACAAACGGGTGACACGCACTCCCTTCGTCTTTTTGCGTGCGTGTTACAACGCGCGGCCCGTGGACCGCCGCGCGATCTGGCCTGACTTCCGCGACGCGTGGATCGTCCACGCGGACGACGCGATCGTCGTCGTGGACAAGCCGGCGGGCGTGCCGTCGCAGGCGGCGGACCCTGAGCGGCCCGACGACGTGGTGACACGCCTGCGGGCGCATCTCGGCGGAGCGTACCTGGGCG
This sequence comes from Polyangiaceae bacterium, assembly GCA_036393165.1. Taxonomy (GTDB): domain Bacteria; phylum Myxococcota_A; class Polyangia; order Polyangiales; family Polyangiaceae; genus Palsa-1150. The sequence goes on along the minus strand of DASVWO010000437.1, from coordinate 31,098 downwards.
TGCACCAGCGGCTGGATCGAGACACGAGCGGGCTGCTCGTCTTCGCCCGGCGCAAGGAGGCGAACGCGGCGCTCGCGAAGCAGTTCGAGGGGCGGTCGGTGGAAAAGACGTATCTCGCGTGCGTCGAGGGATGGCCGCGTGGGCGCGACCGCGCGGTGCTCCGGGATGCGCTGGCCGAGGGGCGCGACGGAGCGATGCGCGTCGTGCCGCCGCGTAGCCGCGGCGCGAAGGAGGCGGTCACCCGGGTGACGGTCGTCGGCCGGAGCGGGAAGCGGGCGATGCTCGAGCTGTCCCTCGAGACGGGGCGCACGCACCAGGCGCGCGTGCAGCTCGCGCACGCAGGGGCGCCCATCGCCGGCGACGCGCTGTACGGCGGCGCGTGCGCGCCGAGGCTTCTCCTGCACGCGGGTGGGCTCTCGTTCGTGCACCCGACGAGCGGCAAGCGCGTGCGCTTCGGTTCCCCCGCGCCTGCGGAGATGGCCGACTGGGTCGAGCACGGCGATCGAGGCGTGGCCGTGTACGACGACGCGACGGCGCTCGCTCGCGCGCTCGACCACGCGCTCGAGCGGCGGTGGGGGCTCGGGCGCTCCGAGAAGACGAATGCGTTCCGCCTCGTCAACGAAGAAGGCGACGCGCTGCCGCGGCTGGTCGTCGACGTGTACGACGCGTGGCTCGTCGCGCAGCTCTACGGGGACGACGGGCCGTGGGCCGATCGCGCGCGGCGCGAGCGCGTCCTCGACGCCCTGCACGCGCTCGGCTTCGACGGCATCTACCTGAAGGTGCGCCCCAAGCAGGCCAACGTGCTCGTCGACACGCGACGCGAGGACCTCGCGCCGGCCGGCCCGGTGCGCGGCGTCGAGGCGCCCGCGGACCTCGCGGTGACCGAGGAGGGGACGCCCCTTCTCGTGCGCCTGGGCGATGGGCTGTCCACGGGGCTCTTCCTCGATCAGCGGAGCAACCGCAAGCGCGTGCGCGAGCTGTCCGCCGGCAAGAGCGTCGCCAACCTGTTCGCATACACGTGCGCGTTCACCGTCGCGGCGGCCCTCGGCGGCGCCCGCAAGACCGTGAGCGTCGACGCGTCCGCCGCGGCGCTCGAGCGCGGGCAGGCCGGCCTCGCGCACGCGCGCGTCGCGGCCGGCGATCACGCGATGGTCGCCGACGACTGCTTCTCGTGGCTCGCGCGCACCGCCCGGCGCGGCGAGCGATGGGACATCGTCATCCTCGATCCGCCGAGCTACTCGACGACCAAGCGCGGGCGCTTCGTCGCCGACAGCGACTACGTCGAGCTCGCGGCAGCCGCCATGCGCATCCTCTCGCCGGGCGGCCGGCTGCTGGCGTGCACCAACCACCGCGGCATCTCGGTCGCCCGGTTCCGGAAGATCCTCTTCGATGCGGCGCGCGCCGCCGGGCGGGACGTGACGCAAGTGAAGGATCTTGCTGCGCCTTCCGACTTCCCCCGTGTGGGCGACCCGCACACGAAGAGCGCGCTCGTGACGCTCGGCCGGGTGTAAGGCGCGCCGCAGCCCCTCCGTTCTCTCGGGCGAATGGAGGGAACGACGATGCGCTCGATGATGGTGCTTGCGGCTGCCGGTTCTCTGGCTTGTGTCCTCGCTGGGTGCGGAGGCGAGCGCGGGATGCCCGCGATGACGCCGTCGGGGGGCGGCGCGTCGTTCGACGCCAAGTCGGCCCCCGCGCCTTCGACCGCCGGTTACGCGCCGCAGCCCGGCTACCCGGCGCCCCCGCCTCCGTTCGCCGAGTCCGCGCCAGCCCAGGGCGGCACCCCGGGCGACATGGGGTCGGCGCAGAAGCCTGCGCCCGAGCCCGAGGACCGGCCGGGCCTCGGCACCGAGTGGGGCGAGACGCGCGAGTCGCACATCCGCGAGGTCGCCTTCTTCCGCGCCGATCCCGATCGCCCCTTCGCCGTGGCAGACCTCTTCTACAACGACTGGCAGGGCGTCCAGGCGCTCGCGTCGTTCCATGGCGGTCCGCGCTTCCGCGACATCCCGGCGGCCGGCGGCGCCATCACGGTGTCCATCCGCAACGCGTACGGCGAGCCGCTCGAGGCGATGCACGTGGGCGACCGCACGTACGTCATCGGCCAGGAGGGCGAGCGCTACACGATCCGCATCGAGAACCACACGCCGCGGACCTTCGAGGCCGTGGCGACGGTCGACGGTCTCGACGTGATGAACGGCCACGCGGGCACCTTCGCCAACCGCGGCTACGTCATCGGCGCCTGGGACAGCCTCGACATCGACGGTTTCCGCCAGAGCGAGGACGAGGTGGCTGCCTTCCGCTTCGCCAAGGTCCGCGACTCCTACGCCGCCCAGACCGGCGACGCGCGAAACGTCGGCGTCATCGGCGTCGCCTTCTTCGCGCAGCGTGGCGACGACTGGAACGTGCGTGAGCTCCAGACGAGGGACACGGCAAGTCCTTTCCCCCGCGAGAGCCGCTTCGCGCGCGCACCTCACTGAGGGTCGGCGGGCTCGACGTCACGGGGCATGCGTGGTACGGCGGCGCGACCATGCGCTGCGTCAGCTCCCTCCTCGCTCTCGTCCTGCTCTCGGCCTGCGGAGGCGGCGCCACGCCGCCGGCATCGCCCTCTGGGTCGTCGCCCGATACGTCGTCGAGCGCGGCGCCCGGAGGCGCTGCGCCGGCGGGTTCTTCCGCGACAGCCCCCGCAGCGTCTTCGCAGGCCGACGGCGCGGGGGCGCCTCGCCGAGCATGGAGTCGCAGCGCGAGCCCTTCATGGCGAGCTGCATGAAGAAGGTGCAGGCGCCGGACTACTGCTCGTGCGGGTGGGACCAGTTCACGGAGGTGTTCAAGGGCGCCGACCTGAACCAGCAGCTCGCCGCGGACGACCCGCGCCTGCAGACGCTCGAGGAGAAGACGATCTCCCTCTGCGGGTCGAAGCTGCCCGAGGACAAGATCAAGTCGAGCTTCCTGGCCACGTGTCAGGGCGACGAGCCGAAGAAGGCCGCCTACTGCGGTTGCGCGTGGCCGGCGCTTCGAAAGACGCTCGCGCCGGCGGACTTCCTCGGCTCCTTCCAGGGCCAGCGCTTCGACGACGCGAAGAAGGCGATGGTCACCGCGTGCAAGGGGAAGTTCCCGGCCGACGTCGCGAAGGCCGACTTCATGAAGTCGTGCACGCGCGGGGATTCGAGCGCCAACGCGCACTGCGAGTGCGCCTGGGGCAAGCTGCGCGCGAAGTACTCGGTCGAGGCCATCGTGTCGGGCACGGCGGACATCTCGACCGTCGGGCTGAAGGACTGCAAGTAGCCGGCGAGCCCTTCAGTCGGTCCGCTCGAAGTGAGCGAGGTCGACGCTCGGACCGCGGAAGGCGCGTCGAACGACGGCGAGCCAGAGCACGGCGAGCAGGACCAGCAGCGCCACGAAGAGGCGCATCGCGAGGCCGTTGGCCAGCGTGCAGACGACCAAGACGAACGCGGTCCAGGCGACCGCGACGGCGGCCAGGGGGACCCCGGCGCGTCCGAAGCGCCAGGGGCCGCTGTGCTTCCAGCGACCGCTCCGCCTGGCGCCGATGCCGAGGGCGATGGGCAGCGCGTACGAGGCGTAGAGCGCGATGGTCGCGAGCGCGGCCACGGCGAGGAAGACGCTGGCGCTCGCGCGCGAGGTGGCGGCGACGAGCAGTCCTGGAGCCACGACGCACGCCGCCGTCGCGACGACGGGCGTGCGCGTGCGCGGATGCACGCGCCGGAGAAGGCCGGCCATGGGAACGCCGCCGTCGCGCGCGAAGGCGAAGAGCATCCGCGAGGCGCTGGTGACGCTCGAGAGGCCCGCGAACCACATCGCGAGCGCGGCGAGCCCCATCGCCGCGCGCCCCGCCCGCTCCCCGAGCGCCTCGCGCATCACGAGGAGCGCTGCACCGGGCTTGCCCGCGACGAGCGCGGGCGTGCGGACGGCGAGCACCAGCGCCGCGACGAGCGCGAACCCGGCCGCGGCGCTCGTGGCGACCGACGACACGATGCCGAACGGAGCGCGACGCGCCGGGTCGTGCGTCTCCTCGCTCACGTGCGCCGCCGCATCGAACCCGGTGAAGGTCCATACACCCAGCACGAGCGACTGGACGAAGCCCGCAGTCGACGGCACCCCCGAAGCGAGGAACCCGGCGCCGTGCGCACGCCCTCCCGCGAGGAGCAGCCCCGCGAGGACCGCGACCCCGACCACGTGCACCGTCGCCGATGCGTCGTTCAGCCAAGCCACGAGGCGCACCGAAAACGCGTTGAGCGCGCCATGCATCAGCAGCATCGCCGCGAACACGCCGAAGGCCGCGTTCTCGGGCCAGCCTGCGATCTCGGTCACCGCCTGCGCGCCCGCGAGGTCCACGGCGGCGACGATCGCCACCTGGCCTGCCAGGTTGAGCATCGCCGTTGCCCATCCCCACAGCGGGCCGCCGAGCAGGGCCGACCAGTGATAGAGCGCGCCGGCCGTGGGAAACGCGCTCGCCAGCTCCGCCATGGCCAGCGCGACCACGAGGGTTCCTGCGCTCACGAGCGGCCAGCCGAGCCCGAGCCCGGCGGGTCCCCCGGCGCCGAGAGCATCCCCGAAGGTCGAGGTCACCCCGGTGAGCACGCTGATGACCGAGAACCCGATGGCAAAGCTCGAGAAAGCCCCGAGCCGCCGCCGGAGCTCCTGCGTGTAGCCGAAGCGCGCCAGCAGCCGTTCGTCCCGGTCCTCCGCCACGCCGCAGAGCGTAAACGATGGGCTCTAGCGCCTGGCCGGCTTTGATGTAGCCTTCGCGCGCCCCATGACCCAGGAAGCAGCAGCAACCGCCGCAACCCAGACCGCGACCGTCGGGACCGAAGCCCGCGACGACCGCATGCCCGCGGGCATCCCGTTCATCGTCGCGAACGAGTTCGCCGAGCGCTTCTGCTACTACGGCATCAACGCGATTCTGACCGTCTACATGACGCAGTTCCTGCGCATGGGGGACGCGGACGCGACGACCTTCCACTCGCTCTTCAAGTCGGGCGCCTACTTCTCACCGCTCATCGGCGCCGTCGTGTCGGACGTCTTCTGGGGGAAGTTCCGCACGATCATGACGTTCTCGCTCGTCTATGCGCTGGGCTGCGCCATCGTGGCGCTCGTGCCCGGGCAGGTCGGGCTCTTCACGGGCCTGTTCTTCGTCGCCTTCGGAACAGGCGGCATCAAGCCCTGCGTGTCGACCAACGTGGGCGACCAGTTCACGAGCAAGAACCAGCACTTGATCGAGCGGGCCTTCAGCTACTTCTACCTTGCGATCAACGCGGGATCGTCGATCTCGATCTTCTTCTGCCCGGTGCTCCTCAAGTCGTACGGGCGGGTCGTCGCGTTCGGGGTCCCGGCGGTCGCCATGGTCCTCGCGACCGTCGCGTTCTGGATGGGCCGCAAGAAGTTCGCCGTCGTGCCGCCCGCGGGGCGCAAGTGGCTCGAGGACGTGTTCTCCAAGGATGGCCTCAAGACCATCGGTGGCCTCGTCATCATCTATCTGTTCGTCGCCGTCTTCTGGTCGCTCTGGGATCAGTCCAACGGGCAGACGTGGACGCTGCAGGCCGAGTCGTCGCTCATGGACAAGAACCTCGGGTTCGGCTTGACGATCCTCCCGGCGCAGATCCAGGTCGTGAACGGCCTCTTCATCCTCGCGATGGTGCCGATCTTCACCTTCGGCATCTACCCGCTCTGGGGCAAGTTCTTCAAGGTCACGCCGCTCCGCAAGATCGGCATCGGTCTCTTCACGATCGCCGGCTCCTTCCTCATCGTCTCGTCGATCGAGGCGCGCATCCAGGCGGGGCAGACGGTCAGCGTGTGGTGGCAGATCCTCGCGTACGTCGTGCTCACGGCGTCCGAGGTGCTCGTCTCGATCACGGCGCTCGAGTTCAGCTACAAGCAGGCGCCGCTCCGGATGAAGAGCTTCATCATGGCCCTCTTCCTCCTCTCGACGAGCATCGGCAACCTCATGACCGCCGGCGTGAACCACGCCATGATCCGGCCGCTCCACGCGAACGCCGTCGAGGTCGGCGCCGAGACGTGGGTCAAGCTCGACGACGCGAGCAACTTCGTCGTCGGTCAGAAGATCGACCTGGGCGGCAAGACCGGGGTCGAGGTGGTGAAGGCGGACGGCAAGACGCAGCCGATGTCGGGCACGTTCCTCGTGGAGGCGATCGATCCGGCGGGGAACCGCGTCGAGCTGATGGACGTCGTCGACCGCAAGCCGGTCGCGAGCAAGGGGACCTTCGACGCGAAGGGCGCCGAGGTGGCGACCTACAGGCTGGTCGGCCCGCAGTACTTCAACTTCTTCGCGCTCGTGATGGCGTGCGTCGGCGTCCTCTTCGTCTTCGTGGCGATGCTCTACAAGGAGAAGACGCACCTGCGCGACGAGACCGCGGCGGGCGCCGCGTAGTCAGGCGCGCGCTCAGCGAACGGGGTTGCGGCGCGGGCGATCGGTGGGGATCGTCGACGGTGACGGCTGCTGCCCGGGGGACGGCGGTCGCGGGGGCGACGAGGGACGCGGCGGCGTCGAAGGACGCGGGGGCACCGGGCGCGTCGCGGCGGGCGGCGGCGGCCTCGTCGACGGTGCGGGAGGGGGAGGGGGAGGGATCGGGGAGCGCACGTGAGGCAGCTCTCCGGACGACGACGGGTTGCGCGGGCGGAAAGACTCGAACGGCGTCGGCGGGCGGGGCAGGGGAGTGCGCACGATCGGCGTGGCACGCTGCGTCCCCGACGAGGGAGGACCCGACGACGGCTCCGGCGCCAGCGACGTACGCGCGCGCTTGTACTCGCGCCAGCACGTCGGGCACCGCCACTCGACGACGAGCGTCCCGTCGGGATTCTTGTAGCGCGTGAGACGCCAGCCGAACTGCGCGCTGATGAGCGTGTAGTTGGTCTCCGTCTCCGGCGACTTCTTCCCGCAGCCGACGCAGGTCTGCCGATCGCGCACTCCACGACAGGATCGCACGCTCCCGGGCGCGAATCAAACGAGCGACAGGCGGGGGAGGGCGCCGAAACAGACCAGATGCCCGCTCTCTTCGGCCACGTAGACGTCGGCCCGCTCGTCGACGCGCAGCAGGTCCGGGATGGCCTCGGTCGGCGCGATGGTGCCGAGGACCGCCCCGTCGCGAGGGCGGACCACGACGACGTCGGTCTGGGGGACGAACAGGGCCCCGGAGCGCAGCACCGGCTCGAGACGCCGGGGCACGTCCGCCTCGAGCGGGCGGGGGCCGAGCACGTTGCGCCAGAGAAGCTCGCCGTCGGCGGCGATGGCCACGAGCTCCCCGCTGGGTGCGTTGCCGATGAAGGCGTCGTCCACGGCGAGCCACGACGTGCCGCTCGGTGCCACGACCCGCGTCTTGGGCGCGATGGGGGAGCCGTCTTCCGGCCGGAAGGCGACGAGCGACAGCCCGCCGCCGGTGCGCTTGTTCCGCACGGCCACCGCCACGCCGCCCGTCTGCCCGGTGAGGACCATCGGGGCGCCCTCGACGGTGCAGGGGGAGCTCGGGTCGGTCACGTCGGTCGCCCAGCGGACGCGCCCCGAGAAGGCGTCGATGCAGTAGAGGCGGGCCACGCCGTGCGCGCCGCCGGCGACCACGTAGAGCGCGTCGTGCGCGACGGTCGGGGGCGTGCGGAAGCGCAGGCGATCGCGGACGCGCCAGACGACGGCGCCGCTCATCACGTCGAGGGCCGTCAGGGCGCCGTCGCCGCACGTCACGTAGAGGAGGCGCCCTGCGCGCTTGAGGCGAGGCGCGCGCGGCGTGCGCGAGGGGGAGCGGCCCGCCTTGGTCGAAGTGGCGCTCCATGACCATCGCCAGCGGGGCTCGCCGCTCGTGAGGTCGATGGCGACGAGGTGGTGCTCGCCCTCGGTGACGATGACGAGCTTGGGCAGGCCGGGGAGGTGGACGACGGCGCCGGAGACGGGGCCTCCGACGCGCGGAGCGATGCGCGCGCGCAGGGTGATCTCGCCGTTGCCGAAGTCGTGCACCGCCAGGGTGCCGTCGGAGGCGAGGCGGGCGATGCCGCCCGGAGTGACGACGCTCGTGCCGCGCGCGACGTCGACGCGCCAGAGGACGCGGCCGCTCGCGCGGTCGAGCGCCCACATCTCGCTGGCGGCGCCGACGATCATGCGGTCGCCGCAGAGGTAGGTCGCGCGGAGGTCGATGCCGGGGACGATCGCGCGCCAGCGCGTCGCGTAGCGGAGACGCGCGGCGGGCAGGGTCGACGATTCGCGGGAGCGGGCTTCGACGGCCTCGTGGAGGGCGGCCGCGAAGGCGCGATACGGCTCCGGGGTGGGATTCACCTTGGAATCGGTCTGGCTCGCTTCGCGAAGTGCTTCCGTACCTTCGCGCAGGGCGCGGCGGAAGGCCGAGAGGCGCAGGTTGGCCGACTGCGTGCGGTCGCGCCGGAGAATGGCGCGGACGAGGGAGCGGCCGAACGAGAGCGCCGCCTCGAGCATGTCGGCCACGCCGAGAGCGGGGAAGGTGTAGATGGCGCGTCGGGCTGCCGGCGCACTGCCGCCGTGGGTTGCCGCGCCCAGCGTGAGCGCCACCTGCCCGCGGCCGTCGACGCGCACGCCGACCAGGACGCCGGCCGATTCGCCGCGCGCGTGCAGCGGCAGCCCCCGCTCCCAGGAGTCGAACGCCCGGCGCGCCAGCTCGACCAGGCGCTCGGCGACGAGGAAGGGGTGGCACTCGCCGAGGTCGATCGCTCGCCCCCGGATGTCGGCGCGCACCCGCCCGCGGAAGAGAAGCGCGTGCAGGTCGGCCCTCTCGGTCGTCTCGGCCCCGAGCGTGGCCTCGGGACCCGGACGCATCGCGAACTCGGCTCCGAAGGAGAGCGGGACGTCGCGATCCAGCTCGACCACGACCGGCGCGGGCACCGGGACGGGCGTGCGCTCCTGCTGGAGCGCCTCGGCGGCGGGCGCCAGGTTGCGCAGCTGCGCCGCGGCGGACACGAGCTCCAGGCGCGCCGCGGGGGCGTGGGTCTTCGCGTCGGCGTCCCCGAGCACCCGGTCCAGCGCGTCGCGCGTGGCGACCACGATGTCGGCGAAGGGCACCGCGCGGTCGTAGACGGCCACCAGCGGATCGGGACCGGAGCGGTAGACGCTCAGGCACGCCGCGGCGCCGAAGCGCTCGACGCACATCTCCCAGGGCTCGTCGTAGAAGCGCACCGAGGCCTTCCCGCGGTCGCGCATCGACAGGTCCACGAGGGCGAGCGCCAGGTCGCGCAGCACGAACGCACCGTGCCGCTCGCGGATGCGGGCGGTCACGTTGGCGCCGTCGACGAAGACGTCGAGCAGCTCGTGCATGTGGCGGCGAGGGGCCCGGCGCACGAGGTGCAGCGTCGCGCTGGGCGACGGCTCGGGCGGCGGTTCGGAAGGGGCGGGGGCGACGACGATTTCGAAGCGCATTCGAATCGAACGAGGACGAATCCTAGGAACGACGGCGCTCATGGACGTACTTTTCGGCGGGATGCAGCGATTTGGACTTCGCGCAGGCTGGCTGCTAGCGGGCGCGCTCGCCGCGCTGCTCCCGGCGCTCGCGATGTGGGGATTCACCGTGGACGACGCGCTCATCCCGGTGCGCTACGCGCGGCATCTCGTGACCGGCGCGGGCTGGAGGTTCGACGCGGGCGGACCGAGCACCGACGGCGTGACGCCTCTGCCGTGGCCGCTCGTGCTCGCGCCGCTCGCGCATGCGCCCGCGCTCGCCGTGCTTTGGAGAGCGCGCGTGCTCGGCCTGCTCGCGTGGACGGCGGCGGGCGCAGCGCTCGGCGAAGCCGCAGGGCGACGTGCCGAGGCGCCAAAGTGGGCTCGCGTCGCGGCGCTCGCGACCCTGGTGCTCTCGGTGCCCGTCGCGGCACATGCGGTCTCGGGCATGGAGACGGCGATCGCGACGACGCTGGCGACGTTCGCGGTGCTCTGCGCGCGACGGCCGCTGGTCGCTGCCACGCTCGCGGGCCTCGCGGCCTCGCTGCGTCCGGAGCTCGCGGCGTGGGCGATCGTCCTCTCTGCGGGAGTCGCCGTCGTGGCACGACGCGGAGTCCGCGGCGCCGTCACGGCGGCTGCGATCGCAGCGGTTCCTTTCGCAGCGTGCGCCCTCGCGCGCGTCGCGGTCTGGGGAAGACCCGCGCCTCTCGCGCTCATGGCCAAGCCCGGCGAGCTGTCCCAGGGGCTCGCGTACGCCGGCGCCGCGCTGGTCGTGACGGTGACCCCGGTGCTCGTGGTCGCGCCGCTCGCCTTGCGGCGCACGCCCGCGGCGCTCGTCGTGGTCCTCGCCGCGCTCGCGCAAGTCGTGGCGATCGCGTCGGTCGGTGGCGACTGGATGCCCTTCGCGCGTCTCATGGTGCCCGTCGCGCCATCGCTCGCCTGGGCCGGAGTGCTCCTGAGCGCGAGTGCCTCGCGGGCGGCGACGGCGGCGCGGTCGGTGGTCGCGATCCTGCTGGGCATCGCGCTCCTCGCGATCGGCCGCCGCACGATCGCAGACGCGCGCGGTGTCGCCAGCGATCGCGCCGCGCTCGTCGAAGCCGCGGGTCCTCTCCTCGCCGGTGCCGGACGCGTCGCGGCACTCGACGTCGGCTGGGTGGGCGCGGCGACCGAAGCGGACGTGATCGACCTCGCCGGGCTGACCGACGTCGAGATCGCGGCGCTGCCGGGAGGTCACACGTCGAAGCGCGTCGACGCCATGTTCCTGCTCGCTCGCGATCCGGACGTGCTCGTCCTGTATCGTCCCCCGCGCGTCGTCGAGGCGCGGCTCGAGGACGACGAGGTCATCGCACGCCACTTCGAGACGTCGGCATGGCTTCCTCTCGGCCACTCAGGTGCCGGATACGTCGTGATGATCCGTCGACGGTCAGAGTAAGGGCCCCATTCCGCCCCCGAAGGTCGCCTGAGGGCGGCCGAAGAAATCGGGATGGCACCCGAAGAGTGTCGCTCGGCGATTTCCGAGTTTCGTGTCTCATCGGTCGTGCATCGTTCGTGCGACTGACGTGGCGCCCTGGCACCCCAGGGGCGACGTGAGGCGCCCGCTGGCGAAATGGAGCAAACTGCGCGCGGTCTTGCGGTTCTCGGCCACTCGGAGTCGAAAAAGGCGCGTGCCCGATTGAACCCCGACCTTGGCGGACGGAAACCCGACCTGCTTGGACTGGATCCCGACCTGCTTGGACCGGATCCCGGGATCCTTGGACTGGATCTCTACCTTGGCCGACTGGAAATCGACGGGGGAGAACCCGACTCCGGCCTTCTTCGGTCGGACGCCCACGTTTTCCAATCCGACCACGCGGAGTTTCAGGCCGACGAGGTCAGCGTCCGATTGAGACAGCTAGACGTCGGAATCGAACAGGGCGAGGTCGAGTCCGACGAGGTCGGGTTCCGGTCCGACGTGGTCCTGGTCGGATGGCACGAGGTCGGGGTCGGGTCCGACCAGCGACGGTTTCAGTCCGCCGAGGACGAGGTCCGACTCAACGATGCAGGCGCCAAGTCGGACACGTTCGGGTCTCAGTCCGACCAGGCACAGGTCGAACCCGACGAGGTCAAGGTCGGATCCGAAGATGTCGTGGGCCGACTCGATGCGTTCGGGTTCCGACTGAAACAGGCACAGGTCGAGTCCGACATCGTCGGGTTCCAATCCGACGCGTCCGAGGTCGAGTCCGACGAGGTGGGGTTTCAGTCCGCCACGTCAGGGATCCAGTCCAGGGCCTGACGATCGGGACTCCCCAAGTCGCTGTTTCGTTTCGAAACCGCAGGGGTCTCGAGCGGATAGGAGCTGAGTCAGCGGCGATGGGGCGGAAGCCTACCGGCGAGGGCCGCGGTCGCGACGGTCGCCGCCGCGGTCGCGTCCACCGCCACGCGCCGGCGGAGCGCCCTGCTCGCGGGCCTGAGCGAGACGCTTCTTCGCGGCCTCGCCCTCGGGGCCCTCGGGGAACGGAAGGAGCTCGCGCCTCGTGAGGCGGATCTTGCCGTCTCGGTCCACCGAGAGGACCTTCACCTCGACGACGTCCCCCTCCTTCATCACGTCGGTGACCTTCTCGACGCGGTGGTGGGCCATCTCCGAGACGTGCAGCAAGCCGTCCGTCCCCGGGAGAATCTCGATGAACGCCCCGAAGTCGGCCACGCGGGTGACTGCGCCCTTGTAGGTCGCGCCCACCTCGGGCTCCGCCGTCAGGCCGTTGATGATATCGAGCGCCTTCTTCACGGCGTCGCTGTCGGCCGACGCGACGTTGACCGTCCCGTCGTCCTCGACGTCGATGGCGACGCCCGTCTGGTCGATGATGCCCTTGATGGTCTTGCCGCCGGGCCCGATGATGAGCCGGATCTGGTCGGGCTTGACCTTGATCTGCGTGATGCGCGGCGCCCACTTCGACAGGTCCGGCCGCGGAGCGGCCAGCGTTCCGAGCATCTTGTCGAGGATGAAGAGGCGACCCTCGCGCGCCTGCTCGAGCGCCTGCGAGAGCACCTCGCGCGAGAGGCCGGCGATCTTGATGTCCATCTGGATCGCGGTCACGCCCTTGCGCGTGCCGCACACCTTGAAGTCCATGTCGCCCAGATGGTCCTCGTCGCCGAGGATGTCGCTGAGGATCGCGGTGCGCGTCTTCGGGTCCGTCAGCGCGCCGTCCGAGATGAGGCCCATCGCGATGCCGGCGACCGGCGACTTGACCGGAACGCCCGCGTCCATGAGCGACAGCGTGCCGCCGCAGACCGCGGCCATCGAGGACGAGCCGTTCGACTCGAACGTCTCGGACACGACGCGGATGGTGTACGGGAACTTCTCCTCGTCGGGCATCATCCGCACGAGGGCGCGCTCGGCGAGGGCGCCGTGACCGATCTCGCGGCGGCCCGGGCCGCGGAGGGGCTTGGTCTCGCCCGTCGAGAAGGGCGGGAAGTTGTAGTGCAGCATGAACCGCTTCCAGCGTTCGCCGGTCAGCGCGTCGATCTTCTGCTCGTCGCTCGAGGTGCCGAGCGTCGCCGCCACGCACGCCTGCGTCTCGCCGCGCTGGAAGAGCGCCGACCCGTGAACGCGCGGGAGGATGCCCACCTCGGTCACGATGGGACGGATCGTCTTCATGTCGCGCCCGTCGATGCGCTTGCGCTCGGAGAGCACGTACTCGCGGACGACGTGGTACTTGCGCTCCTCGAACTCCTCTTTCACGAGCTTCTCGATCTTGAGGAACGCCTCCGCCCCGACCTTCGCCGTGACCGCCTCGGCCATCTTCGTCTTGGTGGCCTTGTAGCCGTCGTAGCGCGCCTTCTTCTCCTTGATGAGCGAGGACGCGAGGATCTCCTTGTCGCACATCTCCTTGATGAGCGAGGCGATCTCGGGCTGCAGGGTCTTCTTCTCGAAGGTGCGCTTCGGCTTGCCGACGGCGGCGCGCATCTTCTCGATGAGCTCGAGGATCGGCTGCGCCGTACGGTGAGCGAACATGAGCGCGTCGATGACGTCACTCTCGACCGCCTCGGCGGCGCCCCCCTCGACCATGACGATCGCGTCCTTCGACGCGGCGACCACCATGTCGATGTCGGCCTTCGCCTGCTGCTCGAACGTCGGGTACGCGATGAACTCGCCCTCGACGCGCGCGACGCGCACCGCTGCGAGCGGACCGTTCCAGGGGATCTCCGAGATGTGGAGCGCCGCCGACGCCGCGGTCATCGCGAGGACGTCGGTGGGGTTCTCCTTGTCGCTCGAGAGCACCGTGGCGATGACCTGCGTGTCGTTCTTGAACCCCTCGGGGAAGAGCGGGCGACACGGACGGTCGATGAGGCGCGACGTGAGGATCTCCTCGTCGCGCTGGCGCCCCTCGCGCTTGAAGAAGCCGCCGGGGATCTTGCCCGCGGCGAACGTCTTCTCGACGTAGTCGCAGGTGAGGGGGAAGAAATCGATACCCGGGCGCTCGTCGCCGCTCACGGCGGTGACGAGGACGACGCTCTCGCCGTACGTGACGAGGACTGCGCCGTGCGCCTGCTTGGCGAGGCGGCCGGTTTCGAGGACGAGGGGCTTGCCGTTTACGGTGACGGATTCACGGACGAATGACATGGTAGGCGTGCGCTCCAGTGGCGCTGTGCCGCGTGCGTGCGGCTCGACGCCGAGCACGCTGCCCGCCTTGATCCTCGGTTCGCAGCCGCGAGCGCCTCCCCGGCGAGGGACGGGGAAGGCCAGCTCGCGCCGGCGAATCGAAAATCAAGAAGCGAGTAGCAGGCGGCTCGGAGTGGCAATGAATTGAGGGAGTAAGGTTACTTGCGGAGGTTGAGCGTGCCCACGACCTTGCGATACCGGTCGAGGCTCACGCGCTTGAGGTAGTCGAGCAGCCGGCGACGCTTGGAGACCATCTTCAGGAGGCCGCGCCTCGAGTGGTGGTCCTTCACGTGCGTCTTGAAGTGCTCGGTGAGGTAACCGATGCGCTCCGTCAGCAGCGCGATCTGGACTTCGGGCGAGCCCGTGTCGTGATCGTGCGTGCGGAACTTGTTGACGATTTCGGACTTCTTTTCGGTGTCGAGCGACATGTTCTCTTCTCTCTCTTCGAGCGGGGCGCGCGGCCGCGCTCGTCTTCGGGTCGGGTCCAGCTTGGCTGCGCCCAGCGAGAAGAGACCTCGCGTGGGGGGAGAGTGCAGGGCCGGAACAGACCTCGGGTGGGCGCGGAGTATATGCGCGCGGCAGGGGTCGTCAACCAGCGCTGCCGTGAATGTGCCGTTGCCTGGAAACCGAGGACTGACGCGCGGTTCCGCCGGTTACCCTCTGCGACGTGCGCCTGTCGGGTGCCGTCCTTGCGGGCCTCTTTTTCATCGCTCTGGTCCCATCGTGCGCCACCCTCGTGGGGGTCGAGGCCATCCCCGACGTCGACGGGGGCTCCGACGCGGCCCTGGGGGAGGACGCGCCGGGGGAGCGGTCGCTGGTCGAGCAGGGTGGCGAGGGGGAGGCTGGCGCCTCGTGCACGGCTCCCGGCTGGGGATGCGTTCCCGCCGTCCCACAAGGGTGGGCCTACGAGCTCGTGGATCAGACGGATACGGCCGGGTGCGCGGCGGGCCTGACGACGAACGAGGTCGTCGCCGCGGCCAGCGGGTCGCCCGCGTCCTGCACCTGCACCTGCGGTGTCGGCCAGGAGCCCTCGTGCACCTACGGCACGCTCACCGGGAGCATCGGCTCCATGGGCTGCGGGGAGGGGACGGCGAGCTACGACGCGACCGGCAAGTGCGTGACACCGGGGGGCGTGAGCCCGGTCTACTTGCAGGCCGCTCCGATGACACCATCGGGCGGCTCCTGCGCGGCCTCGGTGGGCAAGTCGGTGCCCCTGATGCAGGAGACCAAGTGGCGCACGTGCGGCTATTCGGGCCCGTTCGATGGCGGTTGCCCCGCGGGCGAGGTGTGCGCTCCGGTCGCGAGCGGGCTGTCGTCGTGCGTGGCCGTCGCCGGCAACGTCCAGTGCCCCGCGTCGTATCCGAGCTCGAGCACGGTCGGCACCGGCGTGAGCGACACGCGCTCCTGTGGCGTCTGTACCTGCGCGGCGCCCACCGGGGTCGGATGCTCCGGCGAGACGCTCACGTTCTATGCCGACACGGGGTGCACGAGCGCGGTGGAAACGGTGCCCATCGACTTCTCGTGTCAGCAGCTGGCGGGGTCCACGTACAACTCGTACGCCTACGCAGCGACGCCGGGCGAGAGCTGCGGTTCCGTCGCCCAGCAGCCCGCGGCGACCGGCGGCGTGTCGCTCACCGGCGCGACGACCCTCTGCTGCGCGCCCTAGTACGTGAAGTAGAGGACGAGCCCCGTCGCCAGGGCCGCGCCGCCCGCGACGAATCCGACGTTCGAGACGGTCGCCGCACCCGTCGCGGCGTCGTGATCCTTCACAGCCTGCGCGTGGTTCGGGCAGCTCGTCGCGCTCGAACACTCCGAGTGCGCGCTCGACCAGAGGGACATGGTCCGGATGCCGTACACGACGCCAACGACGAGGCCGACGACGCCGACGGCGGCGCTCGCGACCGCTGCCGTCCGCTGGGTGCCCCACCGCGGTTTCTCCGCGGGCGCTTCCGCGGTGAGGCCCGAGGGGGACGGAGGCGGGCCGAAGACGACGACCTCGCGTCGCGCCTTCTCACCCTCGTGGATGACCAGGGTCTTCTCGATCCCGGGCCGGCCGTCGCTTTCGAAGCGGAACGTGTGCTCGCCGGGGTCGAGCGGGAGCGCCGTCCCGTCGAGACGGTCGGCGAACGGCGCGCCGTCGATCGTCACGCGAACCGCCACCAGGTCCGCGCCGGTCGCGTCCCGCGCCGCGAGCGCGAGCGTCGGGATGGCCGCGTTGACCACGTCAATCCGGCGCGCGCACTCCTCTCGCACCTCGGTCGGGCATGCCGGGGAGGCGCAGACGAGGAGCTCCTCGCGCGCCGCCCGCAGCTCGTGACGCGAGCGCAGATCGAGCGAGCGCTCGGCCGAAGCGAGACACTGCGCGACGGTCGGCTCGGCGTGGGCCGTCGCCGGGACGAGCCACGCGGCCAGGAGCAGCAGGGAGCCGGCGAGGGCGCGTCGCGGCGACATCACTTGATGAAGCACTCGGGCTTGAAGTGCTTGTTGCCGTCCGCGTCCAGCGTGTAGTCGGGGTTGCAATCGACGGCCGGGGAGCGGCGGGCCGCGGACGACGCGGCAGGCGCTACGGGCACGAGCGGCGCTCTCGGACGCATCGGAAGGGCCGGCGTGGACGCGGCGGCGGAGGGCGCTTCCGGAAGCTGATCGACGGCCACCAGCGGTGGCGAGGCCGGTTCATCCACCGGCGTGGCCGCCGTCGGTACCGGCACGCCGGCGGCCGTCGACGCCGGAGCCGGCGCGCTCGCCGTCGGGTGCCGAGCGGACTGCGCGAACGCCGCAGCGACACCGATGGCGACCGCTACGCCGCCGGCGATCGCGATCGCCCGTCGCGTCCTCGATGCCGCCCGCGCCGCCGCGGCGTCCGTCTCCACCGGCACCCCCGTCGTCGCGCCGCGTGGGAGTGTCGTCGCATCGGCATCGGAACGAGGGGCACGGCGGGGCGCCTTCGATTCCAGGAAGGCTGCGAGCTCCGCGTTCGAGGCTGGCTCGGCCCCGTAGGCCTTCCGGTATCCCTCGAGGAGCGCCTCGCGAAGCTCGGCGGCGCTCGCCCATCGCACCTCCTTGTCGAACGCCAGCGCACGATCGACGACCGACACGAGCTCGATGGGCGCCTCGCGCGCTGCGAGCGCGAACGAGCGCGCGCTTCGCGTGGCCGCCCTCACCACGAGCTCGGCCGGGCTGTCCGTCTGGTGGACGAGCTCCCCGCTCGTGAGCGTGAACAGTGTCGCGCCCGCGGCCCACACGTCCGATTGCGCGTCGACGAGCTGGGACTTCCCCATCGCCTGCTCGGGCGACATGAACGCCGGCGTTCCCATCGCGACGCCGGACTGCGTGGCCTTGGCGCCCGCGACCATGTCACGCATGCGCGCGATGCCGAAGTCGAGCACCTTGACCGCGCCGTCGCGGGTCAAGAAGAGGTTCGCCGGCTTGACGTCGCGGTGCACGACCCCCGCCGCGTGCGCCGCCGCGAGCACCTCGAGCATCTGCGCGCCGATGGCGATCGCGATCGACATGGGAAGCCTGCCCCCGGCCGCGTCCGCGAGGGCCTCGACCGACGTGCCGTCGAGCAGCTCCATGACGACGTACGCGGCGCCATCCTCGGCGATCGCATCGTCGAGGACACGCACCGCGCCGGGGTGCTTCACCGAGTTGGCCGCGTACCCCTCGCGAAGGAAGCGGGCCAGCAGGTCCGGCTGACGCGAGAGCTCCGGCAGGAGCATCTTCACCGCGAACTCCGCCCGGTTGCGGTGCGTCGCCTTGTAGACCACGGCCATGCCGCCGACGCCGAGGACCGCGTCCAGACGGTACTTTCCTCCCACCATCGAGCCGACCCGGCGATGCGCCCAGCGCGCCTGCGAGTCGTCACGGGTCATCGCAGCATCAAGCATCTCACGCAGTGACCTTTCCGAGACGGCAACGGTGGTTGCCGCGAGGAGCGCCGAACAAGACGTCGCCTGCTAGATCCGGGCGCGTGTCGAAGCGAAAGCCGACGGCGCGCAATCTGCGGAGAGAGGCGACGAGGACGGCCCAGAAGCTGGCGCGCGATCGGGAACGACTCGCGCGCCTCGAGCCCGGAGGCACCCCCGAGCGTCCGATCGAGGTGGAGTCGGCCTCGCAGATCGAACCGCACGCGATGGCCACGACGTGCCTCCGGTGCGACGGGCCCAATCGGGTCGCCGAGCACGCCGCCGCGACCGTCGACGGAGAGCGCCTTCGGTGCGTGCACCTCGTGTGCTCGCGGTGCGGTGCGAGGCGCGAGCTGTGGTTCCGGATCACCGCGGCCCTACCGAGCTAAGCCGGAGGAATAGACGACCTCGCGCAAGCCTTGGCGCATGTGTGACCTCGCGGGCCGAGGAGGGCCGCGTGCATGCAGAGCTCCATTCTCGACGGCTTGTCCCTCGTCGACACGACGGGCCGGCTCATCCTCGGCACGACTGTCGCCGTGCTGCTTGCCGCCGTGGCGGCGCATGCGTTCCTGCGCTGGCGCTACTCTCTCGTGCAGCGCGACCTCGAGCAAAACGGCGAACCTCGGCCGCAGTTCACGAGCCCACTCCTGAGAAGGGTGATCCGCGACGCTGACCACGCCGCGCGGACCTCGAGCGAGCCGAACGTGCAGGCGGTCATCGAGGACGCCTTCCGGGCCGAGCTCGGGCCGCTGCTCCTGGCGGAGCGCTTCGTGCGCGCTGCCACCGGGCTCGTGCTGGTGCTCGGGCTGCTCGGCACCTTCTACGGGCTCACGCTGTCCATCGGGAAGCTCGTGCACCTCGTCTCCGCCGACGGCGGTGCCACGCAGGACGTCGCCCTCGCGGTCACCCGTGGCCTGACGCAGGCGCTCGGCGGCATGGCGGTCGCGTTCTCCAACTCGCTCGTGGGCATCGGCTCGGCGGTTGCCCTCACCCTGGTCGGCGTCGTGAACAACCCGACGGACCGGCGAACGGCGCTCATGATCCAGATCGAGACGTACGTCGACCGCATGCTCTCGAGCGGCCCGGCGCGTCACGCGGAAGCGGCGGGCGCAGTCGGCGCCTTCGGGGACTCGGTCGCGCGGCTCGAGGGTGCGGTCGCCCGATTCGAGTCGGCCCTGCAGCACTTCGCGGCGAGCACGAAGGACCTGCGCGAGGTCCAGCTCGTGGTGGCTTTGAAGCCCGGCGACGGAAGGTGAGGCCGCGCGTGCGCAACCGGCGCTCGCTCCTGTCGGATCACGAGGGCACGAGGGAGATCTGGCCCTCCTTCACCGACGTGATGTCGACCCTGGCCCTCATCCTGTTCGTCCTCGTGCTCATCGCGTACGTGCGCAGCCTGGTGAGCAGCAAGCGACTCGAGGCGTTCCAGCGTCAGATCGCCGCGTCCGAGCAGCAGCTCGACACACTGCGCGTCGAGATCGCCGCCGGCAGGGCAGACCTCGCGGCGTCGCAGGCGAAGCTGAAGGGCCAGGAGGACGTCATCGCCGACAGCAACCGACAGCTCGATGCGCTGCGCTCGCAGCTCCAGAGCATCGCGGTGCTCCGCGTCGGCGTGCTCCAGAAGGTGCGGCAGGCGCTGGAGGCGGAGCTGGGATCGCCGGCCGACGGCGGCGCGAGCCTCGTGACCATAGGCGACTCCGGCGACATCCTGCTCAACGAGAGCCTCGTCTTCGAGTACGGCTCCTACGCGATCAAACCGGAGGCCAAGCCGCTGCTCGACACGCTGGCGCGCGCGCTCGGCAACGTGCTGGCCGACCCCGACGTGCGAGCCAACATCGACACGATCCTGATCCAGGGACACACCGACGCGCGCGGCTCGGTCTCCTTCAACTGGGACCTGTCGGCCAAGCGCGCCACGGCCGTCCTCGATTACCTCTTCCAGGCGAACAAGACGCTCGCCGACTCGTACGGCAGCTACTTCGCGGCCGCCGCGTACTCCAAGTTCCGCCCCATCGACACGGCTTCGACCGAGGACGCGTACCAGCGCAATCGACGCATCGAGATCTCGGTGGTCCCGAAGGACGAGAACGTGCGCAAGGTCATCGACGACTACGTCCGGAGCGAAGCCCCGGCAGGAGCGCCGTAACCAGGCCAGGCCCATGCGACTGCCCAGACCTGCACCGTGGTCGTGGCTCGTGCTCTCGACGGGGGTGGTGGTCCTCGCGTTCGTCGTGGCTGCGCTCGTCGCGTGGCACCGGTCCGCCGCGATCGACGAGATGGCCCAGGCCATCGCGACCGATGCGGACCCCGGGATCCGTCATCTGGTCGAGGCGCGCACCGAGCTGCACGTGATGGACACGCTCGTCACCTCGGGCCTCCTCGACGCGACCCGCGGCAAGCGGGGGGTCGACCACGACGCCTTCGAGGAGAGCAAACGCCGGCTGCACGGCGACCTGCACGCGTATCTTCAGCTTTCGCTCTTCCCCGAGGCCCGCGTGCGCTGGCACACCGTGGAGAGCGAGCTGGGCGAGGCCGAGACCCGACTCGACGCCGTGGTGGCGAAGCTCGATGCGGGGGACAACGCCGGGGCGAGCGCCCTGCGCGACGGCGGGCTCGGACGATCGCTGCAACGAGCCGACGGGGCCCTCGGCGCTCAGATCGCGTTCGAGGCTGATCATGCGTCGCATCTCGGCGAGGAGATCGAGGCGGCACGGCGCGAGGCTCAGCAGACTTCGTACGTCCTGCATGCGCTCGCCGTCGCGGTGACCCTCGTCGTGGTCGGAATGTCGGTGGGAGCGTCCCGGCGGTACGTCGCCGTGCTGCGCGACGCGGCCGAGGCCGAGGCGTGCATGACGCGGAAGCTCGAGGCGGTCGCCGCCGAGCTGCGGCAGGAGGTGGCCAGGCGCGAGGATCTCGTCTCGATCGTCTCGCACGACCTGCGTAACCCGCTCTCGGCCGTCGGTATGGCCGCACGGACGCTGAGGCGCTCTCTCGGGCCCGAGGCGCCGGCCCGCAAGCAGGTCGACATGATCGCGCGCAACGTGACGCGGATGGACCGCCTGATCGCGGATCTGCTCGCGGTGGCCAAGCTCCAGGAAGGAGGCACCCTTCCCATCGAGCCGTCGGCGCAGGACGCAGGCGCGATCGTCGGGGACGTCATCGACGTGTTCGCCGCATCCGCCGCCGACAAGGGCATCGAGCTCCGCAGTGTGCTCACGCGGGACTTGCCGCCCGCCTACTGCGACGGTGGACGCATCGCGCAGGTGCTCTCGAACCTCGTGGGCAATGCGCTCAAGTTCACGCCGCGTGGCGGATCGGTGATCGTGACGGTGGATCGCGCCGAGGCCGACGACGTGCGCTTCTCGGTGCGCGATACGGGGGTGGGCATTCCCGAGGAGGCCGTGCCTCACGTCTTCGAGCGCTTCTGGCAGAACGAGCGCCACCGGGCGCGCGGCACGGGTCTGGGGCTCTACATCGCCAAGGGCATCATCGATGCCCACCACGGACACATCTGGGTGACGAGCCGCGTGGGCGAGGGGAGCGACTTCCAGTTCACCGTGCCGGCGGCATCGTGGCCGGAGGAGCCGTCTTATGGCTTGCAGGTGGCGCCGGCGAAGCCGGCGATGACCTGATTGGCGCAGAACGTGAGCGACGAGCCGTTGCTGCCCGGGAACGTGCAGCACTTGTTGTACATCGGCTCGGTGCAGTCGGTGGTCTGCTGACAGAGGCGGACCTTCTCGGTCCCCATGCACGTCGTGCCGAGCGTCGTCGGGCAGGCCGCGCTCGTGTCGCACATCGCGACGACGCCGTTGTCGTTGCACATGGGAGGCGTGCCGCCCGTCAGCATGATGGTGCCGCAGCAGACCGGCGAGGCGCTCCCACAGTCGGCGGGGCTCAGGCAAGCGAGCCCGCCGTCTCCGGTGGAGCCGCTGCTCGATCCCGAGCCGGATCCGGAGCTCGACGTGGAGCCGGAGCTCGATCCGGAGCCGCTGCTGCTCCCGGAGCTCGAGGTGGAGCCGCCGCTGCTGCTGCCGCTGCTCCCGGAGCTCGAGGTGGAGCCACCGCTGCTGCTGCTGCTTCCCGAGCTGGAGCCGGAGCCCGAGCCCGACCCGCTCGAGCCCGAACTCGAGCCGGAACCCGAGCCGGAACCCGAGTCGTCGCCCCCGGAGCTGGTGCCGCCGTCGCCGACCGTGCTGCTGGCGCCGCTGCAAGCCGCAGCCACGACGACGAGGGCCACCGCGAGAGACGACACACCGATCGTGGAGCGAGGCTTCATGGTTTCACCTTTCTCCCTGATGAAACCCTCTGTTGGCCGCGGAAGCAAACAGGCATGCGAGACGCATTCGGGGCGGGCGCGCCCCCTGCGTGCAGAGGCAGGCTGTCGGCGAGCTTTTCCTCGCGGAGGCGCACAGATGCACTTTTCCAGGCTCGCCGTTCTTCTCGCAACAGTCGCTCTCGCCGCATGCGGTTCGGGAAGCACCGACGGTGGCGGCAACCCGAGCAGCGGTAGCAGCGGCAGTGGAAGCAGCGGGGGGAGCAGCGGCGCCGGCAGCAGTGGCGGCAGCGGCGGCGGGAGCTCCAGCAGCGGCAGCAGCGGCGCCGGCAGCAGCGGCGGCTCGGGAGGGAGCACGAGCAGCAGTGGCGGTGGCAGCAGCAGCAGCAGCGGAGGAAACCCGGACGCCGGCGTGAGCGATCAGAGCGTGACGCTCACCATGGGCCCCTTCACGGTCCCGGCCGGTTCCGAGGTCTTCAAGTGCCAGACGTTCGCCAATCCCTTCGGAGGCAAGGACGTCGACATCAAGGAATACGAAGAGCACATGACGCAGGGCTCGCACCACATGTTCGTCTTCTTCTCGCAAGGAGCGACGAACGGTGCGCTGGAGGACTGCCCGAACGGCGGTCTCGAGTACCACCCGTACCCGTTCAGCGCGCAGAGCCCCGACGCGACGCTGACGTACCCGCCGACGGTCGGGTCGCACATCCCCGCGGCGATGGGCTTCATGCTCAACGCGCACTTCTTGAACGCCCAGGCGACGGCGCTCCAGGCGACGCTCACGGTGACCTTCCACCTCGCAGTCACCGGCGCCGTGACGCAGTACGCCGGCGTGGTGTTCATGAACAACGTCGGCATCGTCATTCCTCCGGGGCAGACCCCCGTGACGTCGACACGCACGGTGACCATGCCGCAGGACATGAACGTCATCGAGTCGGCGAGCCACATGCACCAGAGGGCGACGAACTTCGTCGCGACCTCGGGCTCGCAGACGCTCTACACGTCGCCCTCGTGGTCCAACCCGGTGCCGGCCTTCTACACCCCGCCCATGCACCTGACGAGCGGTCAGCAGGTGACCTGGGGCTGCACCTACGTGAACGACACCGGGCAGACGCTGACGTTCGGCGAGTCGGCGCAGACGAACGTCATGTGCATCTACACGATGCAGTTCTACCCCATCACCGATCCGACGAATCCGACGATCACGTTCAACGTGCCCTAGTAACATCGTCGTTCGTGGCGTTCCCGCCGGACCTCTTCGTCTTCGAGCGCGACGCCGGGTTCGGTGCGGGTCTGTGGAGGCGCGTCTTCGCGACCGTGTGGCGCGAGACGCCGACCGCCGAGCGGCTGCGCACGTGCGGCAGGTTTCAGGACGAGGTGACGCGCAGGTGCCCCGACGGCTTCGTCGCCCTCGCGGTGCTTCCCAGCCAGCACGCGCACCTGTCCCCGGACGTGCGTGAGGCCGCCGAGGAGCTGTCACGCAACCCGTCTCCCGCGCTCGCCGCCATCGCGCAGGTCATCACGGGCACCGGGTTCGTCGCAGCGGCGACGCGGATGGTCGCGACCGGGATGTCCCTCCTGAACCGCCGCACGCCGACCAAGTGGTTCGACTCGGTGCAGCATGCTGCGGAGTGGCTGTCGCCCAGGGTCGCGCGCATCCCCGACGCGCAGGCGGTCTCGGCCCCGGAGATCGTGTCGGCCTTCGCCGAGCTCTGACGCGCGAACGCTCGCGGACCGCTGCGACTCGCGGCCGGTCGCGCGGCGTGCCTTCGCGATCGCGCGCGGAGGGGCCGGCGAGATCCATGACGTATGAAGGATCGCGTGCGCCGTCGGTGCAATGGATCGCACGGGAGCGGAAGGCGCGTCACGAACACATGGCGGCCCAGCCGTTGCTGAATGGAGGGCATGACCCGACATGCCTGGATCCCTCTCGCATCACTCTCTCTCTTCCTCGCGGCCTGCGGCGGCGGCGCCGGCGCCGATGGCTTCGGCGGATCGACCGGGGCGACCGGCAGCGAGGTGACCTCCTGCGCCAACGGGCAGACGGTCGAAGGCATCGACGTCTCCAAGTGGGACGGCTCGATCAACTGGAGCTCGGTGAAGTCGTCCGGCAAGGACTTCGCGTTCATCCGCGTGAGCGACGGCACGAAGTCCCCCGACGCGACGTTCGCCACGAACTGGAAGAACGCAAAGGCCGCGGGGGTCTATCGCGGGGTCTATCAGTACTTCGAGGCGAACCAGGACCCGACGGCGCAGGCGCAGCTGCTCTTGAACGCCCTGGGGAGCGATGTCGGGGAGCTGCCGGCGGTGGTGGACGTGGAGGTCACCGACGGCGAGTCGGCGGCCACGATTCGCTCGCGGGTCGACACGTGGTCGTCGGTCGTAGAGCAGGGAACCGGCCGCACCCCGATCGTGTACGTGTCGCCCGGGTTCTGGCCGTCGGTGGGCGGCGGCAAGGAGAGCGACGACCTCTGGGTCGCCAACTGGGGCGTGAGCTGCCCGAGCCTGCCGAGCGCGTGGTCGAGCTGGGTGTTCTGGCAGTACTCGGACACGGGAAGCGTCTCGGGGATCAGCGGTCAGGTGGACCTCAATCGATTCAACGGGTCGCTGTCGGACCTGGCTGCCTACGCCAACGGTGGGGGCGGGGGCGGTAGCAGCGGCGGCGGAAGCAGCGGAGGCAGCAGCAGCAGCGGGGGCGGCAGCAGCGGTGGCAACGGCTCGGGCGGCAGCACGAGCAGCAGCAGCAGCAGCAGTAGCGGTGGAAGCGGCAGCAGCGGCAGCAGCAGCGGAGGATGCGGCGGACAGGTGCCCGCCGGCTCCATCGCGCGGTCCGACGTGATCGCGAACGCGGAGGAGTGGGTGGCCGCCAAGCTGCAGTACTGCCAGAGCGCCAACGGGCAGCCCGACGCCGACCCGTCGTGCTCCTCCGTGTGCAACCGCACGAGCAACGCCGAGTGGGATCCGTATCGCTCGGACTGCTCCGGGTTCGTCTCCTGGTCGTGGCAGCTCTCGGCGCCAGGGCTGGTGACCGACGAGTTCGCGCCGTTCTCGACGAGCGTGTCGAGCTCGATCCAGTGCACCGACCTGCAGCCGGGTGACGCCGCCAACCGCGACAACGTCGGACACATCGTGATCTTCAAGGAGTGGGTGACTCCGGGGCAGCAGGCCGTGTTCATCGAAGAGCCCGGGTGCAGCTCCTCGGAGCCCTACGCCCACGAGTTCACGAGCAATGTGACGTGCAACGGCACCACCATCGACATCGCGTACGAGGGCGCGACGTTCACCGCCATCCGCTACGACAACATCGTCGATGATCCGTGCGGCGGCGGGTCGAGCAGCGGCGGGAGCTCCGGGTCGAGCGGCGGATCGAGCAGCGGCTCGAGCGGCGGGAGCAGCAGCAGCGGTTCGAGCAGCGGCAGCTCCAGCGGAAGCAGCGGTGGCGGAAGCAGCAGCGGCGGCGGCGGTCAGGCCTGCTCGTCCGACGGCGACTGCAACCCCGGCAACGACGGGTCGGGCCTCATCTGCGTCGGCGGCCTCTGCGTGCCCGGCTGCAACGCCAACTGGGAGTGCCCGGGCTCTACGACCTGCGTCGGCGGGCAGTGCCAGTGAGGCCACCAGAACCGAGCGTCCTGGCGAGCGTCGCGGGAGCTGACAGCAGCCAGCTCTCGCGCGCTCGCTCGGCAACCTCGCTCCAGTCGACCTTCTTCGTGTCGAGCCGCATCCCGACGTACCCGGCCCCGTGCATGTACTGCGGCAGGTAGAACCGCTTCGGGTCGGCCTTCGCGAGCTTGCGGTTCCCGCCCTTCGGTAGCTTGAACGCGGCCGCGACGATCTCGTCCCCGTGATGGTTGTCGAGGAAGTAGGCGAAGACCTTCTTGCGCACGTAGTACGTCGCGTGGCTTCCCGAGCGCTCGCAGCTCGTCTCGGGAAGCGCGAGGCAGATCGCGCTCAGCTTCTCGACCGCCACCTTGGCCACCTTCGCGTCGGTGCTCGGGCGCTTCGGCGGGGGAGGGGCCGGGCGCGCGACGGCGGCGCCGCTGCGCTTCACGCTGTTCGGCGCCACCGACGCCCAAGCCTCCTCGACGAGGATGGCGAGCTCGATCCAGTCGGCCTTGGCCTGATCGAGCCGCACGCCCACCCATCCCTTCACCCCGACATAGGGCGGCACGTAGAACCGCGCGGGGTCCTGCGCGACGAGACGCTTCTGGTCACCCGGCGTCGCCTTGCACCAGACGCCCACGCGGCCGTCGCCGTGATGGCTGTCGACGAAGTTGAGGAACATCTTGCCGCGCACGTGGAACGAAGGCGCCCCGTGCGACAGCTTGTGCTCGGCGCCGGGGAACCCCAGCGCCATGCGGTACACGCGCTCGTAGATCTCGTCGGCTGTCAAAAGCGCGCCTGGAGACTGACGGCCGCGCCGAGGCGGTCCGCCGGCTGCGGCACGCGCAGGCTCGCGGTGCCCTCGGTCGGGTCGACGACGACGAGCGTGCCGTTCGGATCGCGGACGTACTGCAGCCACGCCGTCATGCTCATGATCTGCGAGAGGTCCCAGCGCAGGCTGATGCGCCCCTGGAAGATGGGCAGGCGCCCCTGGTCGTACGGAAGGATCGACTCGTCGCCCTGCTGCCGGACGACGATGGTTCGCGAAGCGGCGACGCCGCCCTCGGTGAACTCGCTCTGGAAGGTCGCCGGGAGCTGCACGCCGCCCGCGATGCCCGGCGTGAGGTGCAGGTCGGGGAACGCGTACGTCCCCGCGAGCGAGCCGAAGATCTCGGGCTGGCTCTGCGCGTTGTTCGGGAGCGACTGGAAGGGGATGAACCCCGGGACGTTGCGCGTGACGTAGTTCAGGTCGCGCGCGATGCCGGTCAGGCTGATGCGCGCGTAGCCGTACTTGACGACCGCCTGAAGGGCCGCCGCCCACGCGGCCTGGTCCTTCGTGCCGCCGACCGTGTCGAAGTCCTTCAGGTGCTGCTCGAGTACGTCGCCCTCGAGGCTCACGCTCCACGCCAGCTCGTCGGCCCGGTACTTCTCGGGCGCGAAGAGGATCATCGGCGCCATCGGGTCGTTGCGGTACAGCGTGAAGTCGATCGACTGCGGGACCGGCATGTCCTTGTGCACGAGCGCACGCGCCGCGGCGCCGTACGTGAAGACGCGCTGGCCGCGCACGTCGGGCAGGTTGAAGCGACCCTGCTGGAAGTAGCCGCCGCCGACGTCGAAGCGCAGGTTGTCGAGCGGGTCGTACCCGGCGCCGCCCAGGAAGCCGTAGTTCGTGTCGGCCACGTCGACGGTCTCGGTGTCGCTCTGGTTGCCGGGGCTCAAGACGAGCTGCGGCTGGACGATCTGCGCCGTCTTGAAGCCGCCGAACACGTAGAACCTCTTCTGGTCGTACTGGACCTTGAGGCCCGGCGAGCTGCCCTGGATGCTTGGGAAGATCGACTGGTTGATGTACGACGCCGTGCCGCCCCACGAGATGTCGTAGAGGTAGCCGAGGCGGAAGCGGTCGGTGTCGAGCGGGAAGAACGTCGCCGAGATGCCCTCGTGCGGGTCATTGCCCGTGTTGTAGAAGAGGCGCAGGTACGAGCCCGTGTCGTAGAGCGCCTGGTTCAGGTTGCCCGTGTTGGCCGCGAGCTGATCGAGGTCGAAGCGCAGCACGATCGCCGCCTCGGTCGTCAGATGCGGGATGAAGCCCGGCATCTTCTTGTACATGACGAGGTGCGCGAGGTTCTCGCGGCCGGCGTAGCGCGAGTTGAGCGCGTCGAAGAACAGGCGGTACTGGGGCCGGTCGCCGACGGAGAACGTCGGCGAGAGCGGGATCAGCTCGCCCGTCGGGTGCAGGAAGTCGTCGTCGCCGAAGGTCCACGACAGACGCGTGTCCATGAAGTCCCCGGGACGCGTGCCGGGCGGCGCCATGCCGACGGCGCGCGCGCCCGCGCTCCCGAGCACGTCGTAGCCGGGGCCTGGCTCCGCCGTCGGAGTGGGAGCCGGCGCCACGGGCGCAGGCGCTCCAGTGTCCGTCGTCGGAGAAGCGGGGGGCGCCGGAGGAGCCGGAGGCGCAGGCGTCACCGGCGGGGGCGGCGGCAAGGGCGCGAGCGGCTGCGCCGGTGCCGGCGGCGCGGGCTGCGCGGGTGCCGGTGCAGGCGGCGGAGCCGGAGGCGCGGGCGGCAAAGGCTGCGCGGGAGCCTGCTGCGCCGGCGGAGCCGGCGGAGGCGCGGGTTGCTGTGCGAACGCCGACGACGCGAGCGCAGACAGGAACGAAACAGACGACAGGGTGGCGAGTAGACGGGTAGTACGCATTATTGGCGCTCGTTCACTGTGTGCTCGAATTGATGTCGGACAGCGTTCGTGGATGGACGCACGCTTGGTTCGAAGGCATGGGCGACCCATTCGGGTCGGTGACGACGTCGTCCTGGCAGCGTGCGTTGGACGTGAACTGGCAGCCGCCCGAGAAGTAAGCGAGGAGGCCGGTGAACGAGCGCAACGACTGCCCGCGCGAAGCGGCCGGGTTGAAGAGGTTCGCCGACGCGGCGTTGGCCTGCATGCGCGCCTGCGCGTGGCACTTGTTCACGCCGTTGATCGGCTGGCAGAGGTACCCGCTCTTGCAGTCCGTCTGCGAGCTGCAGGTTCCCTGCGTGTCGGTGA
This sequence comes from Polyangiaceae bacterium, assembly GCA_036393165.1. Lineage (GTDB taxonomy): Bacteria > Myxococcota_A > Polyangia > Polyangiales > Polyangiaceae > Palsa-1150. The sequence continues at coordinate 2,227 of DASVWO010000437.1, read as the reverse complement.
CGACGATCTCGAAGTCGTTCTGCGACTCGTACTGCGACCACTCGCTGCACTCGGGATCGAACGGCGCGGCCGAGCAGCTCCCGGCGCATGCGTCGGCGCACGCGCTTTCGTAGGGATCGGTGAAGTCGATCTTCCCGCTGTGGTTGAAGTCGCAGTTGGAGTGCGTCGCGTCGGGTACGTAGCAGGGCGCCACCTGCCCGTTGAGGCAGTGGTTGTCGTCGCGCGGGATGTTGCCCGGGCCGAAGTGATGGGCGACGTGCGACTCCATCGTCCCCATGGGCACCGTCTGCACGCGCACGAGCGTCGCCTCGACCTGCCAGAGGCGGTTGTTGTTGTTCAGGTCCGTCGGCCCCAGGTCGATCGGCTCGGGCACGAGGCACGGCCGTTCCATCGGGTTCCAGAATTCGAGCTGCCACGTCGGGTAGTTGAGCTCCGTGTACCCGTAGAAGTCGCTCGAGGTGCCGCCGAGGAGCTGCACGCGATCGCACACGCGCATGAAGGGCGGCGTCGAGAAGTTGTATGCGTACAGGCCGTTGTAGCCGGTCGGCTTGTCGGTGGGTCCGTTCTGCAGATCCTCGACGTAGAAGCCGGCGGCCGTCAGGCCGATGACCACGGTGCTGAAGTCGTAGGTGGTGCCGCCGCGCCAGCCCGTGTCGATCGTGATCTGCTGGTGGGGGAACGCCGTCGCGTTGCCATAGCCGTAGCTCGTCGGGTCGTAGCCGCGGACCAGGGGAATGCGCGGCGCCTGGAAGTGGAGCGTGTCGCTCGCTCCTGCCGCGTAGCTGCCGAGATCCTCGCTATCGTCGGTCGGCGCGTAGCAGCCGGGGTCCGCCGGGTAGTCGATGAGATGGTTGCCGTTGTCGTCGACGCCGTTGGAGCACTGGGGAGGCGGCATGCGGTCGGGCGGCGCGGGCTCGTACCCGATGTCGTCCGCCCAGATGTGCGCATCGCCGAAGGCGCCGACGATGGGAACCTGCACGTCCTGCTGGGTCTTGCCGGCGACCAGCTCGACGTTGCGCGAGTCGAGGTTCGTCACCGTCCCCGGCTTGATCGAGAGGTTGACGTACTTGTGGCTGAACGTGGTGTCGACCTCCCCGTCCGGGTTGTGCGCCTCGACCGACACGCAGAACGTGGCCGGGTTGCCGATCGTCACAGCCAGCGGGCTGTCGGAGGTTCCGAGATCCGGCGGGCTCGTGTCGCACGGACTGTTCTTGGTGCTCGCCTTGATGGTCACGACGAGCTTGTGGCCCTCGCCGATCGTTCCGAAGCCGCCCTGGCAGGCCGGGGCGAGCCCCGCGGCGAGAGCGATGCCTGCCAGAGTGCCAATCGCGCGCTTCATCGGCCCTCCATGAGGATTCGGCCGTCGCTCGTCGCGCCCACGTTGGCGTCGACGCACGACAGGATCTTGCACTCCTCGCCGCCGATCGAGCAGGCGTCGAGGTCCGTGTCGCACTGGGCGGTCTTCGGCGAGCCCACGCAGGACTGCTCGTGGAAGGTCGCCATGCCGTCGCGGCACGCCTGCAGCACGCACCGGCCGACGCTCGGGTCGCACGACCCGTTCGTCTGGCACGTCTGCGCCGCGTCGGTCCCCGTCGCCTTCACCTGACCGGGGCACGCGCACACGAACGTGGAGCCCGGCGGCCCGTTCGCGCAGTCCGAGTCGGTCGAGCAGGGGAACAGCCCTTCCTTGGTGTTGTAGCTGCTCGAGTACCCGCACGGAGGGGCGTTGCGGATCATGTCGATCACGGCATCTCGCTGCTCGATCTTCGAGTCGTGCTGCGTCGTATTGCGCTGCAGGACGCGGAATCCCGAGCCGCCGGCCGCCAGGTAGTTGCTCGTCGCGAAGTCGTAGTCGTTCTCGAGCTGGAGCGGCGCGAGGCACGTGCCGGTCGCCGAGGTGCCGCCGCCCGTGTCGCACTGGCCGGGAAGCTGGTCCGGGCAGTCGCCGTCCTTGGAGCAGGTGCAGCTGACGTTGCCGTTGGGGCAGTTGCTGAGGTGCCCGATGTAGATCTCCTCGGAGCACGCCGTGACGTCGCAGGTGCACGGCGCGCCGGGCGCGCAGGTGTTGCCGGAGCTGTCGACGCACGATCCGGGCGTACCGCCGATGCACTCGTCGTCGTGCGTGCACGGGGTGCCGCTGCTGCCCGCTCCCTCGGTGGTCGCTCCCGGCGGGCAGGCACTGGCCATCATCGTGCCCATCTTCGCGGTCCCGAAGACCTGGGAGCTC
>DASVWO010000436.1:0-5225 GCA_036393165.1 Polyangiaceae bacterium | reverse complement strand
CTGCCCGACGTTCGCGAGGATGCCCGGCTGGTTCGCCGTCACGACGCGCAGCTGCACGCTGCGGTTGATGCGCGCCTTGCTGTCCCAGGTGATCTCGACGCGGCGCTCGGGATCCGTGTCGAACGCCTTCGGGCACCCGCGCCGGTGGATGGTCACGCCGCGCCCGCGCGTGATGAAGCCGAGGATGTCGTCGCCCGGCAGCGGGTTGCAGCACTTGGCGTAGCGCACGAGCACGTCGTCGATCCCGTTGATGCGGATCGCGCCCTCGTCGCGCTTGATGACCTTGCGCACGAGGCCCGCCAGGCGCCCCTCGCGAAGCTGGTCCGGCGGCTTGCTCTCGCGCCCCTGCTCGTCGGGCGGGGCGACGATCTTGACGATCTCCTCGACGTCGATCTTGCCGTACCCGATGCCGACGAAGAGCTCCTCCTGGTTCTGCACCTTGAGCTGGTCGAAGAGCCGCCGCATCTCCGGGTCGTTCTTCAGGAGCTTGCTCGCGCTGATCCCCGCCTTGCGGAGCTCGCGGTCGAAGAGCTCCTCGCCGAGGCGCTTGCCCTTGTCGCGCTGCGCGGTGCGCAGATAATTGCGGATCTTCGAGCGCGCGCGCGTCGTGCCGGCGAACTCGAGCCAGTCCTTGTTCGGGTGCTGGTGCGTGCTCGTGAGCACCTCGACGACGTCGCCGTTGCGCAGCTTGTAGCGCAGTGACTCCATCTTGCCGTTGATGCGCGCGCCGGTGACGTGGTCGCCGAGCTGCGTGTGGATCTGGTACGCGAAGTCGATGGGCGTCGCCCCGCGCGGGAAGACGCGCACGTCGCCCTTCGGCGTGAAGACGTAGACCTCGTCCTGGAAGAGATCGACCTTCACGCCCTCGAGGAACTCGGCCGGGTCCTTCAGCTCCTTCTGCCACTCGAGGAGCTGCCGCAGCCACGAGAAGCGCTGCGCGTCCTGGTCGGTCACGCCGCCGCCGCGGTCCTTGTACTTCCAGTGCGCCGCGATGCCGCGCTCGGCCACGCGGTGCATCTCGTGGGTGCGGATCTGGATCTCGATGCGCTCGCGCCCGGGGCCGATGACCGTCGTGTGGAGCGACTGGTACATGTTGGGCTTCGGCAGCGCGATGTAGTCCTTGAAGCGCCCGGGCACTGGCGTCCACTGCGAGTGGATGACGCCCAGGGTCGCGTAGCAATCGCTCACGCTCTCGACGACGACGCGGAAGGCGATGAGGTCGTGCACCCCGTCGAGCCCCGTCTGCTGCGCTTTCATCTTCCGGTAGACGCTGTAGAGGTGCTTCGCGCGCCCGTGGACCTCGGCGGCGAAGGCTTGCGACGCGAGGCGGCTCGACAGCGTCTTGCAGACGTCCGTGATGTACTTGTCGCGCTCCTTCTTCGTCATCGCCATCTGCGAGACGAGATCCTGGTACGCCTCGGGCTCGAGGTACCTGAAGGCGAGATCCTCGAGCTCGCTCTTGAAGGACTGGATACCGAGGCGGTTCGCCAGCGGCGCGTAGATCTCGAGCGTCTCGCGGGCGATGCGCTCCTGCGCCTCGGGCTTCATGTGCTCGAGGGTCCGCATGTTGTCGAGGCGGTCGCACAGCTTGATGAGGAGGACGCGGATGTCCCGCGCCATCGCCACGACCATCTTGCGGAAGTTCTCGGCCTGGCGGTCCTCCTTGGAGGTGAAGTTGATCTGCGAGAGCTTCGTGACGCCGTCGACGAGCTCGGCGACCTCGGTGCCGAACTCCTTGGTGATGTCGGCGGTGGTCGCGAGCGTGTCCTCGACCACGTCGTGGAGCAGCCCGGCGCAGACACTCGCGGCGTCGAGCCTCAGGTCGGCGATGATGCCGGCGACGCTGACCGGGTGGACGACGTACGGCTGACCCGACTTGCGGGTCTGCCCTGCGTGCATCTTGAAGCTGTAGTCGTAGGCTCGCTGGATCAGCTCGGAGTCGGCCGACGGCTGATACGATCGAACGCGTTCAATGAGCTGCTCGGCTTGAAGCAAGGTGCGAGACCCAGCGAAAAAAAGTAACACTCCACCTCGGATGCAGCAATCTAACGGGGACCCGGGAACCGGGACGAATCACGCCCCTCGCCGGGGAGGCGTTTATGTGCACTTCCCGTGGTGCCTGGCGAAGTGCCCGTACTGCGACTTCGTGAGCTACGCGCGGGAGCGTGAAACGATTGACCACGCCGCGTACGCCGACGCCGTGCTGCGGGAGCTCGACCGGCGCGCCCCGGCCTTCGCGACCCGGCGCATCGAGAGCGTCTTCTTCGGCGGCGGCACGCCGAGCCTCTGGGACCCGGCGCAGCTCGGGCGGGTGCTCGCGGGGGTGAAGGCGCGGCTGAGCTGCGCGCAGAACCTGGAAGTCACGGTCGAGTGCAACCCGACGTCGCTCGACGAGGAGCGCGCGCGGGCGCTCGTCGGCGTGGGGGTGAATCGCGTGTCCATCGGCGTGCAGTCGCTCGACGACGCGCGCCTCAAATACCTGGGGCGCCTCCACGATGCGGCGGGGGGAAGGCGCGCCGTGGGCGATGCCGTCCGCGCCGGGGTGCCGCGCGTCTCGGCGGACCTCATCTTCGGCCTCCCGGAGCAGTCGCCGGCGGAAGCGACGCGCGAGGCGAGCGAGCTCGCCGACATGGGGCTCAGCCACATGTCCTGCTACCAGCTCACCATCGAGCCGGGCACGCGCTTCGGCGAGCTCGCGAAGCGGGGGCGCCTCCCGCTCGCCGACGACGGCGCCGTCGCCGACGCGTTCGTCGCGATCGACGCGGCGCTCGGTTCGCGCGGCCTGCGTCACTACGAGATCTCCAACTACGCGCGTCCGGGGCAGGAGGCGCGTCACAACCTGGGCTACTGGCGCGGCGACGAGTACCTGGGGCTCGGCTGCGCCGCCTACGGGTTCGTCGAGGAAGGGACCGGTGCGGTGCGCTATCGCAACGACCCGTCTCCCGATCGGTACATGACCGGCGCGGCCGACACGCGCGAGCCCATCGACGCCGCCGCGCGCGCCCGCGAGCGCATCATGCTCGGCCTGCGCGTCACCGAGGGCGTCGACCTGGCGGGACTCCTCACGCCCGACCGGGAGCGTGCCCTCGGCTGGCTCCAGGAACGCGGGCGAGTCGTCCTCGACGGCACGCGCGCCCGCATCCCCCCCGGTGCGTGGCTCTGGGCAGACGACACTGCGGCGCGCCTTTTCTGATAGGATCGCTCGGGCATGTCGACGTGGGCGGCGCGTTACGTGCGGCTCAAGGACAGGGGGCAGGACGCTGCCCGCCTGCGCGATCGCGTCGACCCGGGCGCGCTGCTCGTCGACGACGGCAAGTCGCCGTTCGCCGTGTGGCTCGTGCCCACTCCCCTCTTCCAGCCGGACGATCTGTCGGTCCTCTCGCGCGACTTCGGCGAGGCCATCGCCATCGCCGTGCAGACGGTGGCGGACCTCGTCATCTACGACCACTTCGCGGACGGATCGCGCGTGCGCGGCCTCACGTACGCGGGCGAGGCAGGCTGGGTGCGCGTGGTCGGATCCCCCGAGCCCTGGGAAGCCGCGACGCTCTTCTCCCCGGCGAAGCTCGAGGAGCTGCTCGAGGAGCTCGAAGAGGACGTCACGGCCGACGCGCTCGCCCGAGACAAGGCGGAGCTCGAGCGCCTCTGGAAAGCCGGCAAGCTCGTCGAGGGCAGCCCTCGCCCTCCCGCCGATTGCGCCGTGATGACGCGCGCCATCGAGAAGCACTTCGGCCTGCCGTCGTCACGCCCCCGGACGACCTGAGCGAAAAAGATCGACGCGCCCGTCGATCCGCGTCGCGCCCGTTCGACATAGAGTCGAAAGCGAGGTTCGCGATGCAATATCTGCTGCTCATCTATGCCGAAGAGAAGAAGATCGCTTCGATGCCGGAGGCCGAGCTCGGGAAGTTCATCGCCGAGTTCAACGCGTTCACCAAATCCGTCCAGGAGAGCGGCCACTTCGTGGCCAACGGGCGCCTGCAGGCGACCGCGAACGCGACCACCGTGCGCGTGCGCGAGGGCAAGACGCTCACGACGCACGGGCCGTTCGCCGAGACCCGCGAGCAGCTCGGCGGGTTCTACCTGGTCGAGGCGAAGGATCTCGACGAGGCGCTCGCGCTCGCGGCGCGCATCCCCGGGGCGCGTGTCGGCTCGATCGAGGTGCGGCCGATGTACGTCGTCCCGGGCGGCGCGCGCTGACGCGCGGCGCGCACGCTAAGCTGCGGCCCGGTGAGCGTCCCGGCCGCATCCATCGAGCAGGTTTACCGGCGCGAAGGCGCGCGGGTCCTGGCGACGCTCATCCGCGTCCTGCGCGACTTCGATCTCGCCGAAGAGGTCGCGCAGGACGCATTCGCCGCTGCGATGGAACAGTGGCCGCGCGACGGCCTGCCGGACAACGCGCACGCGTGGCTCGTCAAAACGGCCCGCCACAAGGCGATCGATCGGCTGCGACGCGACCGGCGCCTCGCGGAGAAGAAGGAGCAGCTGCAGCGCGACACCGAGGCGGAGATCGAGGCGGCGCTGCCGGACGAGCCCAGTGACGCCGCGCCGCCCGCCCTCGAGGACGACCGCCTGCGCCTCGTCTTCACGTGCTGCCACCCTGCCCTGCCGCTCGAAGCGCAAGTTGCCCTCACCTTGCGCACGGTCGCGGGCCTCACGACCGAAGAGATCGCCGCCGCGTTCCTCTTGCCGGTGCCGACGATGGCCCAGCGACTCGTCCGGGCGAAGGCGAAGATCCGCGACGCCGGCATCCCCTACCGCGTTCCGTCGGAGCCGGAGCTGCCCGAGCGCCTCGAGGCCGTGCTCGCGGTCGTCTACCTCGTCTTCACCGAGGGCTACGCGGCCACCTCGGGAGACGTCATGGTGCGCCGCGATCTCTGCGCCCAGTCGATCCGCCTCGCGCGCCTCGTGAACGCGCTTCTGCCCGATCGGCCCGAGGCCCTCGGGCTCCTCGCTCTGCTGCTGCTCCAGGACTCGCGCCGCGATGCGCGCGTCGACGGGCACGGCGACATCGTGCTGCTGGAGCACCAGGACCGCTCGCGCTGGGACCGCGCGCAGATCGACGAGGGCCTCGCGCTCGTACCGAGAGCGCTGCGAGGTTCGCCACCCGGTCCATACGCGCTCCAGGCCGCGATCGCCGCGCTGCACGCGCAAGCTCCGTCGAGCGACGCGACCGACTGGGCGCAAATCGCGGGCCTCTACGAGGTGCTCGCGCGCGTGGCTCCCTCACC
>DASVWO010000435.1:0-15779 GCA_036393165.1 Polyangiaceae bacterium | reverse complement strand
GCCGCGAGGAGCCGGGCGGGGCCGATGCCTTCGACGCAGAAGCTGCCGAGGGCCGACGCGAAGTAGAGCGCCTTGCGCAGCGTCGACGGCGTGACCTCGCCGCGGGCGGCGACGTAGCCCATGAGCCCTCCGGCGAAGGAGTCGCCCGCGCCCGTCGGGTCGTTCACCTCTTCGAGGGGGTAGGCGGGGACGAAGAAGGTGCCGGCGGAGTCGAAGAGCAGCGCGCCGAACTCGCCGCGCTTGATGACGAGCGCCTTCGGCCCGCGCTTGCGGATGTCGGCCGCGGCGCGCACCAGGTTGTGCACGCCCGAGAGCTGCCGCGCCTCCTCGTCGTTGATGACGAGCAGGTCGATGCGCTCGAGCATCTGGGCGAGGGCGGCGGGCTCGCGGTCGATCCAGAAGTTCATCGTGTCGGCGCAGACGAGCGTCGGCCGGGTGACCTGGGCGAGGACGTCGACCTGCAGGCTCGGGTGGATGTTGCCGAGCAGCACGAAGGGGCTGCTCTGGTAGGCGGCCGGGATCTTCGGCGAGAAGTCGGCGAACACGTTGAGCTGCGTGTCGAGCGACGTGCGGCTCGCGAGATCCTCGGAGTAGCGCCCGTGCCAGCGGAAGGTCTTGCCCTGCGCGCGCTCGACGCCCGCGGTGTCGATCCCGCGCTCGCGCAGCTCGGCCAGGTGCTGCTCGGGGAAGTCGGTGCCGACGATGCCGACGACGCGCACGCCCCCGCGGTTCAGCAGGGTCGCGGCGAGCGACGCATACGTGGCGGCGCCTCCCAGCACGTCGCGGAAGTTGCCGCTCGGCATGTCCAGGTCGTCGAACGCGAGGGAGCCAACGATGAGAAGGGGATGACTGCTCATGGGGTACTCAGGGGCTTGTTACTTCACGTAGCGCCCGACGAGCCAGTCCAGTCTGGCCTTCGCTGCGTCCGTGATTCGCTCGGGGGCGGTCATGATGGCACCTGCCAGCGCCCCTGGCCCGCGGCATTGTGCCGGGTCGGGGAGGGTGCGGGCGAGGTCCGCGACGGTCTTGCGGGCCGCGGCGACGTTCTTGCGCATGACCGCGAGGACCGCCTCGACGGTCACGTCTTCCTCGCTCTCGTGCCAGCAGTCGTAGTCGGTGGCCAGGGCGAGGAGCGCGTACGGCAGCTCCGCCTCGCGGGCCAGCTTCGCCTCGGGCATCGCCGTCATGCCGATGACCGAGACGCCCCACGAGCGATAGACGCGGCTCTCGGCGCGCGAGGAGAACTGCGGGCCCTCGATGCACACGTAGGTGCCGCCGCGGTGCACGCGCGCCCCGGCGCGCCCGGCCGCCTCCGCGAGCGCGCCCGCGAGCGTCTCGCACACCGGGTCGGCGAAGCCGACGTGCCCGACGATGCCGTCCTCGAAGAACGTCGAGACGCGCCGCTTGGTGAGGTCGATCAGCTGGTCGGCCACCACGAAGTCGCCCGGCGCGATCTCCTCCTTCATCGAGCCGACGGCGCTGAGGCTCACGAGGTGCGTCGCGCCCAGCTTCTTCAGCGCGCACACGTTGGCGCGGAAGGGGATCTCGTGCGGCGCGATGCGGTGCCCCCTGCCGTGCCGCGGCAGGAAGAGCAGCGTCGTGTCCCCGAGCCGCCCGCGCACCACGGCGTCGCTCGGCGGGCCGAACGGCGTGTCCACGGTCACGTGCTCGACGTGCGAGAGGCCCTCGATCTCGTAGAGCCCACTGCCCCCGATGACCGCCAGCACCTGCGGCGCGCTCACGGCAGCACCCCCGTGCGCAGCAGGGCCTCGGCGAGCTCGCTCCGCCGCCAGCGCCGCGCGCGCTCGGCCACCGTGATGGACCGGAGCTCGTCGTACGCCCGCTGCAGATCGTCGTTCACGACGAGGTAGTCGAAGAGCGCGTAGTGCTCGATCTCGAGCTTCGCCGTGTCGAAGCGCCGCCGCACCGCCTCCTCGCTGTCGCTCGCGCGCCCGCGCAGCCGGCGCTCGAGCTCCGCCATCGACGGCGGCAGGATGAACACCGCCACCACGTCGGGCTTCTTGACGCGGATCTGCCTCGCCCCCTGGTAGTCGATGTCGAAGATCATCCCGGTGCAGCCCTGCGACGCGCGCGCGCGGTCGATCTCGGCGACCGACGTGCCGTACAGGTTCCCGTGCACCTCGGCCCACTCGAGGAACGCGCCCTGCGCGACGAGCGACTGGAACTTCGCGCGGTCCACGAAGTGGTAGTCACGCCCGTCCACCTCGTTGGGGCGGGGGGCGCGCGTGGTGTGCGAGACGCTGAAGCGCAGCTCCGGATGCTGGGCGAGCAGCTTCCGCGTGAGGGTCGTCTTCCCAGCGCCGCTGGGGGACGAGAGGATGAGGAGGAGGAAGTCGGGGTTCATTCGACGTTCTGGACCTGCTCGCGCATCCGCTCGATCTCCGCCTTCACCTCGACGATCGCGTGAGCGATGGGCGCGTCCGGGCTCTTGGCGCCCACCGTGTTGGCCTCGCGCGCCATCTCCTGCAGGAGGAAGTCGAGGCGCCGGCCGATGGGCTCCTCCGCCTGCAGCAGCGAGGAGAACTGGGCGCAGTGGCTGTCGAGGCGCGTGAGCTCCTCGCACACGTCGCTGCGCTCGGCGAACATCGCGATCTCCTGCTCGAGGCGCGCCGCGTCCACGTCGAGCTCCGTCTGTGCGCGCAGCCGCTCGGCCCGGTCGCGCAGGCGCTTGCGGTGCGCCTCGATGACCTCCGGCGCCCGCTTCTCCACGTCGCGCGCCAGGGTCTTCACGCGGTCGAGGCGCCGCATCAGGTCGTCGCGCAGGGCTGCGCCCTCCTTGCGCCGCATGCCGTCGAGGGCCGCGATGGCCGCCTCGAAGGCCGCTCGCGTCGCTGCGTGCAGGCGGTCGAGCTCGCGCTCGACCGTGGACACGAAGAGATCGGGGATCCCGCCCAGCACCGAGAGGGGAACCTCGCTGCCGGGGGCCAGCTCGTCGCGCAGCTCGCAGAGCGCCTTGAACGCCGCGCGCGCCCGCTCGCGGTCCAGCACGGGCGGACCGAGCGCGGTGCCCTCCATGCGCAGCGCCACCTCGTAGCGCCCGCGCGTCAGCTTCTCGCGCGCGAGCTGCTCCACGTACGTCGCCAGGTCCGCGAGCTCACGCGGCAGACGCACGCGCACGTCGAGGAACCGGTGGTTCACGCCGCGGATCTCGACGGACAGCTTGCCACTTTGCAGCTGCGCTTCGCCCAAGCCGAAGCCCGTCATGCTCCGCATGTGTGTTCCCCGAAGCTACCGCCAACTCGCGAGCGATTACAGGCCCTTCCGTCGCTTCACCTGCTCCAGGACGCGAGCGTACTCGACCTCCCACTCGCGGGAGCCTTCCTTCACGTGCCGGAGCTGCGCCCGCACCTCGGCGTCGAGCGCCGAGTCGACCGCCATGTGCTTCTTGAAGACGGGGGCCATGCGCCGCCGCAGGTCGACGTCGGAGGCGAACACCTCTTCGACGTTGTTCGAGTGCATGAGCATCTCGACCACCTGGTCCAGGAGGTAGTCGAGCGTCTCGTCGCCGACCTTGATGCCCTTTTCGTCGGCCACGAGCGCGCGGACCCGCTGGAAATCGGTCTGGCCCTTGCCGGTGCGCTCGAGCACGTCCTTGGCGCGCTCGTTCACCTCGCGCTCGTCGTTCAGGTACTGGTTGAGGACCGCCGCGACGTCGGCCTCCACTTCCTTGGGGCTCTCGGCCTCGATTTCCTTGGCCGCGAGCAGGGCGCGCGCGACCTCGGTGGCGATGGCGGGGACCTTGCCGCTGTAGAGGCGCATGGGGGGTGGGGCGGCTATACCGCTTTACTTCTTCTTTCGCACGTCTTGAGCGACCGGGATCCGGCCGTGAGACTCGCTGGCCCCGCCGAGCTGCAGGCGGCGCATGACGGCCTTCTTCTGCCGCTCCTTGTATTTCGCATGGGAGGCGTCGCCAATCTCGTTGTTGGCCTCGGTGTCGCGGTCGACGATCTGGAACTCGCAGATGACGAAGATCACGTTCCCCATCTGGGTGGCCGAGGGGGGCGCGCGGTCGAGGATGCGCTTGGGGAGGCGGACGGGCATGTCCACGACGAAGTGGATGATGCGGTACTCGTCGGCCGAGAACTGGTTGTCGGTCGGCGTGAAGGAGTCGTCCTCGCCGTGGGTCTGCATCCGGTCGAGGTGGTCGGCGAGCGGCGTCCCCTCGACGTACGACCGGAACGAGAAGACCGAGTTGATGCTCTGCCCCGGCACCACGTAGTTGAACGGGAAGAGGCGCCGCGTCAGGTACTGCAGGATCGGGAAGATGTCTTCACGCGTGCGCGTGACCACGCGGAAGCGCAGTTTGTCGAAGATCTGCGCCGCGATCGTCTCCTGCTTCGAGAGGAGCTTGGTGACGAGCGAGTCCTTGTTCTTGCGCCCGCCCACGAATTCGACGACCGGGAAGCCGCCCGCGAGCATGCCGCCGATGACGCGGTAGACCTTCTCCTCGACGATGTGGAACACCTCCTGGTCCGACATCGGGAGCACGAAGAGCAGCTCGCGCCCGTCGAGGTGGTGGATGATGTGCATGCACTTGAGGATCGTGCAGGCGCACATCGCGCGGTGCCCCGTGCCCGAGGCGAGCATCATCAGCTCGGGCACGGTGGAGCGCTCGACGGGGCGGGGGATGGGGTAGTCGTACTGCCGGCGCAGGTACGCGATGGACTCGGCCTTCACGTGCTCCATGCGCATGCGGTCCTGCGCGTCCTCGGGCCGGAGCTCGTGGGCGTGGAGGAACTCGCGCACGTCCTGGTCGCCGGTGAAGTCGAGCTTCCGCCAGTCGATGACCGAGTCGCCGCGCAGGATGAGGCGGATCGACTCCAGGTCGGCGAGGGTGAAGTCGTCGAGGGACTTCAGGCGCTCGGCAGGGTCGCCGCGGTTGACGTCGTTCATCGCCCTCGGCGGGACGTTAGCGCGGCGGGGGTCGGCTCGCTCCGGAGAGCGGCCCGATCACTCGGCGTCGTGCAGCTCGGTGGAGTCGGCCGGGACGGGGCCGGGAGCGGGGGCATGCCTTCCGAGGCTCAGGGTGCCGACGAAGATGCACAGGGTGACGGCCAGCACCGCGAAGTGGCCCAGGAAGGCGCCCGAGCAGCCGGCGACGGCGATGGGGGCGATGGCCACGAGGTACCAGGGGGTCAGCTTCATTCGGGGTTCTCCGGCTGAGTCGGACCTACATTGAACGACATCTAACTGCCGGGAGCCAAACTTCTACAGACCGGCAGTCAGGGACTGCAAGCGCAATCCGCCACAGCGCCCTCTTCACGGCCCATTCCAGTGCGCTCATGTAGGTCAGCGAAAGTCTTCACCATTCGTAATTCCTCGGGAAACACACGGATGGGGCAGACGGTCCCACACACTCCTGCTGCGGGGCTCTGGACACGCGGAGCGTGGTCGGGCAGACCCACCCCGGGAGCAGCCGTGCAGGGTTCGGTCGCAAACACGCGTCCCCGAGGCGTGCTTCAGACCTGGCTCACCCGCAGCTCTGGTACTGTGAGGCCCGTGCCCGGCTCGACGTTGACGCGTTGTGCGGGAACGGCTGTGCTGGTGTGCCTCGCCGGCATGCTGGAGCTCGGCTGCACCTCGGTCGACCCGGGACCCGACTTCACGGTCCCGACCTTCGTCTTCGACGAGGACTTCTTCTATTGCCACGTCGAGCCGCAGTTCATCTTCGGCGGCAACTACAAGTGCGGCAGCGGCAACGGGAGCGACCCGGCCAACGGGTGCCACTTCAACCCGTCGGCCGTGAGCGGGATGGCCCTGCAGAACCACACGCTGGTCAACTGCGGCGGGGGCGACCACCCGGTCGACCCGGGGTCGGTCGCCGAGGGCACGCCCGCACGGAGCAACTACGAAGCGGTGTCGCTCGAGATGAGCATCGACTACACGTCGGCGCCGGTCTTCGTGCGCCCCAGCGGGAGCAACCATCCGCGCCAGATCTTCCAGACGAGCGATCAGACGGTGAACCAGGTTCTGTCGAAGTGGGCCGCGCTGTCGCAATGAGGGCACTCTGGGTCCTCGCTGTGGCGCTGTTCCTCCTGGCAGTGCCGACGTCCGCGCTCGCGGCCGATCAGGTGGAGCCGGAGGCGTTCGCGCGCGTGATCGTCGACTCGGCGGAGCTGCGCACGGGGCCGGGCGTGAGCTACCGGGTCATCTACGTCGGGCACCGCGGCGAGACGTTCGCGCTCGACGGGCGGCCGGGCACGGGGTTCTGGCTGCGCGTGCTGCTGCCGGACGGGCGGACGGCGTACGCGCTGGGTGATGAAGTGCAGCCGTTCGCGGTGAATCCGAACGACGAGGGGGCCCCTTCGCGACCGGGCCTCTTCGCACCGCCGCCCCTCGAGGGAGCGCGGGCAGGGTTCGCGCTGGTCGGCGGCGTGCTGAGCATCCCGGTCACCGGCGGCTCGGTGCAGCACTACGGGTACGTCGAGGCGCGGCCGTCGCTCGTGCTGCACAAGACGGTGAGCCTCGAGGGCTTCGTCGGCGACGGGCTCACGAGCGACGGAACGCAGCTCCTCTACGGAGCCGGCGTCTCGATCTACCTCGCCCCGAGCTGGGCGGTGTGCCCGTTCGCGGAGCTCATGGCCGGAGGGCTCAGCACGTACCCGGCGGGGGACTCGTTCGTGCTCAAGCGCGAGGACCTCTACGTCGGTCGCGCGGGCGGGGGCCTCCTGCTGGCGCTGCGCAACCGCATCCTCGTGCGCCTCGAGGTGACGAACCTGTCGGTCTTCGACGCCAACCAGTACAAGAACGCCCAGACGTACGCGGGCGGGCTCGGGGTGTATTTCTAGGAGCGGCGAGATGCGTGCACTTCCCATCCTCCTCGTTGTCGTCGCGGCGGCCAGCGCCACCGGATGCGCCACCGTGGCGCCCGAGCACCGCGCGATCCTCGCCGACCCGACGATGCAGTTCGACGTCGACGCCAAGCACGAGGCGGGGATGCGCCACGCGCTCGACAACCGCGAGGGCTCCATGGGCGGCAGCGGGGTGCAGGGCGGAGGCTGCGGGTGCAACTAGGCTCTCGCGCTGCGGTCATCGCAGTGCTCGTCGCGGCCGCGGTGCTCGCGGTGGCGGTGCCGGCGCGCGCGCAGGTCGTGCAGCTCGATACGACGCACTCGGTCTTCTACGAGGCGCCGACGAAGACGCACATGTTCGTGTACTCGCCGACGGCCGACGTGACCGCGTCGCCCTGGTCGTGGATCGACATCCGCGGCGGCTGGGAGGCCGACGTGGTCTCCGGCGCGAGCGTCGCGCACAAGGCGGGCAGCGTGTACGGCCAGTCGCACACGCCGGACGTCGTCACCACCGCGAGCGTGCACGACTTCCGCAACGTCGGGCGAGGGGAGATCGAGATCAAGGGCAACACCGGGACGTCGCTGCTCGCGGGGTACTCGTACGGCACCGAGAACGACTACCGCTCCAACGCGCTGCACGTGAGCGCGCGGACGGACGCGTACCAGCACAACACGCAGTTCCAGCTCTCCTACGCGCACAACTTCGACCAGGTGTGCGACCGCGTGCAGGACTCGACGCTGCTGAACCAGCCGACGACGTGGCAGGCGCTGGAGAACTCGACGGGGTGCTTCACGTCGACCTCCGGCAGGACCACGCACGACATCGCGGTGGACACGTTCGAGGCGAGCTGGGCGCAGTCGTGGACGCCGGTCATCGAGACGCAGCTCACGTACACGGCGCAGCTCGTCGACGGCTTCCAGAGCGACCCGTACCGGAGCGTCATCATCGGCGAGGGCATCCTGGCCCAGGAGCACGTGCCGAACGACCGCGCGCGCGAGG
Source organism: Polyangiaceae bacterium (assembly GCA_036393165.1). GTDB lineage: Bacteria > Myxococcota_A > Polyangia > Polyangiales > Polyangiaceae > Palsa-1150. Next base: position 7,967 of record DASVWO010000435.1, on the reverse strand, counting down.
CGGTGACGGCGCGCCTCGCGTACTACCTGCGCTCGCTCAAGGGAGCGCTGCGCCTGATGGTGCGCGGCTACCACGACACGTGGGCCATCGACAGCTTCTCCGCCGAGGCGGAGGCGGAGAAGTCGCTCGGCGAGAACGTGCGCGTCATGGCGCGCGGCCGCATCTACCGGCAGGGCGGCGCGGTCTTCTGGAGCGACGACTACACGGGCGGCGCCCCGCCCCTCGGCCCGCGCGGGCAGTACTTCACCGGCGACCGCGAGCTCTCTCCCTTCTGGAGCTGGCTCGCCGGCCTGCGCGCCGTGTGGAGCATCATCCCGGAGCACCAGAAGATCTTCGGCTTCATCCAGAGCTTCAAGCTCGCCGGCTCCGCGAGCATCGAAGGCTTCTCGTACGACCAGTTCACCCTGGCCGGCGTCCCCGTCTCGAACGCCTTCGCCTACCTCGCGACGGTCAGCCTGAACCTGGGGTTCTAGGCGCCAGCTAGCTCTCGTCGTCGGATTCTTGGCCGCGCAGGCCGTGCTTCTTGGCCATGTCGTGCAGATGCTTGCGGTCCATCTTGGCCTCGCGGGCGGCGGCGCTCACGTTGCCGCTGTGGCGCGAGAGCAGCCACTTCACGTAGCGGCGCTCGAACTCGGCGTCGTACTTGGCGCGCGTCTCGCGGTAGCTCTTGGCGGGGTCGAAGTGGAAGGCGTCGCCCGCGCCGGTGCCGCCCGTCATCGGGAGGCTCACCATGCTGAGCTCCGTCTGCCCCGTGGCGCGCGCCATGTAGATGGCGCGATCGAGGACGTTGCGGAGCTCGCGCACGTTGCCCGGCCAGTCGTGGGCGAGCAGGCCCTGCATCGTGTCGTCGGTCACGGTGAGGCCGCCGCCGCTCGCCTTGAGGATGTGCTCCACGAGCATCGGGACGTCGTCGCGTCGGGAGCGCAGCGCCGGCACCGTGATGGGGACGACGGCGAGGCGAAAGTAGAGGTCCTCGCGGAATTTGCCGGCGGTGACCTCGCGCTGGAGGTTCCTCTTGGTCGCCGCGATGACGCGGACGTCGCTCTTGAGCGTCTTGTTGCCCCCGACCCGCCGGAACTCCTTCGTCTCGAGCACCCGCAGGAGCTTGGGCTGCACGTCGATGGGGAGCTCGCCGATCTCGTCGAGGAACACCGTGCCCCCGTCGGCCAGCTCGAAGGCGCCTTGCCGCGCGGCGACCGCGCCGGTGAACGCCCCGCGCTCGTGCCCGAAGAGCTCACTCTCGAGCAGCGAGTAGCTGACGGCGCCGCAGTCGACGACCACGAAGGGCCCCTGGGCGCGGCCGCTCTCGGTCCAGATGGCGCGCGCGAGCACGTCCTTCCCCGTGCCCGTCTCGCCCTCGAGGAGCACCGTCGCGTCGGTGCCGGCGATGCGCTCGAGGACGCCGAAGATGGTGCGCATCGCGAGGCTCTTGCCGATGGCCGCGCCGAACCACGTCTTGTCGCTCGGCAGCACCTCGACGTTGCGCACGGCGGGCCGCAGCACGAGCTCCACCTCGCCCACCTTGAGCACCGTGCCGGGCTGCACCACGGCTTCCGACACGCGCGCGCCCGAGACCTTCGTCCCGTTGGTGGACCCGAGATCGCGCACGTGCACGCCGTCGTTGGCGCGCGTGAGCTCGCAGTGGTGGCGCGAGACCGTGTCGTCGTCGAGCACCAGGTCGTTGTCGGTCGCCTTGCCGATGCGCAGCGTCTCGCCGAGCGCCTTGCTCGTGCCCTTGGCGCTGCCCGAGAGCACCATCACCTGGATGCCCACCTTGGTCGCCGACGGGCCGACGGCGCGCGTCTCGGCCTCGGGGGCGTCGTGCTGATCGTGCGGAGGATCACTCATCGGGGCACCGAATCGGCGAGGTCGATGGATGTGGAGCCGCTCCCCGAGAGGGTCACGTTGCGGCGCACCACGTTGCGCGCGGTGGACGCGGAGGCGATCTCGATCTCCACGGTGTAGTCCCCGTCGGGCAGCCGAGGCTCGTGCGTGACGATGCGCGGCGCCTGACCCGGTGCGTACCGGAAGGTCGCCTCGCGCGTCCAGTCCTCGCTGGCGCGCGCCTCGTCTCGTTGCGCCCAGCGCGCGTCCACCTCCTCGACGCGCGCCGCCCCGTCGCCGAGCACGTAGTGCACGGTCTGCTCCTTGGGCCAGTGGCGCGCGAGCAGCATCGCGACGGCGAGGCCCGCGGCGAGGAAGAGCAGACGGAGCAGGCGCTTGCGGTCCATCGTCTACCTGTCCCCCTTGAGGCGATGGATGCGCGCAACGAGACCCTGCACCACGGTGTCCGGCATCTGGCCGTAGGCGGGCATCTTGTTCTTCCCGCCCTTGATGATCGCGACCATGTCGGCGTCGGCGAGCTTGCTCTGCGTGAGGTCCGGCGCGTGGAGCATCGGACCCATCTGCCCGTCGCCGTGACCCGTCGGGCCGTGGCAGTTCACGCAGTTCTGCTGCCAGGCGATCTCGACGAGCCGCGTCGAGTCGTCGCCCTTGACGGTGGCCGACCCGCCCGGCGCGCCCTGCTGCTTCGGGTCGCCCATCTTGTCGTCGTCGAACGAGTGGTGCTCGCTCGCCTTCCACTCCGGCATCCCATCGGCGGAGGGCGCCCGGTCGCATCCCCACAGCAGAGACGGCAGGAGGAGAGTGAACAGGAAGATCAGAAGATCAAAAGGTTTGGGGGAAAAACACCCCTTCCTGATCTTTTGATCTTGCTGTTGATTTCCCGGTCTGGCGTGCACGTGCGCCAACTTAGCACCCTTGCCTGCGGGGGTGCCGGGCGCTAGGTTTCGCGGCAGGCGTAGACCGGACGTCCCGTGGAGGCGCCAGCCCCGCGAGGCCAGCCCCGGCTGCGACCCGAGGCGATATGTACGGCAGCGGCACTGCCCCGACGGCAGCCAAGAAGGTCACCGCACCCGAGGTCCGCGCGCGCAAGAGCCAGGGCGGGCCCCCGCTTGCGATGGTCACGGCCTACGACTTCACGATGGCCCGTCTGATGGACGAGGCCGGCGTGGACCTCATCCTCGTGGGCGATTCGCTGGGCATGGTCGTGCAGGGCCTGGCGAACACGCTCCCGGTGACGCTGGAAGAGATCGCGTACCACTCGCGAGCGGTCGCCCGGGCGGCGGCGCGGGCGCACGTCGTCGGCGACATGCCGTTCATGAGCTACCAGGTCTCGTCCACGCAGGCGGTCGAGAGCGCCGGGAAGCTCGTGAAGGACGGCGCGGTGGAGAGCGTGAAGCTCGAGGGCGGCGAGGACTTCGCCGAGCACGTCTGGCGCATCGTCCGCGCGGGCATCCCGGTGATGGGCCACGTGGGGCTCATGCCGCAGAGCGTGCACGCCTACGGCGGATTCAAGCTGCAGGGCCGCGGCGACGAGGCGGCGAGGCGCATCGTGGCCGACGCGAAGGCCGTGGAGGAAGCCGGGGCGTACGCCATCGTGCTGGAGGCGATCCCGCCGGATGTCGCGGAGGAAGTGACGCGCGCGGTGAGCGTGCCGACCATCGGCATCGGCGCCGGCCCGGCGTGCGACGGCCAGGTCCTCGTGAGCACCGACCTGCTGGGTCTCTCGCGCGGGCACACCCCCAAGTTCGCGAAGCGCTACGCCGAGCTCGGCGACGCCGTCGTCGCCGCGACGCGTCGCTACGTCGAAGAAGTGCGCGCCGGCGCCTTTCCGGCGGCCGAGCAAACCTACAAGCCGAACAAGCCCGAAGAGAGCGGCCCCGTCATCCGCGTGGCGTGATGCACCCGCAACGGGGCGGGAAGCTCGAGTGAGACAAGGGCCTGGAACGACCAGGCCCTAGAGGCTGACGAGAGGGGTTGAAGAAGATCAAGAAGATCAAAAGATCAAGAAGGTGTGGGGCAAGCCCCTTCGCGTGTTTGCACCACCCCTTTTGATCTTCTGATCTTCTTGATCTTCTTCTCCACCACGCGTCTCACGCTTGCTGAGATTGTCCTTTCCCCGCGTCTCACGCACGCGCCGCGAGTCAGTGGACGGAGGACACGAGTGCCTCGTGCATCGAGGCCGAAAAGCGGTATCGTCCGCGGCCATGAGCGCCAGGACGTTGATTCAGGGCGGGACTGTGGTGACGGCGGTCGATACGTACGCGGCGGATGTCGCGATCGTCGACGGGAAGATCGCGGCCATCTTCGGGAAGGACGCGGCGCCGACGGGGCAGTGGGACACGACGATCGACGCGCGCGGCAAGTACGTGATGCCCGGCGGGATCGACGCGCACACGCACCTCGACATGCCGTTCGGCGGGACGTCGTCGAGCGATGACTTCGAGACGGGCACGCTCGCGGCGGCGCACGGCGGGACGACGTGCATCGTGGACTTCGCGATCCAGGCGAAGGGCGAGCCGCTGCGCAAGGGGCTCGACACGTGGCACGGCAAGGCCGAGGGCAAGGCGGCCGTCGACTACGCGTTCCACATGATCATGACGGACGTGAACGACGGGACGTGCGCCGAGATGCAGCGGTGCGTCGACGAGGGCGTGACGTCCTTCAAGATGTTCATGGCCTACCCGGGCGTCTTCCTCGTGGACGACGGGCAGATCTTCCGCGCGATGCAGAGGGCGGGGGAGATCGGCGCGCTCATCTGCATGCACGCCGAGAACGGGATCCCCATCGACGTGCTGGTGCAGCAGGCCCTCGCCAAGGGGCACACGGCGCCCGTCTACCACGCGCTCACGCGGCCGCAGATCGCGGAGGCGGAGGGGACGCACCGTGCGCTCTGTCTCGCCGAGATGGCCGGCGCGCCCGTGTACATCGTGCACCTCTCGGCGCCGCGGGCGCTCGAGCAGGTGGTGCACGCGCGCGACCGCGGGCTGCCGGCGTTCGCCGAGACGTGCCCGCAGTACCTCTTCCTCTCGCAGGACGACCTTGCGCGCCCCGGCTTCGAGGGCGCCAAGTACGTGTGCACGCCGCCGCTCCGCCCGCGCGAGTTCCAGGAGGAGCTGTGGCGCGGGCTCAAGACGCACGACCTGCAGGTCGTGTCGACCGACCACTGCCCATTCTGCATGAAGGGCCAGAAGGAGCTCGGGAAGGACAGCTTCGCGAAGATCCCCAACGGGATGCCGGGGGTCGAGACCCGCATGTACCTCCTCTGGGACGGCGGAGTGCGCGCCGGGCGCATCTCGATGAACCGGTTCGTCGAGATCACGAGCACGGCACCTGCGAAGATCTTCGGGCTCTATCCGCGCAAGGGCACCATCGCGGTGGGCGCCGACGCGGACCTCGTCGTGTGGGACGGCGAGAAGAAGCACACGCTGAGCGAGAAGACGCTGCACATGCGCGTCGACTACACGCCCTACGAGGGGCGCGACGTCGTGGGCGGGCCGACGCACGTGCTGTCGCACGGGCGCGTCGTGGTGCAGGACGGCAAGTACCTCGGCAAGAAGGGCGACGGCCGCTTCGTCAAGCGAACGCAGTTCGCTCTGAAGTGAGGTCTCGGGCGCCCTTCAGCCGCCGCAAGGCGTCTCGCACGTGACCGTCACAGTCGACGGGCTGCTCGGGCAATCGAGCTCCCACGCGCTGCTCCCGTCTTTCGGCGGCCCGGCATCCGGATTGAGCGACTTCACCGCTGAGACGTACGACTGGGGAAGGACGCATTCGATCCCGGCGCCCGCGCAGACCTGGGCGCAGGTGGGGCTGTTCTGGGATCCCTGCGCGTAAGTCTCCTCGAGGAGACGGCACGCCTGCGCTGAAGGGACGATGATGGTCGGCTGCACCCCGCAGTTGCTTCCGCCGACTGCGCTGTTGTTGCTCCCGCACCCCGCCGCTGCGGTCGCACCGGCCCATGCCACCAGCAGCGTCGCAACCCGCACCAGCCTGGCCATCCGTCTCATTTCAAGCACTCAGGAGAAGAGCATGGAAGCAGTGCGCGGGTCGCTCGCAGCGATTTCGGTCACGGCGTCCTTCATCGCGCGCTGCACCGCTCGACGGTCGTCGCCCGTCAGGCGAGGCATGGCCCAGGCGTGCACGGCCCACGCGAGATCGGCGTGTCGGCACTCGTCGGAGGCGATGGACTTCATGGCGCGCCGAATCGAGTTGTTTGGTGATGTCTGCGCCTCAACGAGTCCCAGCACGGCGCCATAGGTCTCACGGATGCATCCCTCGACGGCGTTCTCGATGGCCACCTCCAAGAGGGTGCGGGCTCGAGCCGGGGCCGGCGAGTCCGGAATACGAGGAGAAATGCCGTGGCGGCGGGCCAGTCGCGTGGTCATCGCCGTGTGGCGCACCTCGTCGCGTCGCGCACGCCGCGCTTCACGCAGCAGCGTCGGCGGAGCCCTGTGCGCCTCCAGCTCCCGCTCCAGCCGCTCGAACGCGTGAACGCTCACGGCCTCCAGGTATGCCATCGCCGCGAGGCGCGCGCCTTCGCTGCCGAGGCCAGCGGGGGCGCAGTAACCGTCCGTGAGACGTCCGCCGATGCACGACACACGGCACGTGACCGTCACTGCAGACGTGCTGGGCGGGCAAACGAGCACGCCGACGCCGCCATCGCTCGGGGTCGACAAGGCGCGCGGATTGAGCGATTTCGCTTCCGATACGAATAACGGGGGAAGGTCGCACTGCCCATAGAACGCGGCGTCGGCGCAGAGCGCCTGGCAAGTAGGCCCGGTGGAGGCTCCGACGAAGAGGTTGCCGGCCTGCTCTGCGAGCATCTGGCACGCTTGCGCCGGCGTGACGGTGATGTTCGTTGAATCGGGACACCCGTAGTTGACGCCCCCTCCGTTGCTACATCCAGCTGTTGCGACGTTCCCTGCAATCAGAAGCGCAGCGACGCTGACGAGCCTTGCCCGTACCTTCATCCCCATCTCATGGCCGTGCGCCACGTAATCTAGCGCTCCCGGATCCATTCAAGAAAACAGGAGGGACGCGGTGCGGGGGTCGCGGGCGGCGATCTCCGCTGTCGCGTCCTTCATCGCGCGTTCCACGGTGCGGCGCTCGGCGGCGGTGAGGCGAGGCATGGCCCAGGCGTGGACGGCCCACGCGAGCTCGGCGTGGCGGCACTCGTCGTTGGCGATCGATTGCATCGCGCGGCGCATCGTGGCGTCGCGCGAGGTCTGGGCTTCGACGAGGCCCTGCACCGCACCGTAGGTCTCGCGGATGCATCCTTCGACGGCGTTCTCGATGGCGATCTCGAAGAGGGTGCGGGCGCGCGTGGGCGCGGGCGCGTCGGGGAGGCGAGGGGAGACGCCGTGGCGGCGGGCCATGCGGGTCGTCATCGCCGTGTGGCGCACTTCGTCGCGGCGCGCACGGCGGGCATCTCGGAGCAGCGTCGGCGGAGCCTTGTGAATCTCGAGCTCGCGCTCGAGCCGGTCGAAGGCGTGGACGCTCACGGCCTCGAGGTAAGCCATGGCCGCGAGGCGCTCGCCCTCGCTGCGCATGCCGTCGGGGGCGGAGTAGCCCTCGGTCAGGCGGCCGGTGCACTGCACGTTGCACGTCACCGTCAGCATCGAGGGGCTCGTGGGGCAGTCGAGGGTCCACTGGCCGCCATCCGTGGGTGGGCCGGCGTCCGGATTGAGCGACTCCACCGCGGTGACGAACGACTGGGGGATGTCGCAGATGTACTGGCCGCCCATGCACAGGTGCTGGCACGTCGGGCCGAAGGCGACGGAGTTGATCGAGTCGCTCTCTTCGAGGATCTGGCACGCCTGCGCAGGGGTCACCGACACGGTCGGTGGCGGGGCGCCGTCGCCGCCGCAGCCGCATCCGCCGCAGCCGATGACGGCGTCGGGCTGTGCGTCGTTCGGATTGCCGGAGTCCCCCGGGTTGCCGCTGTCGTCGCCCGGGTTCCCGCCGTCGCCGGGGTTGCCTCCCTCGGTCGTGCCGCCGTCGCCGCCGTGGGCGCCGGTCGTGGTGCTGCCTCCGCATCCGGTTGCCGCCGCGACGATCGCGGCGACGTGCACGAGCTTCGCAGTGAGTCGCATGGGATCACTCCATCAAGAGAAGAGGAGAGAAGC
>DASVWO010000434.1:0-2417 GCA_036393165.1 Polyangiaceae bacterium | reverse complement strand
CGCGCGCCGATGCCTACCCCCTGTCCCGGACAGATCGAGGGGTGTCACGGGACAGGGATCACTGCGCGGCGTGGGTGTCGAAGCTCGCGGGGTGGCTCCAGAAGTACCACCAGGCGGTGGCACCGGCGATCGCGAGGTAGAGGATGCCGGTGCCGATCCAGAAGCCACTGAGGCTCTGGTCACTCGTGCCGCCGACGTTGCCGATGCCGAAGGAGACGGCGACGGCGCCGCCGATGGCGGCGGGGACACCGAGGCCCCAGAAGGTGAGGGTCGAGAGGAACGGAGCACCGCGCTCGGCGCGGTAGTCGGCGACGGCGCGCGAGCCGGGGGAGTAGGGGAGGCGCGCCGGGAGATCGAGATGGTCGGTGCTGCCTCCGCTCCCCTTGGTGCTCTCGAGATACCAGCCGCTGCCCGGTGGCACCGACTTGGTGCAGGGGGCGTCGCAGAGGATCGTGCCGTTCGCGTCGTGCAGCGCCCAGTGGCGGTCGTCGGTCGCCGGGAACGTCACCTCGATGGCCATCGGCGACGACGCTGCCACTGCGGTGGTCGCCGCCGCCTGGGTTGCCCCCCCCTGCACCGGCTGCAGGAAGAGCTGGATGGGCGACGCGCAGTTCTGCGGCGCGCTCTCGCCTCCCTCGCCGCACGTGTTCGGATCGCCCGCCTCGCGCAGCACACTCTCCTCGCGCGACGTGCTCCCGCCCGCGCCCACGCCGAACGCCTTCGCGCCTCCCTGCGCCGACGCGCCCGCGCCCGAGAGCAGCCGGAACGCGCCGACGCTCACCGCCGACACGACGTGCGTGACGCCGGCGCACGAGGCGTCCGTCGCGGCCGACTTCGCGTCGAGGCCGTCGAGCTCGAGCTGCCCCGAGATGGTCGTGCGCACCGCGAGGCGCCCGTTGCGCGCGAGCTCTCCCTCCAGCCCCGCGGCGCCGATGGGCAACTTCGCCCACAGCTCGTCGGCGTTCGTGATCTCCAGCGTGTCCGTCGCCGGCGTCGTGCGGTGCCACGTGTACTTCCCCGGCAGCCGGCACGCGTCCACGATGCGCAGCTCGCACCCCGAGTACGCCACCGCGACCGCCTGCCGCGACGTGAGCCCCTCGAGGTACGCCTTCTGCGACGCCGGCCACTCGGTCACGAGCGGGCTCGTCGCGCTCGCCGCCACCTTGCACTTCGCGAGCGGCGTCGGATCCGTCGGCGCCGCCATCTCGGGCGCCTTCGGCGCGCTCGCCATCGCGAGCGGGTTGCACCCTGCGAGCACCGCGACCGCCCCGACGAGACAAGCCCGCCTCATGCTGCCGATGGTACCGCTAGTTCTCCCAGCGCCGCTCTCTTCCGACGTCGGCGTGCACGAACCAGTCGTCCTTGGTCGGATAGACCCCCACGCCGCCATCCCACCCGAGCTTCCGTATCTCCGCCTCGAGGATGCGCGGGTCGATCCCCAGCTCCGCGTCCGGCGGCACGATGCGGAAGTCGCACGCGTGCCCGAGCGAGTGCTGGCTGTGCGACGACACGTGGTGCCCCTTCTTGCGCAGCATCTCGTTGAGCTTCCAGCTGCGGTACCCGCTCACCAGCTCGATGCGCGAGCCCGGGTGCTTCTCGGCCAGCTCGCGCAGGAGCCCGAGCAGCCGCGGGTCGAGCTTCGCGCGCTCTCCCGTCGACCGGTCCGACAGCAGCTCGTCGAATCGCTCCTGCGAGGGGAACGTCGCGTCGAGCGGCAGGTACTCGCCCGTGTGCACCTGATCCAGCGTCGCGAGCAGCGGCGCGTCGTCCGTCGCGTCCTCGGCCGCGCCCTTCTTGCTCGCGAGCCCGGCCCCGTGCGCCACGCGCGCCTCGGGCAGCGCCGTCTGCGCGACCAGCGTCGAGGCGGACACCGACGCCAGGATCATCGCCACGGCCTTGGCGTGTAGGCTCACCTTCGGAGTGTACCCTGAGTTAAGCTCGGCTCACGCATGAGCCACGAAGAAGGCGTCCTCCAGCGCTCGAGCACCCAGGGTCCCTCGCTCCACTCGTTCTCGGTGCCGGTGACCCAGCCGCGCGCCGTCGTCGGCATCCTCCACGGATACGCCGACTACAGCGCGCGCTACGCGGCCGTGATGGACGCGTGGGCCGAGCGCGGCATCACGAGCGTCGCGATCGACATGCGCGGCCACGGCAGAGCCGCCGGCAAGCGCGGGCACTGCGAGCGCTTCGGCGATTACCTCGACGACGCCGCCGAGCTCGCGGCCGCGGTGAAAGCGCACGCGCCGGGTGTGCCCGCGGTGCTCTTCGGCCACAGCTTCGGCGGGCTCGTCGCCTCCAGCGTCGCCATCAAGCAGCAGGCCGGCGGCCTCTGGCGCGCCCTCGCTCTCAGCAGCCCCTTCTTCGGCGTCGCCATGGAGGTGCCGCGCATCAAGATCGTCGCCGGGCGCATGATGTCG
>DASVWO010000433.1:0-15104 GCA_036393165.1 Polyangiaceae bacterium | reverse complement strand
GGTGCGTGCCGGGGATCGCGTCTTCCTCGTGATGGCCTCCGCGCATCGTGACGAGAGCGTCTTCACCGGCGCCGATCGGCTCGACGTGGGGCGCGAGGAGGGCCGTCACCTGGGGTTCGGACTGGGAGCGCACTACTGCGTCGGCGCGGCGCTCGGGCGCATGGAGGCCGAGATCGCGCTGCAGGAGCTGCTGCGGAGGGCGGCGCACATCGAGCTCGCGAACGGCGACCTGCAGTGGCTCCGCAACGCGAGCATCCGGGGGGTTCAGGGCCTGAGAGTGCACACGTGAGGTGTCGGCAATGATCGAATGGTCGGAGATGCACCTGTCGATCCGGGACGCGATGCGCCGGTTCGTCGAGACGGAGGTCGTGCCCCGGATCAAGGACATCGAGCACGGCGGAGAGCCTCCGTACGACGTGCTGCGCAAGTTGGTCGCAACGTTCGGCATCAAGGACATGGCCGAGGCGCGCTTCGCACACCAGATCGCGAAGGAGAAGTCCGGCGGCCCGGTGGAGGAGAAGAAGCCGCGCGGGGGACCCGAGGCGGCCAACGAGATGGCGATGCGGGTGATCCCCGTCATCGAGCTGTCCAGGTACAGCCCGGGGATGGTGACGGCGCTCGGCGTCTCGATGGGGCTGACGGCGAATGCGGTCATGTCGCGCGGGACCGTCGCGCAGAAGGAACGGTGGGCGTTGCCCTTGCTCACGCTCGACAAGATCGGCGCGTGGGCGATCACCGAGCCCTCGTCCGGATCGGACGCGTTCGGGTCGATGAAGGCGACGGCGCGGCGCGACGGCGAGGGCTACGTGCTCTCGGGCAACAAGACGTTCATCACGAATGGTCCCTACGCCGACACCATCGTGTTCATCTGCAAGCTCGACGAGGGCAACGATCCGAAGGACCGCAAGGTCGTGAGCTTCGTCCTCGACAAGGGAATGCCGGGCCTCACCCAGAGCAAGCCGCTGCGAAAGATGGGGCTGCACGGGTCGCCGACCGGGGAGCTCTTCCTCGAGGACGTGCGCGTCGGGCGCGACCGGCTGCTCGGCGAGACGGAGGACGCGCCGGCGAGGAGCGCCGCGAAGGACACGTTCACCGCCGAGCGCACGGGCGTCGCCGCGATGGCGCTCGGGATCGTCGAGCAGTGCCGCAAGCTGTGCATCGAGTACGCGAAGACACGCGTCCAGTTCGGGCGCCCCATCGGGGAGTTCCAGCTGATCCAGCTCAAGCTCGCCAAGATGGAGGTCGCCCGGATGAACATCCAGAACCTCGTCTTCCGGCAGATCGAGCTCGCCGGCGAGGGCAAGGCGATGACCCTGGCCGAGGCGAGCGCCTGCAAGCTGTACTCGGCGCAGGCCGCGATGGAGGTCGCCCTCGAAGCCGTCCAGCTCTTCGGCGGCAACGGCTACATGGCCGAATTCCAGGTCGAGCAACTCTGCCGCGACGCGAAGGTGCTCCAGATCTACGGCGGCACCGACGAGATCCAGATCTCGCAGATCGCGCGGAACCTGATGGGAGGGAGCTGAGATGCGCACCATCACGCTGTCGGCACCCGGCAAGAACGCGTTGAGCAGTGAGCTCATGGCATGGCTCGTCGAGCAGCTCGCGCAGGCCGGCGGCGAGCCGCTCTTCATCACCGCCGCGGGGGACGCCTTCTGCGCGGGGTTGAACCTGAAGGAGGTGGTGACGCTCTCGCCGTCCGGGATGGAGCGCTTCCTCGACGCGCTCGAGAGGATGGTCGATGCGCTCTACGGCTATCCCGGGCCGACCGTCGCGTACGTCAACGGGCACGCGATCGCGGGAGGGTGCATCGTGGCCCTCGCCTGCGACCTGCGCCTCGGTCTCGCCGGGGACACGGCGCGCATCGGCCTCAACGAGGTGCCGCTCGGGCTGAAGTTCCCGCCGAAGACGTGGCGCATGGTGAAGCACCGGCTGTCTCCTCCGGCGCTGGAGCGCGTCGTGCTCGAGGGCGGCCTCTACCCGCCGGCGCAGGCGCTGCGTCTCGGCCTGCTCGACGAGGTGGTCGCGAGCGAGGGCGAGGCGCGATCGATGGCCGAGCGCTTCGCGGCGTCCCCGCGCGACGCATACCTCGCGGCCAAGCGCGCCCTGAGGGGAGGTGCTCTCGACGTCACCGAAGGCGAGCGCCGACAGTACCTCGACGAGGTGCTCCCGACTTGGACCAGCGGCGATCTGAAATCGCGCATCGAGGCGAGGCTCCGCAAGGCCTGACTGCTGTACGCTCGAGCGGCAGGCCCATGGGACTCCATGACCCCCTGCTCGACGCCGCCGTTCCGGTGCACTCGAGCGAGTCGCTGGTGATCGCCATCGGCAAGCCGGCGCCGTGGGTGTTCCTCTCGCGCGTGAAGGGACACCTCGACGTAGCGGGCGCGCGCGTGATCGACCAGGCGGTGCGCGCCCAGACGGCCGCCGAGAAGCGCTACATGATCATTCTCAACGACTGGTCGGCCATGACCGACTACGAGGGCGCCGCGCGCGTCCTCTTGACGGATCTGGCGCGGGCGGTGCTGCCGGTGTGCGAAGCGGTGCACATCCTCCTCTCCTCGCAGCGCGTGGCCTTCGGCGTGCGCGCGGCCAACCTCGTGCTGCACAGGCTCACCGCCCACACGAAGGCGCATACCTTCAGCGCGGCGCTCCTCGCGGCCGTGGAACACCCGCCGCGGCTGCGACCTGGCGCGTGATTTCAGGCTCGCAGACTTGACGAGCCCGCCGGTTGGGCCATCCTCCCGTCCGCTTTGGGCTTCGCACGCTTCGTCCGCTCGTCCGACGTCCGCGCCCTCGCGGACGACGCGCGGAAGGACGACGAGAACATCGGCTTCGTCGCGGAGCTTCCGCTCGCCCAGCAAGCCGAATGGCTCGCGCGGTTCCGTTGGCTGCGCATGGCCGACCGCCTGGCGGAGAACGAGATGATCGAGCCGGGCGATCGCCGCTTCTCCGCGTTCCGCGACGAGTGGCGCTCGCTCGTGGCCTGCGCGCACGTGGACGGCGAGCACGCGGAGGTGTGGCGCGAGATGCGTGCGACCTGGTGGACGCCGCAGGGCACGGTGCGCGAACCGATGGCCGTCGCCTGCTACGGGCGGTACCTGGAAGCGCTGCGCGTGTACACGCGGCGGGGGCTCGTGCTGCGCACGCTCGGGGATCACGACGCCATGCTGCGGGGCATCTCGGGGAACGGCGTGTGCGTCTTTCCGTATGTGCGCGAGGAGCACCGCGACGCCGCCGCGCGGTTCGGCATGCTCGACCAGCTGATGAACAACCTGCGGGACATCGCCGAGGATGCATCGCACGGCCTCTGCTACTTCCCGCGCGACGTGCTCGGGCGCTTCGGGGTGGAGGCGGAGACGCTGCTCGACGCGAGCGTCGTGGGCAAGCCGGGCTACCAGGCGATGATGCGCTTCTGGCTGGACGAGCACCTGGCTTCGATCCGGCAGGGGGCCGCGGCCTTTGGCGCGCTGCCCGGGCTCCATCCGTCGCTGGTCGCGTTGCGCCTCTCGGCGGTCGCACGACACGCGCGCATCGAGCGCGTGTTCCGCTCGTGCGGGCTCGACCCCGTCGCGTTCGTGAGCGCCTACTGGGAGAAGACGGTCACTTCGGCAGCTTCATGATCTGCCCGTTGGCGGCCGTGCCTCCGTCGGGGAGCACGGCGCCGGCGTTGGCCCAGTAGATCCACGTATCGTCACCGGTGATGTCCGAAGGCGCCCCCTGGCCCGTCGCGAGGACCGTCGGGTTCGCCGGGGGCGTCTTGCTCGCACGCACCACGCGACCGTCGGCGTAGAGCGGAGGGGATCCCAGCTCGACCCAGTAGACGTAGGAGGTGCTCGGATCCGACCACACGGCGACGGGATGGCTGAGGTTCTGGGCGAGCGGGGTGGGATTGCCGCTGAACGTCAGCATCCACACGGACTGGTCGACGCTCCCGGCATCGGCGCCCTGCGTGCCACTGTTTGCCCAGTAGACGGCCGTCGTGTCCACCGCGACGCCGAGCGGATTGGCCTGGCCGGTGGCCATCGTCGTCGCCTGTCCTCCGGCAACGCTTCCGGAGACGACCAGACCGTCCATCGGATTCGTGTCGTTCGTCGTCCAGTAGAGGGTTCCGCCGCTGACGACGAGGCCGAACGCCGTGCCGGCGTTGGTCGGGTAGATCGGCGTCGGTGGGCTGGCGGCGGGCATGCCGAAGGGCTCGGCGTAGATCGGCTTGTTGGTGCCCCAGTCGGACCAGTAGACCGAGGCGTCGTCGGCCGTGACCATCTGCGCGTTGGTCCCGCCGACGAAGTTCGACGGGCCGCCGTCGATCAACGTCTCGACCCCGCTTGGGTCCGTCCAGTACACGCCGTTCGGGCCCACGGTCAGCCCGGCGACGTAGAAGGCCGTCGCGAGCGTTCGCGGCATGCCGCCGCCGTCGGCCGGCACGTGCCAGATGCCGGAGGTGGAGGCGCCACTGTTGGTGGACCAGTACACATCGCCAGCGTAGAGGCGGATGCACGTGGGTGAAGTTTGATTGCCGGCGAGGGGGATGGGCTGGCACGTGCCGGGGGCGCAGGTGTCGGCGCCCGAGTCGGCCGCGGCGTCCGCGTCGGCCGCAGCGTCCGACTTCGCAGCCGCATCCGCGTCGGCAGCGCGAGCGTCGGCATCGGCTTCGGCGTCAGGGGCGGCATCGACCTGGGATTCGGGGTTGCCGCCGTCGGTCGCCGGACCTGCTTCCTGGAACGGGAGGAGGAGCTGACACGCGCAGAGAGCCGCCATCGCCAGGAAAGCTGCCCAGAGCACGGCGAGTCGGATCGCTCGCACTACGTCTTGCTCCTCCGCGCGCGCAGTCGCTGGAAGTAGCGGCGGGCGATGCCCGACGCCTTGGCCGCGTGAACGACGTTGCCTCCGTGATCCGAAAGAACGCGCTCGATGTAGCGGCGCTCGTACTCCTCGACGACGACCTCGCGCCCACGGATCAAGGGCACCTTGCTGGCCACGACGCCGTCGATGAAGTCCTCCCCTTCCACCGCCACGGGGACGGCCTCGACCTCGGTCGTCGCCTGCAAGTCGCCGATCGCGATCTGACGCGCGACCGCGTTGCGCAGCTCGCGCACGTTGCCCGGCCAGGGCTGCTTGTCCCACCGGGCGAGGAGGCTCGCGTCGGGACCTCGCGGATCGCCGCCGAGCGCCTTCCAGAAATGCGCGGCGAGAAGCGCGACGTCGCCCTTGCGCTCGCGCAGCGGCGGGAGCTCGACGCGACCGACGGCGAGACGGTGGAACAGATCGTCGCGGAAGCGGCCCTGCTGCACCTCCTCGTCGAGATCGCGCCGCGTGGCCGCCAGGATGCGCGCGTCCACCTTGATCCACCGGTCGCCGCCGACGCGCCGGATCTCGCCTCGCTCGACCGCGCGCAGCAGCTTCGGCTGTAGCGTCGCGTCGAGGTCACCGATCTCGTCGATGAGCAGCGTTCCCCCCGACGCTTGCTCGAAGAGCCCCTTGCGCTGGCCGACCGCGCCGGTGAA
The DNA here is from genome assembly GCA_036393165.1 of Polyangiaceae bacterium. GTDB lineage: Bacteria > Myxococcota_A > Polyangia > Polyangiales > Polyangiaceae > Palsa-1150. The sequence goes on along the minus strand of DASVWO010000433.1, from coordinate 9,600 downwards.
GGCGCCGCGCTCGTGGCCGAAGAGCTCCGACTCCATGAGGCTCGGCAGGACGGCGGTGCAGTCGAAGACGACGAAGGGGCCCGCGGCGCGCGGACCGCTCTCGTGGATCGACTCGGCGAGCACTTCCTTGCCCGTGCCGGTCTCGCCCTCGATGATCACGGGCACGTCGGCGGCGGCCAGACGCTGACACAGCGGATAGAGGCGGCGCATCTCGCGGCTCGCGCCGAAGACGCGTCCGAAGCTCACGTCCAGCGGTACGGCGGGGACGCTCGTGCCCCGGGGAGCGCGCTCGACCTGCAGCACGGTCGATCCGAGGCGCACCGTCTCGCCGCCGCGAAGGTGGGCGCCGTCGATGGAGACGCGATCGACCATCGTGCCGTTCGTCGATCCGAGGTCGGTCAAGCGCAGCGCGTCGCCCTTCACCTCGAGGGCGACGTGGCGGCGCGACACGGCGCGATCGGTCAAGCGGATGGTGCAGCTCGGGCTCTGCCCCACGAGCGCGCGAGGCTCGGCCCCGTGGAGGACGAAGCTCTTTCCGGCGTCCGGCCCCTCGACGACGCGCAACACGAACGCGGCGTCCGACGGTGGAGTGGGGTCGAAGCGCTGGTTGAGGATGGTCGATAGCTCGTCCGCGTCCTCGGGCGCGCTCACGCCTTTCAGGGTACCACGCGGCGGATCCCTAGAAGTGCAGCAGCAGGTACGCGCCCGCACCGAACGACACGAGCGCGACGCCGGCGGAGATGTCGGCCCCGGTCCAGTCGCGGTTGCCGGCGGACACGTGCGGCGCCGAGCAGTTGGAGTGGCACTGGTTGTAGAGCGACAACCCGTCGATCGCGAAGTAGGCGAACGCCGCCGTGGCGGCGATCCCGAGACCCCCGAGCGCGTAGGCGATCCATCGCGGCGGCCTGCTCGCCGTCTCGGCGGGAGCTGGAGCCGGCGGAGGGGTTGCGAGACTCGTGCTGGCGCCCTGGGGCGCGGGAAGCTGAAAGTCGACGATGCGCGCCTTCTCTCCTTCGTGCAGGAGCACGTGCTGCTCGAGCGGCGCCGCGCCGGGGGCCTCGAGACGCACGACGTGGTCGCCCGGATCGATGTCCTTCGCGGTCCCGTCGAGATGCGCGAGGAAGGGCTGGCCGTCGACGAGCACGCGCGCGTCGCGCACGTCCTGGCCGGTCGAAGACCGGACCGCAATCACCACCGACGGCAGCTCTCTTTGCACCTCCGCGAGCCACTGCGAGCATTCGGGTCTCAGCGCGGCGGGGCACGGATCGCGTGCACACCGGAGGAGGGCCGCCTGCGCGTCGAGCAGGTGCGAGCTTCGCATGAGGTGCTGGCCCGTCACGTAGGCCTCGGTGCAGCGGGAGGCGTCCTGCGCCCGCGCAGGGGCGGACCAGGCGAGCATCGCGAGGGCGACCGCCGCGAGGCGCCTCACAGACACTCCGGCTTGGGGATGTGGTAGCCGTCGGCGTCGACGGTGTAGGGCGGGTTGCATCCGGCGCGGGCCGGCTTCGGAGGCCTCGCGGGTACAGGCCGATGCGAGGGAGGAGCGACGGATAGAACGGGCGCCACGGAGGGAGGCGCAGGCGTCGCGGATGCCGAGGGTGCCGACGTCGTCGGATCCGGAGACGGAGGCGCGCTGACGGTCGGAGACGGCGCCGGTGCGGGAGATGCCTCGACGGGCACCGCGTGCGTCCGGCGCAGGGCGAGCGCGGCGGCCGTGACCGAGGCGAGCAGGGCGACCGTCCCGAGGGTCCACGCCACGCGCGCACGCGATCGCGCCGGACGATGGCGCGATTCCGACGTCGTGCCGACGAGCGACACCACGGCATCCGCCTCCGTGCGCGGCGCGGCGGCGCTCGTCGAGGGGGCGGAGGACACCTCGGCGATCGCCCCTTCGGCCGAGAGCCTCTCGATGCGCGCCACGCGCTCGGCGCGCTCGTCGAGCACGGGCCCCGCAACCTCGCGCACCCAGTCGCCGATCCTCATGGCCGACTCGCGCGCCACCACGGCTTCGATGGCCACGGCCATCTCGCGCGCGCTGGCGAAGCGCGCGCCTGGATCGCGCTGCATGCCACGCAGCACGATGGCGTCGAGCGCCGCATCGACCCCGGACGCGAGGGTGCTCGGCGGCGGGACCACCTTCTCGAGCACCTGCGTCATCGCCCCGGCGGGCGTGTCCGACTTGAAGAGGCGCTCTCCCGTCAGCATCTCCCACAGCACGACGGACGCCGCGTACACGTCGGTGCGCCGGTCCACCGCCCCCCCGCGCAGCTGCTCGGGCGCCATGTAGGCGGTCTTGCCCTTCACCTGCCCCTCGCGTGTCGTCTGCATGCGACCGGCCGCCTTGGCGACGCCGAAGTCCACCACACGTGCGACTCCGTCGGATCCGACGAGCACGTTCTGCGGCGACACGTCGCGGTGGACGATACCCAGCGGCTGCCCGCGATCGTCGGTCGCCTCGTGCGCCGCGTGAAGACCGGCGAGCATGTCGCAGGCGACGCTCGCAGCGATGCGCGGCGGGATGCGCCCGTTCGCCTTTGCCAGCGCGCGGAGCAGGTGGGCCACCGACTCGCCCTGGATGTAGTCCATGACGAGGTAGAGCTCCGAGTCGACCGAGACGACGTCGATGGTCGACACGACGTTGGGATGGCGGATGCGCGCCGCGATGCGGGCCTCGTCGAGGAACATCGCGACGAAGTCCGGATCGGCAGCGAACTGCCGGTGCAGGCGCTTCATCGCGACGGTGCGCGAGAAGCCGGCGGGCCCGAGGAGCCGCCCGATGTGGACGGTGGCCATTCCACCGACCGCGATCTCGTCGCAGGCGATGTACCGGCCGACGATGCGCCCGTCCATCGGATGGAAGGATACCTACTCAGCGTCCGACGCGCAGGGTCTCGGTGTGGCCGCTGCCGAGGTTCACCGTCACGGCGCCGTCGCTCCCGAAAACGAGGCGGAAAGCGTGGACCGCGCCGGTGCAGTCGATGGTGGGGCCGGCTCCTGTGAGGGAGGGGGCGTCCCACCACGTGCCCGCGTCGTGGCCACCGTCGACGGTCACGTCGTACGTGCCGTCGCGCGAGAGGGAGAGCGAGGAGATGGAGCCGGTGCCTTCGTAGGAGCCCGCGCGGTCCTGCGCGCTGTCCGAGAGGCGGCGCCGATCCGGATCGGCGTTGCCGGCAGTCGAGGCGACGCACCCGCCGCGACTCGGCATGTAGACGTCGCTGGCGGAGCAGGTGCAGTAGAGGCCGGTCTTCGGATCGGGATCGTCGTCGCGCCAGGTGCCGCCGCTGGCGTCGCACATCGATTCGCCGCCGGCGACCCACGGACCGACGAGCGTCTGCGCACCGATCGTCATCTGCACCTGCGCGGGCACGTCGGTGGGGCTCGTCGCGGCAAACGAGAGGGCGATGGTGCGCCCGTCCTCGGTCTGCGCGGTGGCGGTCGCATCGCCCGCTCGCCCCGAGCCCGTGAAGTTGCCCTGGAGCGTCTGCCCCGCGCCGGTCACCTCCATCGTGCCGTCGGCATGGAGCACGATGCGGCTGTAGTTCGCGCCCGACGGGCCGTCGTACTCGCCCACGTACTGGAGGAGGTACGGGCCCGGGGCCGACGCGGGCGGAAGACTGCCGGTGCTGCCCGACGTGCAGGCGGTGGAGAGGAGGAGCAGGACGGCGGGAAGGGAGCGCATGAGTGAAGGTGGATGTGGGAGGCGGCTATACGTGTGGTCTGGCGCGATTGCAAGGCTCGTCGAGCCATGCGCCTGCAGATTTCCGTGCAACATGAAGGTGTCACAAACGAGACGCGCATTGTGTCCGGGAGGCTGGCGCTCATCTCTAAGGGTGTTTGGAGATGTCTCTCCGCAGGTGCGTTCTCCCCGCGGCCCTCGCGTTCGCGGCATTCGTCGGTTGCTCGTCGTCGGACAACACGCCCATCGACTGGGGCGGTGACGGAGGCGGTGACGACGGCGGCAGCAGCAACGGAAGCAGCGGCGCGAGCAGCGGCAGCAGTGGCTCGGGATCGGGTGGAAGCACGAGCTCCGGATCCGGCGGCAGCAGCGGTGGACACAGCAGCGGAAGCGGAGGAAGCAGCGGGAGCGGTGGGAGCGGCGGATCGAGCGGAGCGAGCGGCAGCGGCAGCGGCAGTGGAGGAGGAAGCGGCGGCAGCAGCGGTGGGAGCGGCAGCGGCAGTGGCGGCGGCAGCAGCGGAGGCCCCATCTCGTGCTCCTCGCCCGGCAGCTACACGAAGAACGGCGGCTCCTGCGGGACCGAGCGCTGGAACATCAAGACGGGTACCGATTCGCAGGCGCCCGGACTGAGCCTCGTGCCCCAGCCCACGACGATCGCGACGCTCGTCGCACTCCCGGCAGCAGGTGGTGGATCGAGCCGCGAGTCGCCCACCGAGACGACGCTCTGGGAGCTCAAGGACGTGACGATGTCGATGATCAAGCTCGAGACCGACAGCGACTACCACATCGTCGTGAGCGACGGCACGCACACCATGATCGTCGAGATCCCCTACCCCGGCTGCGACACCGGCGGCGCATGGACGTGCTTCATCCAGAACGCCCGCTCGAAGGTGGACGCGAAGTTCAGCGTGTCATCGTCGCCGCAGTACCCGGCGCAGACCGTGACGGTCCGCGGCTTCGGGTTCTTCGACTCGAGCCACGGGCAGACGGGGGTGGCGCCGAATGCCATCGAGCTGCATCCGGTGCTGCAGATCTGCTTCGGTCAGGGGTGCACGCCAAGCTGAGCGTCGGCATCGGGCACGAAGACCGCTGTCACCGTCTCGAGCTGCCCCGTGTCGCGGTAACCGAAGCCGTCGAGATACATCTTGCCGTCGGGCATGGGGCCGACCCGGCCGTGCGTTCCCCCGTCCGGCTCGCGGATGAGGGCGTCCCAGTGGTCGAATCGCCAGCCGGGCGCGGCGATCGCCTCCATCATGGGAGGCGCGAGCTCCTTGAAGACCACGAGCCTCGGCCCGCAGGTGCCGTGCTGCGCCTTGCCATCCGAGGTGCAGTCGAAGGCATCGACATGGGTCTTCACGGTGCCCTGGCCGACGATCGTGATCTGCGCGCGCCAGAAGTGGTCGCGCGCGAGGTCGCGCTCCTCCTGCTCCTCCGATTCGTCCTCGCGGCAACTCCTGCAGGCGGTGCTCGTCAGCGACACGCAGAGCGCGAGCGCGGCGATCGTGAGGCCGATGAGACGCACTTTCCGCGCAGTGTAGCGACCGGCCGTCGCGAGAGATCACGACGTGGCTCGCGAATGCGGACGGTCTCGTGGGCGGCGAAAGATCCAGGTCGGGCGCACGTCCAGAGGGTCGGACGGAGCGCGGAAAGGCCTTTGACTGCCGCGAGTTACGAGATGTGCGTCGGGCGACGCCGGTCGCCGGAGGAGCGTGCGACGCGCACCGCAGGCGCGAGGCACACACGTTGCGATGGGCGCGTGCATCATGCACATCGCCTCCCTCCGCGCCGCCGCCGTCGTTCCCTTCCTCTTCGCTGCCGCCGCGTGCTCCGCGGGTCCGGGCGGCGCCGAAGACGTCGGCTCGTCCTCGGATCCCATCACGCGATCCTCGATCGTCTCGCGCGGCATGGAGTGGGTGGACGCGCGCCTGCACTACTGCCAGGCGGCGCACGGCGCCGTGGACTACGACTCGTCGTGCTGGGGCTGGGAGGGCGCGAGCCACCGCTGCGATCGCGAGAGCAACTCCGCGTGGAACGCGTACCGCTCCGACTGCTCCGGCTTCGTCACATGGGCGTGGGGGCTGCCGCCGGTCGGCGACGGCGGGTACGTGACCGGGGACTTCGCGCCCTTCTCCGACTCGTTCTCGCACACGATCCCCGGCATCGACCTGCAGCCGGGCGACGCGCTCAACAAGACGAACAACGAGCACATCATCCTCTTCAAGGAGTGGACGAGCGTCGGCCACACGGCCGTCTTCATGGAGGAGCCCGGGTGCTCCTCGTCCGAGCCCTACGCGCATCAGTTCACCTCGAGCGTGTCGATCAGCGGCGACGAGGTCTACGTGTCCTACGAGGGCGCGACCTTCTACGCGATCCGATTCCACGCCGCGACGGGCAGCAGCGGAGGCGGAAGCAGCGGCGGCGGCGGGAGCAGCAGCGGTGGCGGCGGCTCGTCGCCCGATTCGTGCGACAAGGGCAACGGCTTCTGCACGCCCTGGCTCCAGTGCGACCACGGCCACTGGATCGTCCGGCAGGACGACCCGGCCGCGTGCACCACGGTCGAGGACGTCGAGGAGCCATGCCACGTGGGCGGCGGCTACTGCACCCAGACGCTGCAGTGCGACAACGGGCACTGGGTGCCGCGGCAGAGCGATCCGTCCGCGTGCACGTCGGGCCCCGGCGCGCAGTGACACGCGCCCGGGCTAAGCTCCCGGACCCGTGAACCCGATCTTCAAGCTCTTCGTGAAGCTGCAGGTGTGGCTGTACCAGTCGTCGAACGGCAAGCGCGGCTCGATGATGCAGGGGCGGCAGATCCTCCTGCTCACGACGACGGGGAGCAAGACGGGCAAGCAGCGCACCGTTCCGGTCGTTCCCTTCCGCGAGGGCGACCAGATCTACGTGATGGCCTCGATGGCGGGCGCGCCCGAGCACCCCGCGTGGTTCAAGAACCTGCGCGCCAAGCCCGACGTCGAGGTGCAGCTCGGGGCGGACAAGTGGAAGGCCCGGGCCGAGATCGTGCCCGAGGGACCCGAGCGCGATCGTCTGTGGAAGGCGATCACGACGGACATGCCCAACTTCGGTGCGTACCAGACGAAGACGACGCGCGTGATTCCCGTCGTGAGGCTCGTGCGCGCGAGCTGACGAACGGCGTTCGTACATGCCTTGACAGGCATATACTCGCGTGCGTATATACAGCGCGTGCACGAGACATTCGCGGCCCTCGCGGAGCCCAACCGCTACCGCATCGTCGAGCTCCTGCGCACGGGTCCCCGTGCGGTCAACGAGATCGGCGAGCGACTGCAGCTCAACCAGCCCCAGGTCTCCAAGCACCTGAAGGTGCTCAAGGAGGCCGGGCTCGTCGACGTCGAAGCGCGCGCCCAGCAGCGCCTCTACGAGCTGCGTCCCAAGCCGCTGCGCGAGATGCACCGGTGGCTCGACCGGTACCGGCGCGTCTGGGAGGAGCAGTTCGAGCAGCTGGACGAGGTCGTCGAAGAACTCGAGGCGAAGGAACGAGAGAAGGAGAAAGCCCATGCTGCAAGAGACAAGCGGAAGTGAGGCACGACCGATGAAGAACCCGACCACCGTGGAGCGCACTTCGGACAGGGAGCTCGTGGTGACGCGGGCCTTCAACGCGCGCGCGAGCATCGTGTTCGACGCGATGACCAACCTCGAGCTCGTGAAGCGCTGGTGGGCACCTCGATCGCTCGGCGTCACCCTCTTCTCGTGCGAGGCGGAGGTGCGCGTGGGAGGGAAGTACCGGTACGTGTTCGGCAAGGACCCGGCGCAGCCGATGGCCTTCTCCGGCGAGTACAAAGAGCTCGTGCCGCACTCGCGCATCGTGTTCACCCAGGTGTTCGAGCCCCTGGCATCCGCCGGGGAGGCCGTGATCACGATCACCCTCGAGGAGCGCGACGGAAAGACCCACATGGTGGGGCGTCAGCTCTTCCCCTCCAAGCAGGCGCTCGACGGGGCGGTTTCCAGCGGGATGGAGAAGGGGATGCGCGAAACGTACGACCAGCTCGACGCGCTCACCTCAGCGACGGCGTGAAATTCTCATTGAGAATCAACGTGCATGGCTCAGTGGTCACCCGGGCGACCATGGGGTGTGCCCAGGGGGTGAGGGCACGGGTGAGGCATGGGTGAGGCTGGGTGAGCGGCGGTGATCACGACGCCCTGCTGTGCCCGTTTACTTCTCCCCGCCCTGGGGAGATATTTGATGCCATGCACTCGGTTCGGCTGCTGCTTCTCTCCGGGATCCTCACCACGTGCGGCGCGACCGCTGCTTGCTCCGACAGCAGCGGCGGCAGCAACGAGGTGGATGGGATCTTCTCGCAGCAGGAGTGGGCGGAGATTCAGAAGCTCTCTCCGTTGCCCGCAGTGCCTGCCGATCCGACGAATGCGCACGCCGACAGCGCGATGGTCGCCACGTTCGGGCAGAAGCTCTTCTTCGAGAAGAGCTTCTCGGGCGCGCTCGCCGTCGGCAACGATGGGACCAACGGCGGGCTCGGCAACGTCGGCGACACCGGCAAGATCTCTTGCAGCGAGTGCCACGACGTCAACAACTGGTTCCAGGACACGCGATCGCAACCGCGCAACGTGACCCTCGGAGCCAACTGGCTGCCTCACCGCGCGCCCTCGCTCGTCAACGCGTGCTTCTACACGCCCTGGTACCACTGGGACGGGAAGTTCGACTCGATGTGGGGCGCCTCGATCGGCGGCGTCGAGAACCCGTCGTCGTTCAACAGCACCCGCCTGACGCTCGCGCACGCCATCTACAACAAGTACAAGGCCGACTACAACGCGGTGTTCATGCCGGCGCTCGATCCGGCGCTCGACCCGACCGCGACCGACGCGTCGCGCTTCCCGCCCTCGGGCAAGCCGAAGGCGTCGCCGACGGCTCCCGACGGCCCGTGGGAGATGATGGCGCCCGCGGACCAGGACATCGTCAATCGCATCATGTCCAACGTGGGCAAGGCGCTGCAGGCGTACATTCGCCAGCTCACCAGCAAGAACGCGCCCTTCGACCAGTACGTCGCGGGGAATCACTCGGCCATCAGCACCCAGGCGAAGCTGGGGCTGCAGCTCTTCATCGGCAAGGCGGCGTGCACCGCGTGCCACTCGAGCCCGTTCTTCAGCGACAACAAGTTCCACAACACCGGCGTTCCGCAGAACATGGGCGGGCCGCACGCGCCGATGACGGATCTCGGACGATACGCGGCCGTCCCGACGACGCTGGGCTTCCTCTTCAACTCGAACGGCAAGTACAGCGACGACACGTCGACGGGGCGTCTCACGGGCCTGAGCCAGACGATGAGCGAGACGGGGCAGTTCCGGACGAAGGACCTGAGGCAGGTCGCGGAGGTCGGCCCCTACATGCACGCGGGACAGTTCGCCACGCTGGCCGACGTGCTCGACTTCTACAACAAGGGCGGCGGGACCTCCGGCACGTACTCCGGAACCAAGGACCCGCTCGTCGTCCCGCTCAACTTGACGAGTGACGAGCAAGCCGAGATCGTGGCGTTCCTCCAGACGCTCACTGGGGATCCCATCCCCATGAACTTGAGGCAGGATACGTCCAACCCATGACGATTCGCTTGCGGGCGGGCGCCTTCGCGCTCGCAGCGCTGGCAGTGACCCGGACCGCCGCAGCGGATCCGCCGGCTACTTCCGCGCCAGCTCCGGCTGCGACTCCAGCCCCTGTTCCTGCGCCGCCCGCCCCGGCTGCGACGGCCCCGACTCCGACCGGCCCCCCCGCCGAGGCTGCGGCTCCTACGTCTGCCGACGTCGAGCGCCGCTTGCGGGCCATCGAGGAGGAGAACCGCAAGCTGCACGACGAGATCGCGCAGATGAAGGAGGACAACAAGTTCACGCAGGAGCAGGTCAAGCAGCTGCTCCCGCTGACGACGCGGTTCTCGGGCTTCCTCCAC
>DASVWO010000432.1:0-7622 GCA_036393165.1 Polyangiaceae bacterium | reverse complement strand
CGGCACCGAGCACGAGGCGAGAAGACGCGCCAGCCGCTCGTGCGATTCGTCGAACGCCCCGGCGACCGACGACGACGCCGAGAGCACCCCGATGGCCCGGCCGGCCTGCAGCAGCGGCGCGGCGAGGATGGACGCGATCGCGAAGCCCTGCTCGGTCGCGGGAACGAAGCGCGCGTCCTGCCGCGCGTCGGCCACGAGCGCGGGGCGAGCGTGGGCGAGGACCCATCCTGCGAGGCCCTCGCCCTTGCGCAACGGTACCGAGTGGTGCCCGACGCCCCGCCCAGAGCGGGCGCTCGCGAGCAGCTCGTCGCCGGACGCGTCGACGAGACGGATCGACGCGTGATCGGCCGGCAGGAGCACGAGCGCCGCGTCGCTCACGGCGGCGAGACTCTCCTCGAGGCTCGTCTCTTCGGCGAGCCGCTCGGTGAGCGTCAGCAGCACGGCTATCGCGTCGACGGACGTCATCCCATCACCCCGCGAGCCGATAGCGGCATTCGCGCGAAAGCGCCAGAGTCGCCGGGCGAGGACGGGTCAGCGGCGTCGGCCGCCGGCGGACGTCGCGTGCGACGCCGCCGTGAAGGGTGAGCTGTCGTCGTACTCGAGCGCGGGCCGTTCGGCGCGCTCGTAGAAGAATTCGCTCATCACGCGGCCGTCCAGGTCATGCACGATGATCTGGCCGATGCCATCCCGCCGAGCGAGCTCCTTGGCGCGCACCACGGCGTCCGTCTGCGTGCGCAGTCGGTCGGAGACGGGACGATTCTCGCGGTCGTAGACGAGCCAGCCGCCATCGGCGCTGCGCACGCGGTAGACAGGAGCGCGCTTCGGGTCCGCCATGGGTCCACTCCTTGCGGATGATGGACCGAAGCAACCGGCGAACCACGAGCACCTCATGGGGACAGCTCGAAACCCAGCCATCAGTTGGCGCAGGTTCGGAGGGTCGCGAGAGACTCGGGGCCGCCGTTCTGGAGGATGAAGGCCACCTGATCCTCGCGACGGTGCCAGTAGCACTGGGTGTGCGCCTCGCGCAGGTAGCCGAAGTCGTAGACGGTCGGGTTCGAGTATTGAGCGGTCACGCGCTGCACGTCGAAGCGGTACTGCGTCTCCCGGCCGGCGATGACGTGGGCCGCCTGGTCGGTGATCGCGCTCGCCTGGGAGAGCTGAGAGTGCGCGCCCCCACCGTCGCCGTGCACGTAGGAGAGGATGGCTCGGTAGAGCAGCGCGGCGTGCTGGGCCCGGAGGCGGCCGATGCTCACGCCGTCCCGTAGCTCGTCGCACCAGGGCGCGATCGTGGCGTCGGAGCCCCGGCAGCGTGCCGCGATGGCGTCCTCGATCGTCTGCGACTGGGAGGCGAAGGCGTCGAGGCCCGCGAGGACCGTGGACTCGAAGGAGCTTCGCTCCGCCTCGGTCATCGTCAGGAGCTGCTCGAACTCGATGCGCTTCGGGTGCGTCTCGAGACCGGCGAGGTAGCCGAGGTCCACCGTGCCGTTCTCGCCCTGCACGTACGCGAGGAGCCTCTGGTCGAACAGGTACTTCGTCTGGAGCGCGACGTACTGCGAGAGCTCCAGCTGCACGTCGCCGCCGCAGCTCCCGAAGGCCGACGTGTACCGGGAGAGGAAGTACTCGAAGGGGTCGCTCGGCTCCCAGAGCATCTTGGCGACGAGATAATCGGTGAGCCAGTAACCCCACTCGTGGCCCGTCATGAACTCGGTGTGCCCCTCGAGGCCCGGCAGGCCGCGATTGGCGAGCTCCGAGGTGAGATTGTGGATGTCGATCCACCGCGCGAAGATTTCCTCGGGGAGGAAGAGCGGCACGTCGATGTCGGCGCTGATCCAGTACGCCGACTCGGGGAAGTACGACACGCGGCGCGAGGGGATCTCCTGCAGCATGTAGTCGTGCTGTAGCCAGAAGTTCGGGTGCGCGTACGTTCCCCAGTCCCGGTAGAGATCGAAGAGGGAGAGCGTGTGCACGCTCTGCCCGAGGCGCGCGTCGCAGTACTGGGGCAGGTGGTAGTAGTAGATCGTCTGGCCCTGGTACTTCACCCAGAGCTGCGGGTAGTTGCCGACGTGGTTCTCCACGTTGACCTGAGTCGACGGGGAGTGCGCCAGCACGTACTCCGTGGCGTGGTTCAGGGAGTCGATGACCGCCTGCGGATCGGTGGCGACGAACTCACCCAGCGTGAGGTCGACCACGTCCCACGGGATCTCGAGCAGCTTGGCGAGTCCCGCATCCATCTGGCTCTGCCAGTCCGACTGCCAGTTGGTGGTGCTGCCCACGAGCACGTAGTTGTTCTGCAGCGCCGAGCCGCCCCAGACCTCGACCGACGCGCCGACGCGCACGCCGCGACCGTGAGCGTAGGCGAGGATGCTCGTGACGTACGGCTTCCACCCGTTCCAGTCGACCGTCGAGAGCAGCGGCCACTGCACGTAGTTCTGGCCGGTCTTCACCAGCCAGTCGATGAACGCCTTCGCGTCGGCGAGGTTCGCGTCGCCCGGCTCCATGAAGGTCGCGAAGTACTCGATGGGGTGGAGCGTGTGCGGCTGCATCCCGCGGCGCGACGCGGCCGGCCGGCGCCAGGCGCGCAGGGTCGTCGGCACGAACGCGGCCGCGAAGTGCGGCACGAGCTCCTGCTTCGGATGGAAGAAGCGGCACCCGAGCTCCTCGAGCAACGCGTAGGCGCCGGAGGCGAGGTCTCCCGGTGTCTTCGAGTAGACGAGCAGCGTCGTCTTTCCGCCCGCATCGAGGCGCCCGAACGCGTAGCCCTCGTCGATCGTCGTGCCGAGCGCGGCAGCCGCCGCCGGGCTCGACGAGATCCACACCGAGAGCCCCTTCGATCCGTCGGGCGCCGCGCTGCTCGAAGGCGGCGTCGTGCCCCACATGGCACCGAGATAGTGCACGATGTCCGCGCGGACCGGGGCGAGCATGGGGTCGCTCGACTCGACGTACACGCCCACGTCGGCCGCCGACCGCGATTCGAACCCCGCCGGCATCGCCGTGGAATCGCACGGGACGACGGGCGGCGGCGGCGACGACGTGCACGACGCGGCGACGACCAGGATGCACACCGAGACGAGAGCCGCCGTGCGACGCATCCCGCACATCTTATGCACGCCGCTGCGTCGCGGCGCTCAGAATGCCGCTCCGAACGCGATCGTGAGGGTGTCCTGATGCAGGACGAGCCCCGTGGCCTGGCTCGGAAAGACCGGGACGTCCGAGCCATCGCGTCGATACTCCAGCCACCCGATCATGTAGAGCGGGCCGATCCTGTGCTCGACGCGCACGGTGCCTGTCAGCCCCGCCATCCGCTGCGCCGTTCCCGTCATGAACCCATCGGTGTCCGAGAAGTGCTCGCCCCGGACTCCGACCGCAATCCACGGGGCGAACCGGTAGCGCATGTAACCGGCGACACCCCACCAGCTCACGCCACCGCCGCTCGCATCTCTTCCGTAGTCGAGCGTCGCCGCCATCTCGAGCCTCCGGCGAATGCTCGTCGACACGTACGCGTCGAGCTCGTGACGGAACGACTCTGCCGGATTGTCGAGGTGCGCCGGTTCGCGCTCGAGGCCGGCCTCGTAGACCACGGCAGCCTCGACGGGCACCAAACCGTCGCTCCTCCACGTCGCTGCCGCGCCGACCGAGCGCATCCCGTCGCCGCCCACGAGGTTCGTGTTCCAGCCGTCGAGCCAGAACGCCGACAGCGAGAGACCCTCGCGGCGCCCGTAGGTCGCGCGCGCGCCCGTGTGGTACGTGGGCTCGGCGAGGGTGAAGAGCAGCGACCGCGAGTAGTTCCAGTTGGTGCTGGACTCGTTGTCCTCCAGGCCGACCGGCGTCGAGAACTTGCCGGCGTCGATCGCGAGCTCGGGGGCGGGCGGTGGGCGGACGGTGACGAACGCTTGCTGGACGTACGACGCCGCGCGCGCGTAGCCGGGGTGCTCCGTCGCGCCCGGATCCGACTGCATGAACGCGTTCGGCAGGTCCCCGACCCCGGCGTCGACCCGGAATCCGACGACGTCCGGCCGGTGGGCGACCGTCACGCGCAGCAGCCCGAGCGAAAGGCCGGTCGCATCGTCGAAGCCCCTGAACTTCGTGCCCCCTCCCGCGCGCTGCTCGAAGTCGTGCTGCGCGTAGACGTCGAGCAGCCCATGGACCTCGATCGTCCGCTCCCCGATGCCCTGGTACGCGTCCGTGGCCGCGCCGCCGCCCGCAAGGGCTGGGCGCGACAGACAGACGGCGGCCAGCACGACCAGCGTTCGAACGCGGGCCTTCGAGCAGCCCACCCGATCAGCCCGAGGGGCGCGGGTGCAACGTACCGGCACCCGGGGCCTCCCTCTCGGCAGACTCCGTCGCCGCCGCCCGAGCGGGCGCGCGCGGCAGCTCGAACCAGAAGATGGCCCCTCCGGACGGCGCATGGCGGATCCCCACGACACCGCCGTGTGCGCACACGAGTCGCTTGACCGTGGCCAGGCCGAGGCCGAGCCCACCCTCGCACGACCCGGGAGCGCGCTTGTAGGGCTCGAAGACGACGTCCACGAATCCAACGGGCACACCCGGCCCCGTGTCTTCGACCTCGACGTGGACGCGCGTCGCTTCGGCGCGCGCCCTCACTGTGACCCGCCGGACGGGAGCCTTCGCCGTGTACTTCGATGCGTTCGACAGCAGGTTGGTGAGGACGGTGTCGAGCAGGCCGCGCTCCATCTTCACGTCGACCTCCTCGAAGCTCTGAACGTCCACGGTGAGACCGCTGTCCCCTTCGGAAGCGAGGAGAGCGGTGACCGCGTCCGACACGGCCGCTCGCAGGGGCGCCGCTGCGCCGGGGGCGGGCGCCGCGCTCGCTCGAGCGAAGGCGTAGATGCCGTGCACCATGCGGCGCGATCGCTCCAGCACGCGCTGCGCACGCTGCACCGCGCGCGCGGTCTCGTCGTCCTTGTGCTTCCGCTCGATGGCGTTGAGCGTCAGCGACACGGCCGCCAGTGGGCTCATCAAGTCGTGCGCGATGCGTTGCGCGACCAGGTCGAGCTCCTCGGCCCGCTCGGCCTCGAGCTGCACGTTCCTGCGCATCACGGCCTCGAAGTGCCTCGCGAAGCCGATGACGTACAGGGTGGCGACCAGCGCGACGATGGAACACCCGATGTCGAGGTACAGCGTCGCGCGCGCGACGTTTCTGCGGGACTGAAGGATCCTCGCGGCTCCGCCGAAGGCCGGCTCGTGGTTCACGTCCTCCCAGTCCTCCAGGGCGGCATCGACACGGTTCTCGGCGCCCTCGAGGCGCATCGCCGAGGCGCGAAGGGCCGGGTCGTCGAGCGGAGCCCCGTCGAAGCGCTCGAAATCGTCGAGAGCTTCGTGAAGAGCGGACAGGGACGGGAGAACTCGTTCGTCGTAAATCTCGATCTCGCCGGGATACCAAGGCGTCTGTGCCTCGGCAGCGACGGCTTGCTCGAGCTCCTTCATGTGCTGGTTCGCCTGGGCCATGTTTCTCGGCGGTCCCGCCAGAACGGCCTCGCTCGTCGATTCGCGGAGCCTGCGCAGCCCCCTGTGCGCCTGGACGATGGCCCGCACGCTCGGCAGGGCGTTCGAGAGCAGATCCGACGTCTCGTCGTCGATGCTCGAAGCGACCAGGTAAGACGCGATGGACGAGCTCAGGAACGCGAGCGCGGTGACGGCGAACGCGCAGACGATGACCAGAAGCATCCGGCTTCGCCAGAACCGCACGAGCACACCGGGAGCTCACGAAGCAACTTGCGCACCCGAGTCAGGGCGCGATCCGCTCGCTGACGGCGTGTCCGTCGCTCAGGGCCCGACCGCTCAAGAGCAGGTAGTCGACGCCCCAGGGCCACCTGAGCTGCACGTGGATGCTCGTCAGCGTCGCCGGCGTGCCGCCGATGACGAGAGACGCGCTCGCAGCGCAGCCCTGTCCGCTCGCGAACGTCGTGAGAAGCAGAGACCGCGAGGGAAGCGCGCGCAGCACGACGCGAACGACGCCGCCACGTTCCCCGCGAGAGACGACGCTCTGCTCGGCGATGCCGTAAGCAGGCACTTCGCGCGAGAGCAGCGGCTCGGTGGCGCGCGCATCGCGCTCGAGCATGCGCCAGTACGGCAGCACCGGGGCCGCCCCCGCTGGTGCGCACTGGTCGTCGAGGCGCACGGCGTAGTGCACCTGATTCCGGTTCTCGCTCTTGGACACGTAGAACGCGGAGGGCACATCGTGGGCGGAGTCCCCCGTGGCCGGTGTGGACAAGAGCGCTGCGGCGGCCACGAAGCCCCACAACGAGCGCCTCGGGCGCCCTACTGAACTTCGCGTGACTTCTCGGTGACTTGCTGCGGTCGCGCTTGCGCCGCCACACCGGATGGCGACTCTTGAGTTACCCCCATGGCTTTCGCGTTTCCCCGTCCCAGCGTCCCCATCCGGCAAGCGACCCTCGACGACGTCCCGCGTCTCGAGGCGATGAACCACGCGGCCTACCCGGAGCTCGTCGAGGAGAACGTCGTGTGGAGCCAGGCGCAGCTCCGGCTGCACATCACGCGCTTCCCGGAGGGGCAGATCGTCGCCGAGCTGAATGGTACGCCGATGGGCGCCATCTCCACGTTCATCGTCGACCGGCGCCGCGATCCGCTCGCGCAGCACACGTGGCTCGAGATCACCGACGAGGGAACCTTCGCGAGCCACGATCCGGGCGGCGACACGCTCTACCTCGCGGACATCTACGTTGACCCGGCGGGCTGGGGCAGGGGAGTCGGCGAGACGCTCTACGGCGCGCTGCGCGAGCTGTGCGTGCGCCTCGGTCTGAAGCGCGTCGTCGCCGGCGGACGCCTCTGGGGCTACCACGAGCACGCCGGCCGCATGTCGCCCCAGGAGTACGTGGACCGTGTCATCCGCGGCGAGCTCCGCGACCGCGTGCTCGGCTCGCAGCTCAAGGCGGGCTTCACGGTGCGCGGGATCCTCGACGGGTACCTCGCCGATCCGCGCAGCCGGAACTACGCCACGCTGCTCGAGTGGCGAGCCACCTGAGCGCCGCCCGAGCGATAGGCGAGCGCGTAGCCGAAGAGGACCCATACGATCTCCTTTGCGCGCTTGAGCAGGACGAATGCGGGCGCCGCGCCCGCGTCGACGCCGAGCATCGGCAGCACCGTCGCGTAACCGAGGTCGACGACGCCGAGGCCCGACGGGGCGATGACGACGGCGGACCGGACGAGCGAGAGGCCCGCCTCGACGGCGAACACCGGCGCCAGGCCGACGTCGGCGCCCGCGAGGCGCAGCAGCAGGACGGACTCGAGCGCCTCGAAGCACCAGCCGCCGAGGAACGCGAGGCTGGCGAGCCACGTCGCGCCGCGTGAGGCGCGCAGGCGCAGCACCTGGCTGTCGGTGGACGACGCCTCGCGGTGATGCGCGTCGAGCCAGCGGCGGAGCCACGGCCAGGGAAGCCGGGTGAGCGCCTGGTGGAGGCGCGAGAAGGTGGAGCGACCCAGGAGGCCCGCGGCGACGGCGCTCGAGAGGGCGAGGGGGACGGTCGCCGAGGTGAGGACGATCCACGGAAGCGCGCTCCCGTTCCCGAGCCACCTTTGCGACACGATCGACAGAGCCGGGAACCCGACGATGGCGCCGACGGCGATGTAGCCGGCGTGCGAGC
>DASVWO010000431.1:0-2812 GCA_036393165.1 Polyangiaceae bacterium | reverse complement strand
GACATGAGGACGTCCTTGAACCGCCGGAACGCTCCCTTGCCGTCGATGGCCTGCGTGAGCTTTCCGCGAAGGTCGTTGTCGTCGACCATCGGGATGAACCGCTCCATCCACCGGTATTGCTCACGCGAGCTCACGGGGTCGATGCGCAAATAGTTGCCGTCCGACGCGATGCGCACGTGCATCTGCGGGTCGGCCACGCCGTCGACGACCCGAAGGACCTCGCCCGTGGTCAGGTGCAGGTAGCTGTGCACCTCCGGGGCGTTGTTCTCGAACGCGTCCTCGAGTGCCTCCCAGTCGACAGGGACGTCACGAACCGGACCCGTGGCGCCGGGCGTCCCCGGGCGCTCCCCCACGCTGTTGCTGCTCATCGAGATTCCCTTCCTGCCAAGCGTGGCCCCCGTGCGCTTGGGCTGTGGTCGCCCGGGAGCTTTCTACGAACCTAAGACGCACCTTCTACAATCGCACGGTCAGGTCGAGCTTGGAAGAGAGCGCGTTCTCGCAAGCGCGTCCTCCCATCGCTTGAGGTGGGCAGTGCGATCCTGCACGCCCATCGCCGGCTCGAAGCGGCGGTCCACCTTCATCATCTTGGAAACGCCTTCGAGCGACGGGAAGAGTCCCGCGCCGATGCCCGCGAGCATCGCCGCACCGCGCCCCGTCGACTCGATGTCGGTCGGCCGCTCGGCGGTGACCTCGGCGACATCGGCCTGGAACTGCATCAGCAGATCGTTGGCCGCCGCTCCGCCGTCCACCCTCAGGACGGACAGAGGACGCTTGGCGTCCTGCGCCATGGCCACGAGCAGATCGCGCACCTCGAAGGCGATGCCCTCGAGCGTCGCCCGCGCCAGGTGCGCGGCCGTCGTGCCTCGCGTGATACCCGTGATGGTGCCGCGGGCGCCGGGGTCCCAGTGCGGGGCGCCCAGGCCGGCGAGGGCAGGCACGAACACCACGCCGTCGCTCGCGGGCACCTTGCGCGCCAGGGGCTCGATGTCCTTGGCGCTCTTGATGATCCCGAGCCCGTCGCGGAGCCACTGCACCGCCGCACCGGCGATGAACGCGCTGCCCTCGAGGGCGTAGGTCGTGTCTTTTCCGATGCGCCACGCCGCGGTCGTCACGAGCCCGTGCTCGCTCAGGATGGGCCGCGACCCGATGTTCATGAGGGCGAAGGCGCCGGTGCCGTAGGTGCACTTGGCGTCTCCCTCGCGGAAGCATGCCTGACCGAAGAGGGCGGCCTGCTGGTCCCCGGCGATGCCCGCGATGGGGATCCCGTCGGGAAGGAAGCGGACGCCACGCGTCTTGCCCACGACCTCGGCGCTCCCGACGATCTTGGGCAGAACCTCGGCGGGCACGTGGAAGACCTCGAGCAGCTCCGGGTCCCATTCGGCGCGGGCGAGGTTCATGAGGAGCGTGCGCGACGCGTTGGTCACGTCGGTCGCGTGTACGTCGCCGGCGGTGAGCTCGCTCACGAGCCAGCAGTCGATCGTCCCGAAGGCCAGCTCCCCCTTGCCGGCCCGGGCGCGTGCGTCCGGCACGTTGTCGAGCAACCAGGCGATCTTGGTGCCGCTGAAGTACGCGTCGATGACGAGCCCCGTCTTCTCGCGCACCCGCGCGACGGTGCGCGGGTCCTTCTTGAGGGCCTCGCACACGTCGGCCGTTCGCCGGCACTGCCAGACGATGGCCAGATCGATCGGCTTGCGACTCGCCCGCTCCCACACGACCGTGGTCTCGCGCTGGTTGGTGATGCCGATCGCGGCGATGTCCGCGCCGCGCACGCCGGCCGACTTCAGGGCGCCCGTGACGCTCGCCTCGACGCTCGTCCAGATCTCCCCGACGTCGTGCGAGACCCAGCCGGGCTTCGGGTAGTGCTGCGGGAACTCGGTCGTGCTCCGGCCGAGCGGGCTTCCGTCGAGCGCGACGACGAGCGCCGTGCTGCCCGTCGTGCCCTGATCGATGGCGAGGATGTGCTTTGCCATGGGGGGCATAAGGGGAACGATCACGAGCGCTCGCCGTCAAGGGGCGTCTTCGGGGAGAATGGAGGCGGATGCTCCCGGGCGACCCCTTCGATCTGACGGGCCATGTGCTGGACGAGCAGTACCGCGTCCAGTCCGTCGTCAGACCCGCTGCTTCGGCCCTCGCCGGGCAGGCAGGCGAGCCCATCGTGACCTACCGGGGCGATCACATGGGGGTCCCCATCGCCATCGAGTGCCTGCGGCTCCCGTCGGACATCGACGCCGACGCGATCCCGACGGCCGTCGAGGCGTTTCTCGAGGGTGGGCGACTGCACCACCGGCTCGCGCGCGGTCACCCGGCGATCGCGCAGAGCATCGCAGTGGGCTCGAGGCTCGCCCCGCGCACGGGCATGATCGTGCCCTACCTCGTCCGCGAGTGGCTCGAGGGGGAGTCGCTCGCCGAGGAGCTGGCGAGGCCGCTCACCGTGCGCCGCATCGGGCGCGATCTCGGCGAGACCCTGGCGCTGTTCGAGCCGGCCATCGAGGCTCTCGGATACGCCCACGCGCAGTCGGCCGCGCACCTGGCCCTCGGGCCGCGCACGTTGTTCCTCGAGGCGCGGGGCGATTCCAGGCAACTCAAGATCGTCGACTTCGGCATCGCACGCGCCGTCGACACGACGTTCAAGAATCGTCGCGTCGTCCCACCCGATTACACGGCTCCGGAGCTGCAGGAGCGCGGCGGCCCGGAGCCCGGCCCCGCCGCCGACGTCTACGCGATCGCACGCATCCTGCGTGACGTGCTGACCGGGGTCGACCTCCCGCGCAACCTGGAGCTCGCGCTGTCGCGCGCCGCCGAGCGCACCCCG
>DASVWO010000430.1:0-10290 GCA_036393165.1 Polyangiaceae bacterium | reverse complement strand
AGGCCGGGCTTCGCGTTCGCGAGGCGTCGGGCGCGGATCGGCCGGCGATGGAGGCGTGCTGGCAGCACGTCGCCGAGCGGAGGACCGGCTCGCTCGTGCGCGGCGAGCGCGCGTGGGAGCATCGGCTGGCCCACGAACGGCGCGTCTGGCTCGTCGTCGAGGGCGCGCAAGGGGTCGACGGGTACGTCGCGTGGTCGCTCGTGCAGAGCGAGCCGCACGCGCAGACGGCGCTCGTGGTCGACGAGATGGCGGCGCGATCGGACGCGGGGCAGCGCGCGCTCTGGGGGGTGCTCGGCGCGCAGCGCGACCAGGTGAACGAGGTGCGCGTCGACGTCGCGAGCGACGACCCGATCGAACGCGCGCTGGTCGACGCCGACGAGCGTCGCTTCGGCGACGCCCAAGTGGAGCACGTCCTCGGCGAAGTCGCGGCGGGACCGATGCTCCGCGTGCTCGATCCGACGGTGGCGCTCGCGGCGCGCGGCTGGGCCGCGGAGGGCACGCTCGCGCTCGATGTCGCGGGCGACGGGCTCCGGCTCGAGGTGCGTGGTGGCCGCGCGACGGTGACGCCCTCCGGGGACGAGCCCGACGTGAGGCTCGACACGCCGGCTCTTTCCGCGGTGGCGTTCGGAGCGCTGCCGGCGAGGGACGCGGCGCGCCTCGGGATGCTCGCGGCGCGCGACGAGAAGACGCTCGGGCTCGCGGACGCGCTCTTCCGCCTGCCGCCCTACTTCTCGCCCGACCCGTTCTAGTGGGCTGCTACATTGGCGCGCGCCGCCATGCCCGGGTCCGCGCCGCCGCCGCCCGCTCGCGCCGAGGAGGGTGGGTCGGCCGTCTTGCGCTTCGGCACGGCCGTGGGGCTCGCGGCGGTCGCGGCGCTCGCATGCGTCGTCCCCGCGGCCATGCGCGTCGCGTCGTCCGATGCGGGCGACGTGGGGGCGACGCACGCGTGGATCGCGCTCGCCGCGGCGGCGCTGCTGCCGATGCTCGCGGCGGTCGTCGTGCTGCGCGGGGCGCGCGAGGGGCTGCGCGCGTTCGCCGGGCCGGGCGCGGGGCTGCGGCTCTACGGCGTGGCGCTGTGGATGGCCACGTTGCTCGTCGGCCTGTCGCTCTTCGGCAGCATGCTCCGCGCCTCGACGCATCATCACGCGCTCGCGGGGGTCACCTTCGCGTTCGGGGCGCTGGCGTTCGCCGTCGGGGACGCGCTCGTGTGCGTGCGCGTCGTGGCGATCGCGCGCGGGATGCCCGAGCGGGGGCGGCGCGTGCTGCTTCCGTCGGTCGCCATTGCCGTGGCCATCCTGCTGCTCGCGGTGGGCGTGCGATTCGTTCGGGCGGCGTCGCACGATGCGGCGTCGTACGCCGCCGCGGGGACCGTGGTGGACGTGCTGGCCTTCGCGCTTGCCGCGCTCTTCGCGTCGCGCCGCTCGCTCGTGTCGCGCCGAAGCATCGCGCTCGTCGGGCCGCCGATCGCGGTCGTCGTGGCGGCGGTGGGGGTGGCCATGCTGCGGGACGCGCCGCTCCGCATGGCCATCGGCGAGCGGGCGCCGGCCTTCGGCGCGGTGGTGGAAGCGCTGATCCCGCACTGACGGGCGCAGGCGCTGCGAGAGTGTGCGTGCGGCGCGAGCACCAGACCCATGTGCTAGAGCGATGGCCCGGATCAGCCGAGCATCCAAGCAAGGAGCATCCGTCATGCGACGCGTCGCAATCGCCGTGGGCTTCCTCGTGATGACCGCCGGAGCGTCGACGGCGCTCGCGGATCAACCAGCCCCCCTTCCCCCGCTGCCGGCTCCGACCGCGACCCCCGCCGCGGCACCCCCGGTCGCGACCGCGACGCCCACCCTCGCGGCGCAGGCGCCGGCTGCCGTGGTGGCGATGTCGGGCTCCGCGAACGCCGCGGCGGCCCTCGCGAAGACGCTGGGCCTTGGAGCGCCGGTGCCTCCCGAGAGCGCGCCGGGGGTGAGCGGTGAAGATCCCGCTTCCGCCACGGCGCTGACCGACCTCGCGCACAGGCTGAACGCGCGTTCGCTCGTCGTCGTGCACATGGAGGGGGGACTTCCCGTCGCTCGCGTCTTCCACGCCGACTCGGGGACGTTCGACGCGACGACGTACGTGCCCGACGACGCCACGACGCTGCAGTGGGGCGGGGCGGCTCAGGCGATTGCCGGCACCGTCGGGATGGCTCCGGCGGTCCCCGCGCCCGCTGCGCAGCCCCCGCCGGCGGGGCCTCCCCTGCAGGCGCCGCCACTGGCCGTGCACGAGGAGCCCGCGCTCACGACCGAGGCGCCCAAGAAGCGTGCCTTCTACGAATCCGGCTGGTTCTGGGGCGCCCTCGGCGCTGCGGCATTCGCGGCCGGCGCGGTGTACTTCGCCACACGAGACAACGGGCCGGTGCCGATCCATCTTGAGATGCAGGTCCCGCATTAGATGCGCCCACTGATCGCCCGTCTCCTGCTGCTCGTCGCTAGCCTGCTGGCGCTCGCCTCCTGGGCCCCGCCGGCGCTCGCGCAGCAGCAGGCGCAGACGCAGGCGGCTGAGCCGGAAGCCGACACGACGGCCCCGCGCGACGTGGGCGTGATGGTGCAGCCGACGGCGGCCAAGCTCCCGTCCCTCCCCGCGGGCTTCCAGCGCATCGACGACGGATGGCTCGTCCTCGAGTTCCCCTCGAGCGTGCGCGATCGCGCCACGTCGCTCGCCGCCGACGCCGAGGAGTTCCGCACGCGCATCGCGGGCGACCTGGGACAGCCCGTCCTCGAGCACGCGCTGGTGCGCATCGCCCGCGACCCGGAGCAGATGAAGGCGCTCGCGCCCGAGGGCGCGCCGGTGCCCGAGTACGCGTCGGGCGTCGCGTGGCCGCTGCTGCACCTGGCGATTCTCTCGATGCAGGCGCCGCACACGTGGGAGGCGACCGACCTGCCGGAGCTCTCGCGGCACGAGCTGATGCACCTGGCGCTGACCGACGCGGTCGGCGGCCGGCACGTGCCCCGGTGGTTCGACGAGGGGCTCGCTGTGCACGAGTCGGGCGAGGCGTGGACGGCCCGCGTGCAGACGCTCTGGCAGGCCACGCTGAGCAAGTCGCTCGTGCCGTTCGACGATCTCGATCGCAGCTTCCCCGCGGAGGGCTCGGAGGCCGGCATCGCCTACGCCGAGTCGGCGGACCTCGTGCGCTTCATGATGCGCGACGACGATCGCGCGCGCTTCGGATCGCTCGTGCAGCGCGTGCGCGCCGGGATCGCGTTCGACCGGGCGCTCGGCGACGCGTACGACACGGACCTGCGCAAGCTCGAGTACGAGTGGAGGCTCGACGTGAGCCATCGCTTCGGGCTGCTGCCGGCGGTGACGGGCGGCACGGCGCTCTGGGGACTCATCAGCGTGCTGGCGATCGTCGCGTTCGTGAGGCGGCGCAAGCGCGCGAAGCTCAAGCTCGAGCAGTGGGCGCGCGAGGAAGCCGAAATGGATGCGGCCGAGGCCGCGGCGCGCGAGCGCATGGAGCGCGAGAAGGGCATCCCGGGCGAGGAAGACGACCTCCCGGCCCACGTCCGCCCCGGCGTCCCCGTGATCGAGCACGAGGGGCGCTGGTACACGGTTCACTGAGTCCGCGCGGGCTCAGTGCGTGAGGGTGGGGCAACCGGCAACGACGCGGACGTCGAGGACGTCGCCGTCGAGGATGGCCTGGCAGCTCTTGCCGAGGATGGTGACGGTCGTGCCGTTGAGGGTCCAGCCGTCGGGGCCCGACTGCGCGATGGCGCTGCCGTCGAGGAAGACGTTGACGAGCGACGAATCGGGCGGCGCCTGGTCGAGCATGAGGGTGCACGAGCCGGTGACCTTCGCCGCGATCTGGCTCATCGCCGAGAGGAGCGCCTGCTCGTCGGCGGTGGACACGGCGTAGTAGAGGGGCTCGCTCGAACGCGCGGTCCCGCCGGTCGTGGCCAGCTGGTCGAGCAGGCTCGCGTACGGCTCGCTGCCCGGGACGCCGACGACGTAGACCGGGATCCCGGCGGCGGCGATGGCTCCGACCGCGTCGATCGTCGGTTGCGCGTCGAGGCACGCGAGGTTGTTCGGCGCCGTGCAGCAGTCGCCGGCGTCGGCGGCGGGGGAGCAGCCGTTGTCGCCCTCGATGTTCCAGGTGCACATCGCGGCGGAGCACGAGGCGTTCGCGTTGCAGTTCGGGCCACCGTCGGTCGCGAGGATCACGTACGTCTTGCCCTTGATGGCCTGGAGCTGGGGCAGCAGCGCCTTCAGGGTCGCCGCCGTCGGCGTCCCGCCGCTCGCGCCGATGTGATTCAGCGTGTAGAACAGCGCCAGGTCGTCCGGTCCCGGCTGGGCGTTCAGGCCGTCGCCGACCCTCGGCGGGACGACCTGCCGGCCGACCGCGCACCCGTCGGCCGTGGGATCGGGGAACACCGCCGCGCCGAACGCCGCGCGTCCTCCGAGTCGCACCGTGACCGTCTCGAGCACGGTGCGGACGGTGTTCCACTTGTTCAGGTCGGCCATGCTCCCGGAGCGATCGAGCACGAAGTAGAGCGTGGGCGGGTCGACCACGAGCGGCTGGTCGACGCACGCGCACACGCCGCCGTCGGGCCCCACGCCGCAGTCCTTGATGACCGGACTCGCGTCGCTGATGAGCGACGGACCGCCGTCGGAGGGCGCGCCCGCGTCGTTGCCGGCAGCGCCCCCGAGCACCGGCGGCATCGACTCGCTGCCGCACGCCACGAGAAGCGCCGTGCCCGCGAGCACGCCCGCCGAAAGAGAGGCCCGGTGCCCCACCATCGTCGATCGTAGCAGGGCGGCGGCGGAACGTTGGTCCATTGCCACGCGGCCGCCTACGCTCTCCGACAGGGTGACCCGCGGTATCGATTCAGTTGTCGTCGCGGGGCCCCTCCCCCGCGCCCCATGGCTGCGCTGGGTGCGCGCGACCGCCGCGTGGCTCGCGGTCGTCCTGTGCGTCGGCGGCCTGCCGGGGGCGACGGTGCACGACGTGGTGCGCGACCTCGTGGCGCCGCCGGTGCCGGAGGACGTGCGCGACCGTGACGGCGCCCTGGAGGTGACCGTGCGCGACGGCCCCGGGGGGCCGCCCCTCTCGGGGGCGCACGTGCGGGCGCTGGCGATGATCGAGGGGCTCGCGTATCTGGCGGATGCGCACGAGACGGACGCCGCGGGGCTGGCGCATCTGGTCGCGCTGCCTCGCGGGGAAGCCTGGCTTCTCGCGGATGCGCCGGGGCGAGCGCGTGCGTCGAGCCGGCTCGTCGTCGAGCCGGGGTTGCGGGCGGTGACGATGGAGCTCGAGCCGGAGCACGTGCTGTTCGCCGTCGTGCACGACGAGGCGGGGGCAGCGCTGGCGGGCGCAGAGATCGAGGTGCACGAGCCGGGCGACCCGCTGCCGGTGGGCGCGCGGACCGCGACCGACGGGAGCGCGCGTGTCGGACGGCTCGCGGCGGGCCCGTGGCACGTGACCGCGCGCGCGCCCGGGTACGAGGAGGAGAGCGCGCGCGTGGAGCAGGACGGGGAGACGGCGCGCGTCGTGCTGCGCAAGCTGGGCGCGATCGTGGTGCACGTCGTCGACGAGGGCGACGCGCC
This sequence comes from Polyangiaceae bacterium, assembly GCA_036393165.1. Classification (GTDB taxonomy): domain Bacteria; phylum Myxococcota_A; class Polyangia; order Polyangiales; family Polyangiaceae; genus Palsa-1150. The sequence continues at coordinate 4,719 of DASVWO010000430.1, read as the reverse complement.
GGTCGCGGGGGCGCGCGTCGAGACGGCGGGGGCGACGCTCTGGCCGGCGCGGTCGGCCACGGCGGACGCGCAGGGCAACGTGCGAATCGGGGCGCTGGTGGCGGGGAGCTACGCGCTGCGCGCGACGGCGGGCGATCGCGTGTCGCCGATCGAGCTCGGCGTGCTGCTTGCGCGCGGTGAAGAGAAGAGCGTCGTCCTGCACGTGGCGCCGGGGCGCTTCGTGGCGGTGCGGGTGACCGACGGTGAAGGCGACGACGCGGACCCCGTGCGCTCGGCGAGCGTGACGCTGGCCGAGGGCGGCCTCTCGCCGTTTCCTCTCGAGGCGACGACCGACGCCAAGGGGCGCGCGCGGCTCGGGCCCATCGCGCCGGGGAGCGCGACGCTCGGCGTGCGGGCCGAAGGATTCGTCACGCGGGGCGGCGTCGCGGTCGCCGACCCGCCGCCGCCCGAGACGCGCGTCGTGCTCGTGCGCGCGGGGACCCTCACGGGGCACGTGGTCGACGCGCGCGGGTACCCGGTCGACGGGGCGACGATCGAGATCGTCGGCACCGACCCGAGCGGGGCGCCCATCGTCGACGACCCGCGTCGCGCGAGCTTCCAGGCGGCGCACTTCGACGCCATGCTCTCCGGGCCCGCGCCGCTGCAGCCGATGGGAGAGCTCGGAGTGGTGCCGGGTCCGGTACCGCCGATCCCTCACGAGGCTTCGGGCTCCGGGCTTCAGGCTTCGGCGGGGTCGGCGGCCTTTGCTGCGGTCCGGAGCCTGAAGCCCGAAGCCTCGATAGAGCCTTGGGTGACGGATGCGCGCGGAGAGTTCCGCGCGAGCCCTGCGTCACCGGGGCGCATCCGCGCCATCGTGCACCACCCGCAGTACGTCGAGGCGCAGAGCGACCTCGTGACGCTCGCGCCCGGCGGGGAGGCGCACGTGGAGGTCGTGATGCACGAGGGCGGCTCGCTCGAGGGGACCGTCGTCGACGCGCACGACCGGCCCGTCGACGGTGCGCGCGTGACGGTGAGCGCGACCCGCGGGTCGCTCGAGCGCACGACGCGCACGGCGACCGATGGCACGTTCGCGTTCGCCGCGCTGCCGGCGGAGGTGAGCCTCACGGCGGGAGTGGACGGCGACGACACGCAGCCGGACCTGCACCTGACCGTCGCCGTGCCCGAGGGCGGCAAGAAGCAGGTCACGGTGAAGCTCCCGGAAGCGCGCGACCCGCTGGCGGTCACGGTGGTCGACGAGCGCGACTTCCCGCTCGACGCGGCGCAGGTCAGCGCGAGCTCGCTCACGGCGGACGTGCCGCTGCGCACCACCGCGTTCACCGACCGCGACGGCGCGACGGCGCTCAAGCGCGCGCGTGGGCTGCCGCTGCGCATCGAGGTGAGCGCCCCGGGGCGCGCGCCGAAGGTGCTGACGACCGACGGAAGCGAGGAGTCGCTACGCGTCGCCCTCGCGCCGGCCGAGAGCGCGACGGGGGAGGTCGTCGCGGCGCGCGGTCGCGACGCGATCGCGGGCGCCGAGGTCACGCTCTACACGGATCTCGGCGTGCGCCGTGCGCGCACCGACGCGGCGGGTGCCTTCTCGCTCGGGGGCCTCGCGCCGGGCAGCGCGAAGCTGCAGGTGCGCGCCGCGGGATACGCGCCGGTCACGCGGACCCTGGCCATCCCCGACAGCGAGGGCCGGCGCGCGTTCGAGATCCCGCGCGTGGAGCTCGCCGAGGAGGGCGCCGTCGAGGGCGACGTGGTGGACGCGAACGGAGACCCGGTGCCGGGCGCGCGCGTGGCGCAAGATCGCGTGCCGACGTGGCTCGCGGTGGGGTCGACGCCCGCGGGTGTCGCCGTGGCGGACTCGCGCGGGCACTTCGCGCTGCACGAGCTCCCGGAGGGCACGCTGACGCTCGAGGCGTACGCGCCCGACATCGGCCGCGCGCGCGTGCGAGACGTGAAGGTCGTGTCCGGCCGCACGACGGACCGCGTGCGCATCGTGCTCTCGCGCGACGCAGGCGACGGGGCCGCCTCGAAGGAGCCCGGGGCGAGCGGCAACGTCGCCGTCACGCTGGGCGAGACCGACGCGCCGGTGGAGGTGGTCGTGGTCCACGTGGTCGAGGGCAGCGAGGCCGAGCGCGTGGGGCTCGCGCCGGGGGACGTGATCCTCGCGGTGGACGGCGCGCACGTCGACACCATGAAGGAGGCGCGCGCGAGGCTGGAGGGACCCGTGGCGGACGACGTGCTGCTCTCGGTGCGCCGCGGCGATCAGTCGCTCACGCTGCGCGTGACGCGCGAGGCGACGCGGCGTTGACGGCGACGACGAGGCGCTCGTCGACGAGCAGCAAGCGGCGCTGTTTGCCTCCGTAGCGGACGCCCCACTCGGACGCGGGGCTGTCGTCGATCACGCGGAAGTCCGCCGCCGCGAGCTCCCGGTGCATGTCCTCGAGCGCGATGAGCCCCACGATCGCCTCGCCCATCACGCGAAACGCCACGTTGGCGACGCGCACCGCGGCCGGGCCGAGCGGCGTGCCCACCGGCGTCGCGTATGTCACGGCGACGCGGCTGCGCGGAGCCGACCGCTCCGCGACCACCGCCAGCGTGGCTCGCACGGCCTCGCGCGGCAGGTACATGGTGACGCCCTCCCAGATCCAGAACGTGGGCGCGTTCGCGTCGTGGCCGGCCGCGGCGAGCGCCTCACCGAGATCGTCGCGCGCGAAGTCCACGGCGACGAAGTGAACGTCGCGCGCCGTCGGCCGCCGCCCGCCCACGCGCGCCTGCTTGAACGCCTGCGTCGACGGGTGGTCCACCTCGAAGACGTGCACGCAGGCCAGGTCGGCCATGCGCCAGGCCCGCGCGTCGAGCCCCGCGCCCAGGATGACGAGCTGCGCCGCCCCGGACGCCACGCCCTCGCGCACGGCCGCGTCGATGGCGCGCGTGCGCATCTCGATGTGATCGAGCAGCCCGAGCGTCGCCAGGTTCAGCGCCGCCGCCGGCGCCCTGCCCGCGCGCCCCACGCGCACGAGCCAACCGAGCGCGCCGTCGACCAGCCCCTGCGCGAGCGGATCGACGCCCCGGACGGCGCGCGCCGCCGCCACCGCCGCCGCCGTGAAGCTGGGCTTCCCCTCGCGCATCGCTCTGTTGGTTAACGTAGGAAGGCGACAGTGCAACATGGGCGCTCGCTCCGCGCGTTCGCGCTCCGCTCGCGCAGACACGTGGCCTCGGATGCTCTCCGGGGGAGCGCGGCCGCTCCCCCGGTCCCCCACCCAAACCGAGGATCCCCGCTACTGCTTCGAGAACACGATTTGCTCGCCGTCCATGACGAGCCACTTGAGCGTCTTGTCGTCGACGAAGGTGAAGGTCTGCGGCTCCTTCGGCCCGTCCTTGTCCGTGGAGAGCACGAGCGTCGACTTGTCCTCGCGCACGACCTTGTAGCGGCCCGACTGCTTGTCGTGCGGCGTGGTCACCGTGATGGAGTCGCCCGCGACCTCGAGCGTCATGCCGGTGGCGAACGCGTTCGCCGCCGCCTGCGACGCGACCGCCACGCCCTCGGCGCGCAGCCCGCGCCACTTCCCCTGCAGGCGCTTGGACCCGCCGCTGCTGCACGCGAGCACGCCGGCCGCGAGCGCCGCCAGCAGGAGTGCCCGGGGGAGACGGACGGGACCCATGAGGGCGGAGTCTACCGTCATGCCCGCGTTGCGATCCAACTCGAGGCGCTAGGAGCGCTCCTGACGCGCGAGGACCTCGAGCCAGTCGGCCCGCATCCGCCGCAGGGCGCCCTGGCCGTCGACGCAGGCGAGCAGGGTGTGGCCCTCGGCCAGGAGCACCCCGTCGGGGTGCCGGGTGACCCGGTAGTCGAAGCGCATGCTGGCCGCGCCGACGTGGGCCAGGATGGTCTCCACGTCGAGCTCGTCGTCGAAGCGGGCGGGAGCGCGGAACTTGACCCGCAGCTCGACCACCGCGAGGTGCATCCCGCGGCCGGCCCACTCGGCGTAGTGGACCCCGCGGCGGCGGAGCCACTCGACGCGCGCCTGCTCGAGGTACAGGGCGTAGCTGCCGTGGTGGACGATGCCCATCAGGTCCGTCTCGGCGAAGCGGACGCGCATGCGCACCACGCTGCGGGCGACGGCGGGGTCGAGCCGGGGGTGCATGGGCCGGCTGGTACCACAGGCTGCGCTACCCTGCTGCGGATGGACACGAAGCGGCGGCTGCCGGTGCTCAAGGCGCCGGGCGAGCCGGCGGCAGACGAGCCGCCGCGCCCGCCGTGGCAGTGGGTGGGCTTCGGGGCGGTCGCCATCTTCGTCGTGTGGACGCCGCTCGCGTACCTGGCCGGGCTGGCAGGGAGGCGCTTCGGGGGCGGCGACGGGTCGGTGCTCGTCAGCGCCGGGTTCTTCGCGGTGAGCAGCGTCCTGGCGGCGCTGGCGGGCGGCTATCTCGTGGGCCGGTGGGGCGCGGCGGGCGTGGGCGTGCGCGAGGCGGGGCTCGCGGGGCTGGCGGCGGCGCTCGTCGCCTCGGTGCTCGCCTGGATGCAGGCGGGGCTCTCGCTGGGGCCGCTCGTGACGGTGCTGCTCCTGGTGCCCGCCGCGGCGCTCGGCGGGCGCCTGGGGCTGAAGTCGCGCACGGGACCAGCGTGAGCTTCCTTTGTCGCGTCGCGGGTATGGGTGGGGGACGGGGGGAGCGGCCGCGCTCCCCCGGGGAGTATCCGATGCCAAATGCTTGCGCGAGCGGAGCGCGAACGCG
>DASVWO010000429.1:0-6176 GCA_036393165.1 Polyangiaceae bacterium | reverse complement strand
ACCAAGGGAGCCGTCGCGACGCGCAACGAACAGCGCACCGCGCTCGTCTCTCTGCTGCAGCACCTGAAGGCCTACATTCAGGTGACCGCCGACGCCAATGCAGAGAACGCGACCTCGATCATCGAGAGCGCAGGCGTCGCCGTCAGGAAGGAGCCGGTCCGCAAGCCGCGCGTCTTCGCCGCCAGGCCGGGGGCCAACTCCGGCACGGTGGAACTGGTGACGGCGGCGGCGGCGCGGCGGGCGTCGTACGAGTGGCAGTACAGCACCGACGGCGGCAAGACCTGGGTGTCGGCAGCATCGACGCTCCAGGCCAAGACGACCGTCACGGGCCTCACGTCCGGCACGACGGTGGAGTTCCGGTTCAAGTCGGTCGTGAAGGCCGGCGAGAGCGACTGGAGTCCGCCCGTGTCGATCCTCGTGAAGTAGGCGGCAGCAGACGCGCCGGCCCTCGGCTCCCCTGTTGCGGCAGGGTGGGTCGGGGGCCGGCTTTCTTGCTCGAAAGCGACGCCCTCGAGGAGCCTTGACAGTAACTCACCTGTGAGTCACTAAATGCCTCGGAGGTACTGAGCCATGCGGTCTCGACATCTCGGTCCTGACGACGAGGGCCCCGCCGGAGGAATGCAGCAGGAAGCAGCCGCCGACTTCGAGCGCGAGCTGCGCGCGCTTCTGCGCAGGCACACCTGGCCGTATTTCGTGAAGCGCGTGCGCGCCTTCTACGGCGACAAGCTGGACCTCGCGACCGCCAAGCTGGTCGCCGAGCACCTGCAGTCCCTCGAGCTCGCGTGCGCGGGCTGACGCGACGTCCACTGGATCGCCGCTGAACCCCCTCGGTAACTCGAGCGTTCAGCGTCCGTGGACTCCGAGGGGTTACACGCGCGAGGCCTCGCGCGCACCGTGCCGGCGCAAATCTTCGAGAGAGGGGCGCGTCCCGTGTGTGATGTTCTGGGGCCTGCCATGACAATGGGTCCCCATGAATCGGTCTGGCCACGGTCTTGCTGAGCTGGCGCGGCATGAATGCAGCTCGAGCCCAGCAGTCCAGGTTCACGATCTTCGCGGCGACGGTCCTCGCCGCCAGCATCGGGGGAGCAGCGTGCGGAGCGAGCGGCGGTGGCTACGGGTCGGAGACGTCGCAACAAGGGGAGTCCGTCTCCGGGGCGGCGACCTCGTCGCAGCCGACCACCACGCAGCTCACCCACGGGCAGAATCTCTGGCTCAAGGCGACCTTCGGCGGCGAGCAGTTCTTCACGCTGCTCCTGCCACAGGCGCTCGACCTGACCATCGGGCTCAACCAGGTTCTCCTCACCCCGCGCTCGCAGCGCTTCCAGGCGTGGGGCGTCGTCAACGATCCCAACTGCACCGCCAATCCGGGCGGCGGGCTCGACGTGTGTCCGCCCGACGTCGCCGCGGGTGATCCGGACGCGCCGGTCGAAGGCGCGCCCACGGGGATCGTCGGCATCCGCCAGTATCCGAATCCGCTGTTCGACCCGACCCAAGCTCCGAGCGCCACCAACTCGCCCATCCTCGTCGGGGTCGCGTGCGCGGGCTGTCACGCGGGCCTGAACGCCCAGAATCCCCCGGCCGACCCGAACAATCCGAGCTGGGCCAACGTCTCGCTCACGACGGGCAACCAGTACATCCAGATCGGCAGGATCTTCGGGGCGAACCTGCCTCCCAGCGATCCGCGCTGGCAGGTGTTCAACACCTGGGCCGCCGGGACGGTCGACACGACGGCCATCGAGAGCGACGGCATCAACAACCCGGGCATCATCACGCAGTTCTTCGACTTCCCGGATCGGCCGTACTTCAGCGTCCACCAGAACAGTGTGCTCCTGAACTCGAACGGCGTGACCAGTGGTCAGGCGCACCGCGCCGGGCAGGGAGGCGAGGACGACGTCGGCTGCCAGCTCGCGGCGACGCGCGTGTACTTCAACATCGGCATGTGCGCGGCGCAGTGCATGCTGCCCCACCTCACGAACGGTCCCGGCGGGACGCAGACGCCGATCGACCTCGCCGCCTGCGCCGCGGCATGCCCGGACTTCGTGGCGGAGCAGAACGACGTGGGCGACATGTGCGCGTTCATCAACGACGCGGCCCTGACGCCTCCGCCTTCGCTGGCGCACGCGCCGGGTGGGTCGCAGTACATCAACAAGGATGCGGCAGAGGCGGGCGGCACCGTCTTCCAGGCCAACTGCGCCTCGTGTCACTCGAACGGGCAGGGTCTCGGTTCGCCCCACAACGTGTACTCCGACGACCTGGTTCACGTCGCGAGCGGCTTCAACCCGATGGGAGAGCCGCCCGGCGACGTCGGCACGAACGCGTGTCGCTCCCTCACGACCAACTGGGAAACGGGGCGCATCTGGGCCGCGTTCAGCTCGGACGAGCTGAAGGCGCGCGGTCCGGGCTACTACCGCGACGTTCCGCTCTACGGCATCTGGGCGACCGCGCCCTTCTTCCACAACAACCGGCTCGGCCCGTCGTCCAGCGACCCGAGCGTCGCCGGGCGAGTGGCCGCGTTCGAGGCCGCGTTCAACCAGCTCCTGAATCCGTCGACGCGGAACGAGGCGGGCTCGGTGCAGACGACGACCGTGGCGATCACGGTCAGCATCGGCGGCCAGGCCGTGCCGATCCCGGCCGGGACGCCGGTGGGCGCGTTCGCCAACGTGAATCCGGCGACCGGGCAGTCGCTCTGCAGCGACTACGTGGAGAACGGCGGCCACTACTTCGGCGCGCAACTGTCCGCGACCGACAAGGCGAACCTCGAGGCGTTCCTCCTGACGCTGTGAGGTCCTGCTTCGGGGCAAGTACACTCGTGCCGTGAGGCTTTCGCTCGGCGCGGCCGTGACCCTCCTGGCGTGCGTGCTCGCCGGGTGCTCGCGCCGGGCGGCTCACGACGCGCCGGAGGCCGGGATTGCGGCGCAGATGGCCGTGGACGATCTCGGCGTGCTGCGCGAGGCGGCGCGGGAGGCGCTCGATCGCAACTGCGGCGAGTGCCACACGAGCACGCTGCCGACCGCGCTGCTGCGGGCGCTGCGAGTGTACGACCTGGCGCAGCTCGACTGGTCGCGCAGGATGTCCGATGCGCAGCTCCGGGACGCCGAGGGGCGGCTGCGCGAGAAGGTCGGCGCGACCCTCGGCGACGGCGAGATCCGGCCCATCGTCATGTCCGACGAGGAGCTCGCGATGTTTCACCGCTACGTGGAGCTCGAGGTCCAGCGTCGCGCGGGAGCCCCCTGACGGCGCGACACGAGGATCGCCCGGTGGCACGCGATGGCAGCGCGCTTCGTCGCGGAATCACCCGGTTTTCGCGCGGTGCAACGCTGGCGACGATCTTGCTGACGGACGCGCGCATGTTCGCGAATGCCAAGCTTGCCCCTTCCCTCTTGCTTCTCCTCCTCGCCGGCTGCGGCAGTCAGGGCGGCACGGGCTCGCCCGACGCGGGCGGCACCGACGGCGCCGTCGAGAGCGCCGCCCAGGACGGCGCGACCCGGGAAGCGGGTCCAGACGGCGCCTCGGGAGGCGACGCCGCGCCGGCGTGCACGACCGCGGCAGATTGCCCGACCGGCCAGGTGTGCATCACGCACGACAACTGCCTGCCTCCGCCGGCCCAGCCGGGATGCCTGACCGTCGCCTGCGCGCCCAATCCCTGCGCCGGCCAGCCCCTCTCCTGCCAGTGCGCCGGGTGCGGCATCTGCAGCGGTGTCGATCCAGACGCCGGCACCATCACCTGCAGCAGCGGCGGCTGACCGAGCGGCGTGATACGCGTCGCCACGTGCAGCTCGTGATCATCGACGGCCTCGGCCACTGGTCCTACGACGGCGAGATCACCGTGTGCGGCATCGCCCTCGCCGACGTTCCCGAGGACCGCATGGAGCGCGCGTCGGAGATGCCGCCCAAGATGTGCGACTGGTGCACCGAGAGCGTCGGCGAGGACGGCGACGAAGGATCAGACTGAGAGCTCGCGCTCCGACTGCCCCTCGGCCTCGCCCGGCTCCGCCTCATCCTCCGCCTCCTCGCGCGCGAGCGACCCGAGCGCCACGCGCACGCGCGGGTCGGCCACGCGCGACGCGGCGACCCGCAGTCGCGAGCGCTCGTCGCCGTCGAGCGGCAACGTGAGCACCAGGGCCTCGGCGGCCGCCGTGCGCGTCGGCGCGTCGGTCGCCGCGCCTTCCACGAGCTCCCAGAGATGCTCGCGCGTGAGCGACGCCTCGCGATAGCCCGGCGGCTCGATCGCCGCGGCGACCACGTTGCGCCTCGCGGCCATCGATTGCACGAGGGCCTCGGCGCCGCGCGTCTCGCCGCTGCGGGCGCGCGCGATGGCCGCCGCGATGCGCGCGAGCACCTCGTCGCGCCGGCCGGCGTCATCCCCGTGGAGCTGGAGCCGCAGCACCACTCTCCCGTCGCGCACGAGCTCGAGGTCCGCCCCCGCCGCACGTGCCTCGTCCATCTCGCGGTACGCGAAGAAGCGCACGCTCGCCGCTTCGCCCACGTACACGCCGTCGATCCCGACGGTGACCCTCGAGGCCCGGCGAAACGCGTACGCCGCGCCCGCGGCCGCCGCGACGTACGCCGCGACCGCCGCGAGGAACGCCGGGCTCTCCACGAGCGTCGCGATCGGCGCCGTCCCCACCCACAACGCCATCGCAGCCGACGCGACGCCCATCATCCCGATGGCGCCTCGCGTGCGCGACGAGACCGCGATGGCCGAGAAGACGACGTCGCCCTCCGCCCTCGGCGGCGACGGCGCCCGCTCGTCCCGCACCGGCTCCACCAGCTCGCGCACGACCATGCTCCCCAGCTTCCCGATGCCGAGAGCGACGAGGACGAAGGGCAGGAGATCGTGCACCACCGCCAGTGCGAGCGGATCGCTCGACGGAAGCGTGAAAGTGAACAAGCGTCGGAGATAGAGCGCGAGATACGCCGCGGCCGGCGCCCACGCAGCCAGGCGCATCGCCCATGGGCGTCGCCTCAGGTCCTCGAGCGGATCGGCGAGGCCGGCGCTGACGCGCCGCCAAGCGCGCGCGCGTGCCACGACGGCGACGACGGCCACCGGCGCCGCGCACGCCAGGAGCATGGTGAGCCACGGCCCCATCAGCGCCCACCCCATCCCGTTGAGTGCCACCCAGAAAGCCCACGCGAGCGCGCCGTGCGCAGCATGGGCATGCTCCCACGTGCTCTGCCCGAGCCAGACGTACGCGCCGAACCCGGCGCGCGTGCCGAGCACGAGGAGGAGCGTGAGCATCCCGGCGTACGCAGAGACGATCGCCGCGCGCCGCCGGGTCACTCCTTCAGTCTACGACGCGGCTCTCAGATGTCGAAGTAGAGGTAGAACTCGTACGGCGTCGGGCGCATCCGGATCGGATTGAGCTCGCGGTTGCGCTTGAACTCGAGCCACTCGTGGAGCGCGTCCTTCGTGAAGACGTCGCCACGCAGGAGAAACTCGTGATCGCGCTCCAGCGTGTCGAGCGCCTCCTCGAGGCTGCCCGGCATCTGCGGCACGTCCTTCAGCTCCTCGGGGGACAGGGCGTAGATGTCCTTGTCCATCGGGTCGCCCGGGTTGATCTTGTTCTGCACGCCGTCGAGGCCCGCCATGAGCATCGCGCTGAAGGCGAGGTACGGGTTGCAGCTCGGGTCCGGGAAGCGCACCTCGATGCGGCGCGTCTTCGGGTTCGGGCCCGTGATGGGGATGCGCACGCTCGCCGAGCGGTTGCGGCTCGAGTACGCGAGGTTCACCGGCGCCTCGAAGCCCGGCACCAGGCGGCGGTACGAGTTGGTCGTCGGGTTCGTCAGCGCCGCGATGCTCTTCGCGTGCTTGATGATGCCGCCGATGTAGTGGAGCGCCGTGTCGCTCAGCCCACCGTACCCGTCACCGCCGAAGAGGGGCTTGCCCTCCTTCCACAGCGACTGGTGGCAGTGCATGCCGCTCCCGTTGTCGCCGAACATGGGCTTCGGCATGAACGTGGCCGCCTTGCCGTGCTTGCGCGCGACGTTCTTGACCACGTACTTGAACCACATGAGCTGATCGGCGCACGGCATCAGGCGGTTCAACTTCATGCCGATCTCGCACTGCCCGCCGCTCGCGACCTCGTGGTGGCCGACTTCCACCTCGATGCGGCGCGTCTTCGGGTTCGGGCCCGTGATGGGGATGCGCACGCTCGCCGAGCGGTTGCGGCTCGAGT
>DASVWO010000428.1:0-4420 GCA_036393165.1 Polyangiaceae bacterium | reverse complement strand
ATTCGATCATTGCCGACACCTCACGTGTGCACTCTCAGGCCCTGAACCCCCCGGATGCTCGCGTTGTGGTGCCATCGCAGGTCCCCGTTCGCGAGCTCGATGTTCTCCGCCCTCCGTAGCAGCTCTCGCAGCGCGATCTCGGCCTCCATGCGGCCGAGCGCAGCGCCGACGCAGTAGTGCGCGCCCAGTCCGAACCCCAGGTGACGGCCCTCCTCGCGCCCCACGTCGAGCCGATCGGCGCCGGTGAAGACGCTCTCGTCACGGTGCGCGGAGGCCATCACGAGGAAGACGCGATCCCCGGCACGCACCTGGGAGCCCGCGAGGTCCATGTCCTCGCCCGCGAGTCTCCCCATCCGCTGCACCGGCGAATCGAAGCGCATCAGCTCGTCGATGGCACGCGGCCACGCCTCGGTCGCCTCGTGTTCCTCGATCGCGCGCAGTCGCTTCATCTGCTCCGGGTTTCGCAGCAGTGCGAGCAGCCCGACCGCGATGAGGTTCGTCGTGGTCTCGTGGCCCCCGAAGAGGAGCATCGTGCACGTCGAGAGCAGCTCCTGCTCGTCGAGCAGCTTTCCCCCGTCGCGCGCGATGACGAGCTGGCTCAGGAGATCGTCCCCGGGCGCGCGGCGGCGCTCGTCGAGCGCGTCGCGGAAGTACGCCTCCATCTCCACGACCGAATCGCACGCCGCGGTGGCCAGCTCGAGGCTCGGCTGCGGCGCGCCCATGGCGGCCGCCAGCGCGTCAGACCACTTCTTGAGCCGGTGCCGGTCGTCGCGCGGCAGGCCGAGGAGATCGCCGATGACGAGCACCGGCAGCGGATTGGCCAGCGACTCGACGACGTCGAGGCCGTCGCCGCCCGCGAGCGCCTCGTCGAGCAACCCGCGCGCGATCTCGGCCACCGCCGGCCTCAGCGCCTCCGCCACGCGCGGGGTGAAGGCCTTGTTGATGAGGGCGCGCACGCGCGTGTGCATCGGCGGGTCCATGAGCAGCGCCCACGCCGCGAGGTTGTTCGTGAGGCGCGCGAGGCGTTCGCGGAGGGGCTCCGGAAGCTTCGACGTGTACGTCCCGCTGCGTCTCGCCGAGAGCCGCGGATCCCGAAAGCCGGAGGACACGTCGGCATAGCGAGCGAGCGCCCATCCGCCCCACGCCGCGACGAAGGGCGGCGCCGGCTCCTCACGCATGCGCGCGTAGGCCGGGTACGGATCCTCGAAGAAGGAGGGAGCGAGGACCCCGTACGGATCCGGCGTCGGCGCCATGGGCAAGATGAGGACATCGCGCCCGCGGGGCCGTCAAGGGGCCCGGGATCGACGGGCCATCACGAGCGCGAGGCCGACCGCGACGAGCCAGGCTCCCGCGGTACCCGCACTGGTCGGCGTCTCGCGGCAGGCGCATCCGCCTCCGTTCGAGTCGTACTGCGTGCTGTTCGGAGCCGCGGCGTCGTCGCCGCCGGTGGGGGTGCCGGAGGCGTCCTCGCCGCCCGTCATGGGACCTCCGCCGCCCCCGGAGTCCATGCCCGGCCCGCCGGCGCCGGAGTCGATCGAGCCTCCGCTACCGCTCCCGCCGCCTGCATCCCCGTGTCCACCGGCCGATGCGTCTCCCGCCCCCGCGTCCTTCGGCGGCGGAGCTCCCGCATCGTTCGACGACGTGCACGACGCTCCCGTCGCGAACCCGTCGGCCGGAGTCTTCTGCAGGCGCGCCTCGGTCTCGGGCCCGTACTGCCCGTCCTCGGCGATCATGTCGCCGGGGTTGTTGAGGTTCCACAGCGTCTGGAACGCGAGGACGTCCTTGCCGTTCAGATCCACGGCACCGCTCCCCGCGTAGTCGAAGTGCACGACGTCGGCGCTGCCGTACCACTTGAACCCGCCGTTATCGAGCGCGGTCATCCACGCGTTGTAGTCGGACGTGTCGAAGGCGAGCCCCTGCTCGTGGTTCGACGTGCCGGGCGTCGCCGCGAGCTGGATGCCGCAGAGGCCCGCCTTGTACCAGTCATAGAGGAGGTACTGCTGGGCGACTGTGCGCAGCATCGAGTCCACGTTCATCGTCATCCCGGCGTTCGCCTGGAGCACCTTCACCAGGTCGTCGCGTGCGGGCGTCTGCAGGTACGTGAAGCTCGATGCGCTGAAGACGAGGTTCGGCTCCTGCGGGACGAGCGCGAGGGTGCCGGGGCCGATCAAGCAGTTGATCTCGTCGACGATCTGCTTGCTCAGCCCCTCCACGGCGGTGGTCGAGCAGCCCGCCGCGTTGGCCGCGTCCTGGACGGTGGTGGTCGCATCGGGCGTGAGCGTGAGCATGGGCGGATCCACTCGCACCCCGTGCACGCGCCGTACCTCCCGGCTCTGTGGATCCCTGCAGGCTCGCTGCACCCGTCTCGCGCACGCTCGCGAGCCCTCGTGACCTCTCGCGAGCTACATGCACCCCTTCATCGTGTACACGGTGCCGAGATCCACGACGTCGAAGTCGTCCCACGTGAGGTTCCCGAGCTGCATGATGTCCGCCATGTTCCACGGCTGGTTGGGGCCGAGGCCTCCGAGCCGGAACGACGAGCGGGTCTCGCCGCTGATGTCCGTGTTGAACATGCCGTACTTCTGGAGCGCTCGGAGCACCACCTTCGCCTGCGTCCCTGTGACCTTGGTCATGTCGTAGCTCGCCTTGAGGCGAAGGCGTCCGCCGTACGGGAAGCTGCCGGTCGCGCTCCACGCGCCGTCGGACGCCGGGTGCACGTACTGGCACTTCGCGATGGCGTTGGCGGGCATGACGATGTCGATCGCGTGCGTGATCTCGCCGGCCGCCACCTCGTCCGGCCAGATGACGCCCGGGAGCAGCGGAGTGCCGGCGGCGGTGGTGCTCCCGATCTCGAGGGGGTCCGGGATCTGCTCGTTCGCGGCGTGGAGGTCCCACTGCGCGAGCACCTCCCATCCCGTGGTCGGGCCAGTCGGGTTCGACGCGTACATCTCGTAGAGGACGCAAGACCCCTGCTGCAGGACCATCATGTGGTGGTCGGCGTTCGGCGTGCCCTGGTTCTCGAACTGCACGCCGCCGGGGATGGGCGCCATGGCCGCGCCCGCGTCGGCCATGAAGAAGAAGGTGCCCGTCGAGTCGAAGCCGAACCAGCTTCCGGTCTGCACCGGCACCGCCGCCTGCGACTGCGGGACCACGTTGTAGATCTCGCCCCCTGGGTAATCGAGGCCGATGACCGGCGCGGCGGTCTTGAGGCCCGTGATGTACGTCGCCGAGTTCGCGTCGAGCGCCGCCTGCGAGACGTCGACGTTGTACGAGTACTGCGGTGCGAACACGCGGCACCCGCCCACGGTGAACCCGCCGCCTCCCGCATCGCCGGAGTCGCCGCCCCCGGTCGTGCCCGAGTCGCCGGTGCTCCCGGAGTCGCTCCCACCGCCGCTGCTGCTGCTGCTCCCGCTGCCGTCTCCTCCCGTCGTCACCCCGTCCGGCGTCGTCGACGCGTCGCCTCCGCTGGCGGCGGAACCGCCGCCGCTCGAGCAGTGAACGAGCAAGGGAGCCAGAACGAAGACGAGCCGCGTGTTCATCGTTGCGCGCACCTCATCGTAGCGAGGGAAAGGGCGAGCCACACGACCATCCCGACCCCCATCGTCAGCCAAGTCCGCTGCGCCCGACGCTTTCGTGCGAGGACCAATGCGGCCATCTCGGTCTCGGCCACCGGCGACCAGATTTCCACGGCGCTCGCGCTATCGGGCGTCGCTCCGCGGTACGCGGCGCCTGGCGCCTCCAGTGCCTCGGTCGCCATGCGATCCTCGGCGAGAGCCCGCGGCAGCTCGCCGATCCTGCGCGCCATCGCCAGCACCAGCTCGAGCACCGACCTGGCGATGGCGACGTGTCCGACGACGCCGATGACATCGATCCAGAGGGTGCCCTTGGAGACGCCGAGGCGAAGCGGCTGCATCGCGAGCAGCCCGCGGCGCGTGTCCGCGTCGAGCAGCTTCTTGGCCACGTCCGCCGGCGCAGCCTCCACGATGAACGCGTCGTCGAACGCCGGATCGCCCACGACGACGTCGATGGCGCGCCCGGCGCGGACCTGCTCGAGCTCGTCGCCCGTCTGCCGCCGCAGCTCCATGAGGAAGTGCGGCGCCTGCTCGAGCCTCACGGAGCACACGGTGTGAATCGCGTTGCCGCGCCCGCCGCCGAGCATGTCCCAGCGGACGGGGACGCCGCGCACCACGGCCTCCAGACCGAATTGACGCGCGCGGACATCCGTCGCGTCGAGCTCGCGCATGGCCGCCACGAGGGTCTCGCGTCGCTGGCGGTTCGTGCTCGACGCGACGAGCACCAGCGCGGCGAAGAACAGCGGTCCGCCGCCGAGCAGCACGATGGTGAGCACGACCTCCACGGTGTCCATTCTACCCGGCAGCCGGCTCGTGGATGCCGAGGCGACGCCGAGCCCGCTCCGCCG
>DASVWO010000427.1:0-4203 GCA_036393165.1 Polyangiaceae bacterium | reverse complement strand
CGGCGGCGCAGGCCTACGATGTGCGCTCGCCGACGGGCGAGACGGTGCTCGCGCGCCGCAGGCTCACGACGACCCTGGGCATCTCCGCGTACGACCTGCTCGACACGCCGGTCGGCGATCCGATGGCGCCCGAGCTCAGCTTTCGCGCGCGCCTCCGGTACGACGCGGACTACGCCATCGGCGGCGGCGAGACCGACGTGGGCAACCCCGCGGCGCTCACGCCCGGTCTCGCGCAGGGCATGGTGGACCTCATGTACGCCTACGTGGAGGGGCGGCGCTTCTTCCACGGGATCCTCGGCTTCAAGCTCGGCCGGCAGTACGTGACCGATGCCCTCGGCTGGTGGGCCTTCGACGGCGGCGAGGTGAGCGTCACGACGCCGTACTTCGTGAAGGCCGAGGCGTACGGAGGGCTCGAGGAGCGCGGGGGCATGCCGCTCAGCACCTCGCGCTTCGAGGCAGGCGGCATCTGGCGCGGCGACCGCAGCGGGTACGATCCGTCGCTCTATCCGCAGTTTCAGCCGGCGAACGTGGCGCCGGCGTTCGGCGTGGCCCTCGAGTCCACCGGCGTCACGTGGCTGCACGGGCGCCTCAGCTACCGCCGCGTCTACGACACGGGGCAGTCGAACACCTCGATGTTCGCCGGAGGCCTCTACGCGCCGACGTTCTACGACGGCACGCGCATCTCGTCGGACCGACTCGGTTACGCCGTCGACGCGAACTGGTCGGACGTGGGCGGGGCGAAGGCCGGGATCGTCTACGACTTCTACAACCTCGAGGTCACCCAGCTCTACGGGACCATCGACGGGTACATCGGCAAGAAGGTCACGGTGAGCGCCGACTACGACTACTACGTGCCCACGTTCGACGCCGACAGCATCTGGAACTTCTTCGCCGGCGAGCCGATGAACGACGTGGGGCTGCGCGCGAACTGGGACGTCAACGACCGCATCTCGGTCGCCGGCGGCGGGCACCTGCGCATCTACGACGTGCAGACGCAGCCCCTGAACCCGACGGCGGGGACCAACCTCGCCTACTCGCCGTACCCGAACTACAGCCCGACGTACGAGAGCTTCCCGACGAACGGGCACCCCTTCGACGAGGGCGCCAACGTCTCGGCGCGCTACCGCACCGGCGTGAACCTCGTGACGCTGCGCGGGGCCGGCAACTTCGGCGACGCCGGGGACCGCGTGGGCGCCGACGTCATGGGCCAGCACGTCTTCGAGGGGCGCTACGTGGCGAGCGTCCGCGCGGGGCTCTGGCAGTGGAGCGACAAGCTGCAGCCGGACCGCGATGCGACGACGTTCAACTACGTGCTCGGCCTGGGCTACAAGTTCGCGCCGCGCATGCACGGCGGCTTCGAGTTCGAGCACGACATGAACCGGCTCGTCGGGCAGCGGCTGCGCGCGATGCTCACTCTCTCCCTGGCGGTGGGCAAATGAGCAAGTGGCTCTTTTGTCTGCTGCCGCTGCTCGTCATGGTGGCCGTGATCCCGGCGGCGCTCGCCGAGGCGCCTCCCGCGCAGTTGCATGGGATGACTCCGCTGCCCGGTGATCAGCGCGTTCCCAAGGCCATGCTGCCCCCGGGCGCGTTCGATCCGGACGAGGGGCCGAGCGACGTCATCTTCCCGGTGCAGCACGTCACGCTGCGCTTCAACCACACGAAGCACCTCACGAAGGACGTGGGCGCCACGTGCAAGACGTGCCACGCGAAGGCCTACAAGAGCCGCTCGGCGCAAGACTGGCTGATCCCCTCCGGCGAGGTGTGCGACGCGTGCCACAACACGGACCACTCGAACGTGTCCGCCGTGAAGGCCGGGGACGACGCGATGGGCCAGTGCGGCTACTGCCACCTCGGATACAACCCGACCGACGGGAACAAGGTCGCGGAGCTGCAGATCCCGCGCGCCAACATGCTCTTCGACCACGAGGCGCACGTCGACCGGAACATCGGGTGCGCGCAGTGTCACGGCGCCGTCGACCAGCTCGAGCTCGCGACGCGCGACCAGCTCCCGCGCATGCGCGGCTGTTTCAAGTGCCACCAGATGCCCGACTCGGCCTCCCGCGGGGACGCCAAGAGCGCCTGCGACACGTGCCACCTGCGCGGCAAGGCAGGCACGCGCATCGAGACGATGTTCGCATCGGGCACGCTCACGCCGCCTCGCTGGCTGCACAACGCCCAGCACACGCCGGACTTCATCGAGCGCCATAAGCAGATCGCCGCCGACGACTCGCAGTTCTGCGCGAACTGCCACAAGGAAGACTTCTGCACCGACTGCCACGACGGGCGGGTGCGGCCGCGGACGATCCACCCGAGCGACTACCTGAACATGCACGCCATCGAGGCGCGCATGGAGACCCAGCGCTGCGAGAGCTGCCACCAGAGCCAGAGCTTCTGCCTCGATTGCCACATGCGCGTCGGCGTGTCCGAGTCGAGCCCCCTCGCCGCGAAGGACAGCGGACGCTTCCACCCGCCCAAGTCGGTCTGGAGCGACCCGCCGATGAAGCCGGGGCACCACGGGCTCGAAGCCGAGCGCAACCTGGGGGCCTGCGTGAGCTGCCACACCGAGCGCGACTGCGTGGTCTGCCACGGGGCCCTGGGCGTCGGCGGCGGGTTCGACCCGCACAGGAGCGGCTTTTTGGGCGGATGCTCCACCCAATTCCACAGAAACCCCCGTCCTTGCTTCGTCTGCCACGAGCCGACGGACGCCAAGCTGGCGATGTGCCGATGAGAACGTTCTTGCCTGCTGGAAGCCCGGGGGTCTATGAGATATCCCCTTGCGGGTGCGAGACGGTAGAGGAGGACCCCGGTGAAAGAGCTCGTGCGCTATCTTCTGGAGAACATGTACCTGGACTTCCAGGGCGAGATCTCCCTGGAGACGGTCCGTCAGTTCCTGCGATCGGACGACAGCCGCGAGGCCAGGCAGCTCCTCCAGAAGCTCATCGAGGACAAGGGCGTCGACGAGCTGCTCCTGACGCTGGCCGACGTGCTGAAGGACCATCTGCGGAGCGGCATCAACGAGGAAGTCGTCCGCGAGCAGTTGCAGCTCTACTCGGAGAGCTGATCGCGCTCGCAGCGTTGCTCGCTGGCGCGGCAGGCGCCGGGGCGGCGTGTGACGTAGGGACGCAGCACGACGAGCCGCACTTCGGGTCGGGCGCGCCGGTGCACCTGGTCGCGGCGAACGTGGGGTCGGGCAAGCCGCCGCTCGCGGTGGGGGCGAGGATCGAGCTGTTCTTCGACCGGTTGCTGCTGCAGGAGTCGGTGACGCGACAGTCGTTCGAGCTGTCGGACCTCAACGGGAACAGCCCGGGGACGCCGCCGACGCTGCAGTACGACCCGGTGGCGCGCGTCGTTGCCATCTATCCGCAGACGCCGCTGATGGCGTGCCAGTCGTACAAGGTGACGATGGTGACGCCGAAGGATTCGACGGACGCCAACGGGATCCGGGCGATCGATGGGGCGACGCTGGCTCCGTCGGTGAGTCCGACGATCGAGTTTCCGATGCAGTGCGCGACGGGGGACGGGGGGACGGACGCGGGCGGAGGTGCGCCGGCGCCGATTCCGAACGTGGACTTCTGCGGGCAGATCATCCCGATCATCCAGAGCAAGTGCGATGGGAACACGTGTCACGGGGGGTCGTTGCCGGCGGCGGGGCTCCGGCTCGATTCGCCGCACGCGATCGCGGCGACGGCGATAGGGAGAGTCGCCCAGGGAGCCAACACGGGGGCGCGGTCGTCGGCGCAGCCGCAGTCGCTGCTCTTCGGGCAGGACATGCCCATCGTGCAGCCCAACGCGCCCGGGAACAGCTGGATGATGTACAAGCTGCTGCTCGCGGTGCCGCAGGCGTGCTCGTCGTCGGCGAATGCGGCGGCGTGCGATGCGAGCGCACCCACGGTGATGGACAACGTGCACACCGAGACGTGGGGAGACATGAGCGACAGCGAGCGGGCGACGCTGACGAACTTGGTGCAAGGGAGAGAGATGCCGTTTCCGGCGAATCCCAGTCTGGTCGACGATGCGGGGCACCTGCTGCCGGGAGCGGCGGAGCCGCTCACGCTGGATGAGCTGGAGCTCGTGAGCAACTGGATCCTCCAGGGCGCGCCGGTCAACGCCTGTCACTAGGACGCGCCGGTCCGGTGCCAGGACATCGTGGACACCTTTATGCCAGGACATCGTGGACACGTGATGTCCGGAAGGTGCTGTTCG
>DASVWO010000426.1:0-2654 GCA_036393165.1 Polyangiaceae bacterium | reverse complement strand
GTCGCTCGCCGTCGGGTACACGCGCGACTTCGTGAACAGCCTGCTCGGCAACTACTACGGGCAGGACCGCGGCTACCTGAAGTTCAGCTACTTCTTCGCCGGGCGGGCGCTGCTGACGCTCGAGGGCGGCGTCGCCGCGATCGAGTACCCGAACATGTACTGGGGCGACAACACCCTGCGACAAGCTTCGTTCACCGACGAGCGCGTCGATGCGACGCTGTTCGGCGAGTACCGCTTCACCAACGCCCTCGGCGTGAACCTGACGACGCGGTACACCGCGAACTTCAGCAACACGCAGGTGTACGTCGACGAGGCCAAGAGCGGCTTCTTCGACATGTCGTGGAACCGGTTCGAGGCGTTCCTGGGGGTCCGGTACTTCCTGTAGCCGGCCCGCTCGCTCGACTGGCGCACGCGCCTCGGATGCGGAATGCTGCGCGCGCAACTCAGGATGCATCCCGTGCAGCGTCTCGTATCCATCCTCATCTCGCTCATGGCCGCCGCCGCGTTCCTCCTCGGGTGCGCGCGCAGCCATCCCGGGCCGCCCAAGCTCCCGGCGCCGACTCCGAGCACGACCGTAGGACCCGGTGACGTCTTCGAGGTGTCCGTCCTCGGGGAGAAGGACCTGCCCAAGGAGTACCGCGTCCAGCCGGACGGGACGGTGGACTTCCCGTACCTCGACCGTCTGACCGTGGGCGGGCTCGAGCCGCAGCAGATCGAGGACCTCATCAAGCAGCAGTTCGTGGCGAAGAAGATCCTCGTCGACCCGCAGGTGACCCTCGTCGTCAAGCAGTACAACTCCAAGAAGGTGAGCGTCATCGGCTCGGTGCAGAAGCCGGGGAGCTTGCCCTGGACCGAGGGGATGAAGCTCGTGGACGCCATCTCGCTGGCCGGCGGGTTCACGTCGATCGCGGACGCCGACCACGTGCGCCTCACACGCGTCGTCGGGCCGAACAAGACGGTGACGGCGACCGTGAGCGTCGACGACATCACCGACGGCAAGCTGCAGGACGTCCCGCTGCAGGCGGGGGACACCGTGAAGGTCGATCAGCGCGTCTTCTGAAATGCCGCGCGTCCTCGTCCTTCACACCGGGGGCACCCTCATGATGAAGCCGGGGGGCGGCGCCACGCTGCACCCGGACGCGTACGGGCGCGACCTGCTCGCCGAGCTGCCGATCCTCGGGCGCGTGGCGGACGTGTCGACCCGCATCCTCTTCGACCTCGACTCGGGGGACATGCAGCCGGCGAACTGGGTCCAGATCGCCGAGGCCGTCCACGGGGCCATCGTGCAGGACGGGTTCGACGGGGTCGTGGTGGTCCACGGGACCGACACGATGGCGTACACGGCGAGCGCGCTGGCGCTGATGCTGGGGCCCTTGCCGCGTCCGGTGGTGCTGACCGGGGCGCAGCGGCCCCTCACCGAGCCACGCACCGACGCGCGGCAGAACCTCGTGGACGCCGTCCTGGCGGCCACGCTTCCGATTCCCGAGGTGTCGATCGCCTTTGCCTCGCGCGTGCTCCGGGGCGCGCGGTGCATGAAGCGGGATGCCTGGGCGCTCGCGGCGTTCGATTCACCGTCGTGCGCGCCGCTCGCGGAGCTCGGGATGGATGCGATCGTGGCCGACCACGTGCGCCGTCCCGCAGGGGCGCTGGCGCCGTTCGACGGACGCATCGAGCCTCGCGTGCTCGCCGTGCGCGTCTTCCCCGGCCTCGACCCCAAGCTGGTGCTCGGCGCCATCCGTGTCGGCGTCCGCGGGCTCGTGCTCGAGGCCTACGGGACCGGGAACCTGCCGCACCTCTCCGGCTCCCTCATCCCGGCGCTCGAGGAGGCGCGCGCGAAGGACGTGCCGGTTCTCGTCGTCTCCCAGTGCCCACGCGGGTTCGTGGACATGCGCCGGTACGCAGGGGGCGCGGCCGCGGCGGACGCCGGCGTCGTGTCCGGCGGGGACATGACGCGCGAGGCGGCCCTCGCGAAGCTCATGGTGGGCCTGGCCCGTCACGGCACCGGCGCCGACCTTCGCGCGTGGATCGAGCGCGACGTCGTGGGCGAACGGACGCCGTGAGCCCTACTTGCCCTCGAACTTCGGCTCGCGCTTCTGCGCCCACGCCATGACCCCCTCCATGACGTCGCTCGTCTTCAAGAGGCGGAGCTGCTCCTCGCGCTCGCGCCGCAGGGCGTCCTCCACCGAGCCCAAGCTCGCGTAGAGCGCGCGCTTGATCGCCGCGTGCGCCAGGGGCGGGCCCGACTCGATGACCCGCGCGATCTCGAGGGTCGCGTCGCGCAGCGTGTCGGGCTCCACCACGCGCGTCACCACGCCGAGCGCCGCGAGCTCCGCGGCCTCGATCTTCTCGGCGAGCAGGATCATCTGCATCGCCTTCGCCGTCCCGACGAGGCGCGGCAGCCAGAAGGTGCCCCCGCCATCGGGCATCAGCCCGATCTTCACGAACTTCTCCTGCGCGTAGGCCCGCGTCGTCGCGACGCGAAGGTCGCACGCGAACGCGAGATCCGCGCCGAAGCCCACCGCGGCGCCGTCCATCATGGCGATCGTCGGCTTGTCGCAGCGCACGATGCTCTTCACGAGCCCGTGGAACTCGTCCATGTACCCGTCGAGGTGCTCCATGAGCTGCGGGTCTTCCATGATGTTCTGCCGCAGGTC
>DASVWO010000425.1:0-15653 GCA_036393165.1 Polyangiaceae bacterium | reverse complement strand
GGTCGGGTGGAACATCGGCGCCTGGGCCGTCGCTGCGGTCGGCCTCGGCGTCGGCGCGTTCCTCGTCCTGACGAACCCGAGCGACAAGGAGATGGGGACGCAGGTCGGCGTCGGGCAGACGGGTTCGGGCACGGGCTTCCTCCTGCGGAGCACCTTCTGATGCGCGGCGTGCTCGCCGGGATCGGGGCAGCCCTGACGGTCGCAGCCGGCACGGTCGGCGCCGGGTGCGTCATCATCACCGGCAGCACCGACGGCTACCACTCGGCTCCATCGGCGAGCGACGGAGGTGAAGGCGGTCCCGGCGTCTCGCTCGCGTGTGTCTCCTCGGCCGATTGCGGCGGCGACGGCGGCCAGGTCTGCTGCGTCGTGGTGAACTCGTCGCTCACGTCGGCGAACACCGCATGTCAGGCGGGTCCTTGCTCGGGCATCCTCCCTGCGCAGCTGTGCAAGACGAGCGCCGAATGCGGCAAGGCGGGCCTCTGCACGACGCAGTCGTGCCCGTTCGGTTCCGCATCCGTGATCATCGCGGCCTGCGGCATGGTCAACGGCTGCACGGCGATGTGACGAGCGCTGCGGCTGACCAGAGCCTACAGATCGATCTGCATCCCGAGCTCCACCACCTGGTCCGGCGGGATGCCGAACCAGCCCGTGGCGCTGCGGGCGTTGCGCGCGAGGAAGGCGAAGAGGCTCTCCGAGAAGACGCCCATCTTGCCGCCCTTGCCGGCGAGGAACGTCTCGCGGCCGAGGTAGTACGTCGCGTCCTTCAGGTCGACCGGCAGGTTCGCCTCCGCGAGCAGCTTCGGGATGTTCGGGTGCTCCATGAAGCCCGCGTGGATCCAGACGCGGTGGACGCCCTTGCCGAGGTCCTCGGTCTGCAAGCGCTGGTCGTGCTTCACGTGCGGCACGTGCTCGGTCGTGACGGTGACGACCAGGAGCTTCTCGTGCACCGCGCGGATCCGCCGGGCGTGCGTCATGAGCACGGGAGGCGTGCCCTCGGCGTTCGACGAGAGGATCACGGCGGTCCCCGGCACGCGGATGGGGCAGAGGTTCTCGAGGTCGGCGACGAAGCTCGTCAGGGGCGGCGAGTTCGCCGCGAGGCGTTCGCCGAGGATGGTGCGCCCGACCTTCCAGTCGATCATCACGACGAACATCACGCCGCCGACGAGGATGGGGATCCACCCTCCCTCGAAGAACTTCCCCAGGTTGGCGGCGAAGAACGGCAAGTCGAAGGATAGGAAGAGGAGCAGCGGCAGGATCGCTTTCCAGAGCGGCCACCCCCACGTGCGCCTCGTCACGACGAAGTAGGCGATGCTCGTGATGGCCATCGTCCCGCTGACGGCGATACCGTACGCCGCCGCGAGCCGCGAGGATTCGCGGAACGTGAGCACGAGGGCGATGCAGAGCCCGCAGAGCGCCCAGTTGATCTCGGGCACGTAGATCTGCCCCTCGGAGTGGCTCGAGGTGTGGGTCACCGTCACGCGCGGGAAGAAACCGAGCTGCACGGCCTGGTGCGTGAGCGAGTAGACCCCCGTGATGAGCGCCTGCGATGCGATGATCGTGGCCGCCGTCGAGAGCGCGACGAGCGCGTACGTCGCGGCACCGGCCGGCACCATCGCGAAGAAGGGGTTCTCGACCGCGCTCGCGTCGCGCATCACGAGGGCGCCCTGGCCGAGGTAACAGAGGACGAGCGTCGGAAAGACGAGGGCGAGCCACGCCAGGCGGATCGGGCGCCGACCGAAGTGCCCCATGTCGGCGTAGAGCGCCTCGCCGCCGGTGACGGCGAGCACGACGATGCCGAGGATGGGGAGGCCGCGCACGCCGTGGCGAATGAAGTAGCTGGCGCCCCACTGCGGCGAGAGCGCGACGAGCACCGCCGGGTTGTGCGCGATGTGCCATGCCCCCAGCGCCCCGATGCAGACGAACCACGCGATCATCACGGGCCCGAAGATCGCGCCGATGCCGCCCGTGCCGCGCCGCTGGATCGCGAAGAGCCCGAGGAGCACGAGACACGTGAGCGGGACGACCGCCTGCTTGAATCCCGGGGCGGTCAGCTCGATGCCCTCGAGCGCGCTCAGCACGCTGATCGCCGGCGTGATGATCCCGTCGCCGTAGAGGAGGGCCGCGCCGGCGATCACGAGGATGGCGACCATGCCGATGCGCACGTGCTTCTTGTGCGGCACGAGCGCGAGCAGCGCGAGGATCCCGCCCTCGCCCTGGTTGTCGGCGCGCATGACGAACGCGAGGTACTTCACCGTCACGACCAGCGTGAGCGCCCACACGATGAGCGAGCAGACGCCCAGGACGTCGGCCATGTCCGGCGTCTCGCCCGGCTTCGGCGCGATCCCGACCTGGAGCGTGTAGAGCGGGCTCGTGCCGATGTCGCCGAACACCACTCCGAGCGCCGCGACCGCGAGCGCACCCAGGCTCCCCGCGTGGGCGTGGGGTCGGCGCTCGTCGACGGTCGCGGCGGTCGCCATGCAAGGTCCACGTGTATCATCGCGCGCGATGCCGCGCTTCGCGCTCTCGCCGGATTCGCGCGTGCTCGTCGATCTCCGCGCCACGGGGCTGCTGCGGGCGCTCGGGCACAACCCGACACTGGTGGCGCATCCGGAGCCGGCCACGGTCGAGGCGGAAGAAGGAGACGCCGGGACGACGGCGACGATCGCGCTGCGGTTCCCCGTGGCCCGCATCGACCCGCCGGAGGACGTCGGCCGCGACGATCGCGACAAGATGCGCGAGAACATGCTGGCGCCCGAGGTGCTCGACGCCGCTCGCTTTCCGGCCGTCGACGTGAAGGCGCGGTGGCGGGGCGGACCCGACTCGGGGCGTCTCGAGGTCGACGCAACCCTGCGCGGCAAGAGCCACGCGCTCGCGATGGCCGTGGTGCTTGAGCGCGAGGGAAACGACGTGCTCGCGCGCGGCACGTGGGAAGGACGGCTGACGGACCTGGGCATCAAGCCGTTCCGTGCGCTCATGGGGGCGCTCAAGCTCGAGGACTGGGTGCGGTTGCGCCTCGAGGCGCGGCTGTCTCCCTCAACGGGCTAGCGTCGTCTCGATGCGGACGGTGCCGGTCAGCGTCTTGTGCACCGGGCACTTCTCGGCGATCTCCTTCAGGCGCGTGCGTTTCTCGTCGTCGAGCTCGCCCTCGAGCGCGAGCTCGCGGTGCATCACGAACGCGCCGTCCACGTGCTCGGCGGTGACGGTGACGTCCACCTTCGTGAGCTTCCACCCCTTGCGCCCGGCGTACATCTGCAGCGTGATCGCGGTGCACGCGCCGAGCCCCGCGAGCAGGAACTCGTGCGGCTCGAGCCCCGCGTCGTCGCCGCCGTCCTTCTGCAGCACGTCCGACGCCAGCGTGTGAGGGCCGACGCTGACGGTCTGCCGGTACTTGCCTTCGGGGGAAGTCGTGACCCGTGCCGCTCGGTATTCCATGCGGCCGAGTGTACTCTCGCTGTTCCGCACGCCATGCAATTCCCTCCGCGTCTCTCCGGCCGCGCGCTCCAGGGCCTCGTGCGTCTCTCGCGCACGAGCGCCGGCAAGCGCCTCCTCTACCAGGTGTTCCGCTCCGACCTGCGCATCGGGCAGCTCGAGCAGCTTCCGGATGCGCTCTTCGGCGGCATGCCGATCGACAACCGGCCCGTCGCGGGGCGCGCGCCTCGCCAGGCGGCGGATGCGGGGCTTCCGTTGCCGTCGGCTCCGTGGAGCGGGAGCTCCGAGACGCTCGCTCGCGCGTACCGCGAGGGCAAGACGACGCCGCGCGAGGTGGCCGACCGGGCGCTCGAGGCGGCGCGTGCGCTCGCGTCGCGCAGGCCGAGCGTCGGGCCTCTCATGGCGACGTGCGAGGAGCGCACCCGACGCGACGCCGACGCGTCCACGGCGCGGTGGCGCGACGGCAAGCCGCTCGGACCGCTCGACGGCGTGCCCGTCGTCGTGAAGGAGGAGATGTCGATCGCCGGCCTGCCGACGCGCGGCGGCAGCGATCTGTCGGACGCGACGCCCGCTGCGGCCGATTGCACGCTCCTCGCCCGTCTCGCGGCGCAGGGCGCCGTCGTCCTCGGGCAGACGCCGATGACCGAGTACGGGATGACCCCGCTCGGCTTCAACCCGAAGCGCACGATGCCGCGCAATCCGCACGCGACCGATCGCGTGGCCGGCGGATCGTCGACCGGCTCGGCCGTCGCCGTCGCGACGGGTCTCGTGCCGCTCGCCCTCGGAGGCGACGGCGGCGGATCGATCCGCATCCCTTCGTCGCTCTGCGGCGTCTTCGGCATCAAGCCCACCTGGGGACGCGTCTCTCGCGCCGGCGACATCTTCGGCGGCACGGTGGCCCACGTCGGGCCCATCGCGTCTAGCGTGGTGGACCTCGCGCGGTGCCTCGAGGCCGGCAGCGGACACGATCCGGCGGACCTGCAGACGGCACTCGCGCCTCCGCGCGAGGCTGGCTCCTTCGTGCGCGCTGTCTCGCGCGGCGTGCGGGGGATGCGCATCGGCGTCATCGAGGCCGAGTGGGCCGAGGCATCGCCGCCCGTGGCGCGCGCCGGGCGTGAGGCGCTGCGGGCGCTCGAGAAGGAGGGCGCGGTGCTCGTCGACGCGCGCCTGCAGCTCGCGACCTGGGCGGCGCCCATCGGCTACCTCGTCATCGGCGTCGAGAGCCGCGCCGAGCAGAGCGAGAACATCGAGCATGACGCGCTCTACACGCGCGATCTCGCGATCAGCTGGGCGGTGCTCGGACAGATGAGCGCGAGCGAGTACGCGAGCGCCCAGCGTCTGCGGGCCGGCCTGCGCGCCGAGGTGGCGCGCGCGTTCGGCGACGTCGATCTGCTCGCGCTCCCCGCGTGCGCCGCGCCGGCCGCACGCGTGACCGACTCCGAGTTCGACGGCGGATTCCTCGACGCTCGCGCGCTCGATGCGTGCTGCCGCTTCATGTTCCTCGGCAACCTGACGGGATGCCCCGCGCTCAGCGCGCCCGTGGGCCTCGACGAGGCGCGCCTTCCGCTCGGGCTCCAGCTCGTTGGCGATGCATGGGATGAGGCGACGGTGCTCGCCGCCGCCGCGCACCTCGAACGCGTCGGCGCTGCACGCGTGGAGAAGCCTCAGGCCAGCGTCTAGCGCTCGCCGCCTCCCCGCCGAGGGGCGGGACCGCGGACCAGGCGGCATGCCTCCTGCTCCTCCCTGCGTACAAGGAGGTACGGCATGAGGTGTGTCATCCGGGGGGCAAGCATCGTGACATTGGGGATTCTCGCCTCGCTCGCGGTCGCTGGCTGCGACAAGGACTCGACGTCGACGAGCTCGACGACGTCCCCGAACAGGCCGATCGTCGCGCAGACGTACGTCGACGCGGGCGGCGGCATGCCCAACCCGATGCCCGGCTCGCCGCTGAGTGATGCCGGCGTCACACCCCGTCCGGGACCGACGAATCCGGGCAACCCCGTCAACCCGGGCAACCCGGGTTACCCCGGCTCTCCGAACAACCCGGGCAACCCGAACAACCCCGGCAATCCGGGCAACCCCGGCACGCCCGGCAATCCGGGCAGCCCGAACAACCCGAACAACCCGGGCTCACCGGGGAACCCCGGCACGCCGCCCCTCGGTCACTGACGGGCGGTCGATTCTCTGAGCTCGACGAGCTGCGGATGCGGCGCATACCCGCTGGGCAGCGCCGCAATCGCAGCGTCCGCGTCCGCCACGCGTCCCTCGAGCAGGAAGCCGAACGCCACGAGGTGCAGCGCCTCGGCCCGCACCTGCGCGGTGCGCGCGGCGAGGGCCACGGGCCGCGCGAGCTCCAGCACGCGCGCGGCGTTCTTCGCGTCGAGCGCGGCCTGCGCCTGCTCGAGCGACGCGCGCATCGGCGCGTCGTGCTCGCGCGCCGAGAGATCCTTCAGGCCGGTCCAGTTGGAGGCGAGGAACGAGAACACGAGGAGCGCGCCCCACCACGAGCTCCACAGGAAGGCGAGGGGCAGCAGCACGACCGCGACCACGATCGACGTGATGCGCGCCGGGCGCTCGCCGCGGCCGCCCGTGATCGCGTGCAGCGTCTGCGTCATCACGTTGCCGCCGTCGAGCGGCAGCAATGGCAGCAGGTTCAGCGCGCCCCAGCCGCCGTTGACGAACAGTGCGGCCTTCACGGCGGTGTTCCACAGGGGCGTATTCGGAAAGAGGCCGAACCTCGCCAGCGCGAAGACGATCCCGCACAGGGCGAAGCCCGCGAAGGGGCCCGCGAGGCTGATCGCGATGCGTTTCAGGTGCGAGAGCGGCTTGCCGGTCGCCCACGAGGTCGTCCCTCCCATGCCGTGCAGGTCGATGCGAGGCTCGAGGCCGAAGGAGAGCCCCATGGTGGCGTGGCCGAGCTCGTGGAAGAGCACCGACACGAAGACGATGGCCACCCACGACAGGATGGGGACGAGGTGCGGATCGCCGCCGAGGCCGAGGAAGGCAGCCATCAGGAAGAAGGTCGCGTGGATCCGCACCGGGATCTTGCCGAGGTGGAACTCCAGCGCGCTGCCCATCGTTTGGCCCGGCGCTGAGGTTGTCACGATCGCGCGATTCGCGCGACCACGGCGCCTGCGGCAGCTCCCAGAACGGCCGAGGCGGCGAACCAGAGAGGGTCGCCCCACACGACGAGCTTGCACCAGGCGACGACGAGCAGCGCCGGCGCGGCGAGCGCCGTCAGGACGTGCGCGTCGCGATCGGCTGGCGCCGTGATGGCGTACGAGAGGACGCCGAACAAGAAGAGGGCGTGCCCGCTCAACGGCAGAGCTCCGGCCACGCGGCCGACCGCGAGGGCGCTCAGCGCCACCACGAGCACGAGCCGCGGGAGCCACGTCCGCCGTGCCTCGCCCCGGGCGACGTCCAGCCCGAGCGCGCCGAGGAAAGCGCCGAACGCCGGAAAGACCGACACCTGGTACCCCAGCGGTACGGCCGCATCGACCGCCGACATGCCGATGCGCACGGGCATCGCGGGAATCCGCGCGAAGAGCGCCCACGCCGCCGCCGTGGCCACGGCCGAGAAGGCGAGGAGGAGCGCCGTGCGCGGAAGCGTCAGCCAGGGGCGGCTTGGCGCCATGCTGTTCATCCGGAGGGTGAAACGCGCGCGCGCACGGGAGCGCTTCCCGCTCGCAAACGCAGCCGGGGCGGCTCGTGGTAGAAGGACGATTCCCGCGTGGCCACGGACATCGACCGCTTCCTTTCCCTGGTGCGCCGCGAGCTCGGCGCCGAGGATGCGCACGTGCTGGGGCCGGACGAGCCGTCGCCTCCCGACGACGCGCGCCGCGTCGCGTGCCGGCTCCCGGACGGCCGCGGGATCGTCGCCCATTTCGCCGAAGCTCCCCCCGATCGCGAGGCGAAGCAGCGGCGCCTGGAGATGCTCGCGAGCACCTTCGACAGCGTGGTCGAGGAAGCTCCCCCGGGAACGCGGCGGTCGCGCCCGCCCGTGGCGACGTCGCTGCACGACGAGCTGATCGCCCTCTGCACGCGCGCCGCGGCCGTCAACGCGATCGTGATCGACGCGAACTCCCCGGTCGTCTGGGGCGCGGCTCATCCGGAGGGCGTCGTGGCGCAGCCGCCACTCGCGTCGAGCCCACGCATGGCCGAGGAGCCTGCGAACGTCGGGCAAGGGGAGGGGACGCCGGCGGCGCTCTCGCGCAAGGCGGTGCACAACGTGCGCGGCTGGCCGGAGCTCGCGGCTCTGCGCAAGGGGCGGCACGTGCGCAAGGTCGACCGCGATGAGGCGGCGCCGCTCGTCGCGCATTCCTTCGCGAGCATCTACCTGCTGGTCCTGGTGTTCTCCGGCGCGTTCGACGAGCTGCGCGCCGAGCGTGCCGTCCTCGAGGCCCTGCCGCGCGTCGAGCGTCTCGTGCTCGCCCTGCCGCCGCTCGACCCGCAGCCCTTCGAGGGCGCAGGCGCCATCCGGATGCGCAAGCCGCGCCGGCGGTGACGCGTCGCCGCGTCAGGCCTGCGAGATGAACCCGCGCTCGACCGACGCGTAGTCGCAGTCCATGTCCAGCCGCGCCAGCACCGAGTAGAACCCGAACTGCAGCCGGTTCACGAAGAGCATCTCCGGCGGCATCGAGAAGAACTGATCCATCGGGAGCTTGCGCCCGACGAGCGCCATCTCGCGCATCCCCTCGACCATCGAGGCGGCGTAGCTCTTGGTGATCCGGTAGGGCGATCCGAAGAGCGGGTCGAAGCAGCGGCGCGTGTACGCGATCGCGAGATCCTCGAGCGGCCCCGGCTTCGACGCGACCATCAGCTTGACGCCGCGCGCGAACTCCGCCTCGTCGCGCGCGAGGGCAGCGCGGTGGATGCGGACGGCGAAGGGCCGGCGCTCGGCGAACGACTGGATGCACCCGAAGTCGAGGAACGTGACGCGTCCGTCTTCCTGGAACACGTAGTTGCCCGGATGCGGATCGGCGTTGAGCAGGCCGCCGACGAGCGTGCCCTTGAAGACGAAGCGCCACATGGTCTGCGCCCACGCGCGCCGCTCGGCCTCCGTCGCGCCGCACGCCTGCTCGAACGACGCGCCCCGCGCCATCTCGGTCGTCAGCACGCGCGCGCCGCAGCACTCTTCCGCGAGCGCCGGGATGCGCACGGTGGGGTCACCCGCGTGCACGCGGCCGAAGGCTCGCAGGCTCTCGGCCTCGTGCGCGTAATCGAGCTCCTCGCGGAAGCGCGTGCGCATCACGTCGAGCATCGCGCGCGTCTCGAACCGCTTGCCACCGAGGGCGCCGACGAACGACTCGAGCAGCGACGCGTTGGCGAGGTCGCTCTCGACCGCGCGTGCAATGCCCGGGTGCTGCACCTTCACGGCGACCTCGCGGCCGTCGTGCAGGCGCGCGCGGTGCACCTGGCCGATCGACGCGCTGGCGATCGGCACGTCGTCCCACTCGACGAAGCGGGCGTCGATGGGCGCGCCCAGATCCTGCTCGACGGCGGCGCGGATGGCCTCGGGCGACGATCGCGGCGCCTGCGCCCGCAGCGACTCGAGCGCGCGCTCGAACGCGGGTGCCTGCTGCTCGGGCACGAGGCCGTCGACGTAGCTCGCCATCTGGCCGACCTTGGCCGCGAGCCCGCGAAGGTGGCCGAGGACCTCCGCGGCGTGCTCGGCGGCCGAGCCTCCGCCGCGCTCGACGAGCATGCTGGCTCCGGTGCGCACGCCCATGGCGGCCAGACGGGCGAAGCGTCCCAGACGCGACTCGGGGATGCGTCGCTGTCCGTCCTGGTCGTGGCTCATGTTGCGCCCGGTGGATAGGTGCAGGCGGCGAATGAATCAAGGCGTCAGCGTGCCGCCATTGCCGGCCGCGTCACGGACGTCGACCGAGACGACGTGCGCGGCGCCCGCCCCGGACACGGGCATCGACGCCGTCCCGGTCGCGTCCGGGGTGACCATCTGCTTCTGCGTCGTGCCGTCGTCGAGGGTCAGCGTGACCGTCCAGGGGCCGGGCAGGGCGATGACGCCGTCGCTCGTGCCGTCGATCAGGGCGCGAAGCCCGGGCGCGGGACCGATGCCGGCGTTCACCGTGAGCGCCGACGAAGAGCGCGTGACCTTCGATCCCGACGCGAGAGCCGCCGGCACCACCTGGAAGGCGGGCGAGAGGAAGTCGTACGGCATCATCCCCGACGCCGTCTGCGCGTTTCCGTGCGCGTGCAGGCGGTACGTGCCGGCGGGCAGAGAGAAAGGCTGCGCGGGCGTGGCAAGGGAGAACGGATCGGGAGGCACCGCCTGCCACGTCGCCGTGTAGACGTGGTGCTGCGGGGTCGCGGCCGTCAGCGGCTCGGGGACGTACGTGAGGACGGCCGCACCCTCGTAGGAGCTGGCCGGTCGTCCGCGCGCGTCGAGCAAGGGCGCGAAGGAGCCACCCTGCTGCTGCACCTCGACGTTGACTTCGGGGAAGTCGACCGCCGGGTCGCCTCCGTACCAGGCGAACCGCGCGACGCCTACGGCCCTCGGCACCTGGGCTTGTGCCTGAGTGAGCGACGGGCCGGACGGATCGGCCGTATCGAGCCAGAAGGTCCCCGCGGGCGGCATCGCCGGGTTCCCCGCGTCGGTGGTCGTCGTGACGGACACCGGCGAGTCCCCAGGCCATTTCCAGCCCGTGAATCGCGTCGCCCCCGCCTGCGGATCTTCGATGGCCGGCGTCCACGCGATGCGCGCCGCCTCGAGAAGCCCGTCGGCCACGGTCTCTCCCTGGAGGGGGCCCCACAGCGTCACGGTGGGCTCGTAGCCTCCGGCGAGCCAGTCCTCCGCCGAGAGCAGATAGCCCGTGTAGTCCGAGTACCCGACGAGCAGCGTGTGCTCGCGCCCCGCCGGCGAGCGGCCTCGCAGATACGACGTGAACGGCGCCGTGGGCTCGCCCGGTGCTGCCAGGATCAGCCAGTCGCCCGAGGAGAGCCCCGAGAAGCGCACCGCCGTCGTGGTCACGCGCACGCTGTTGCAGAGCGGCAGCTGGATGTCGGGCATGTCGTAGATGCCGAACACGATGGGCCCGCCCCGCGAGAGCGAGAGGCAGGACGTGTACACGCCGAGGTTGCGGTCTCCCGGGATGGCCGCGATCGAGTTCCCTTTCGCGTTGCCGCAGAGGCCCGCTCCGGCCGGCGCATCGAACTCGTCGATCGGCGAGACGGCCCACCCGCCCGGTCCCAGGATGCGACCGTCGGGAATGTAGTCATCGGTGGCGGGCGAGTACCCGAGCGTCTGCCCCTTCGGCGCCTGCGCGAACGGCGGACGCTGCACGACGTGCGAGAGCCCGACGTACGACGGGCGGCTCACGACCTCCATGACGGCCGAGGCGCTCGTCTGGATCCCCTGCACGAGCGGCGCGACGATCTGCGCGGCGTGTGCTCCGACGGCCTCGAGCCTGGGGATGTCGAGGCATCGCGACGGGTCCGGGCAGCTCGCACGACCGGTGGGACCGCTCGGCGCGATGTCTCCGGCGGCGCCCTGGAAGTGGAGCACCGGATAGCCGAGCTGCGCCGAGAGCGCGCGCGCAACGGCGCCGGGAGCGTCGGTCGTCGCGATGGGATTCGGATCGTCGCCGACCGTGCCGTGGATCGGCAGGTCGACGAGCGCCGCCATCGGCGTGCCGTCGGCGCGGTCGACGCGCATCGCCCACACGACGGGGTCCTTGTTCTTGCCCGCGGTGTTGCCGTCGGGTCCGAGGATCGCGTTGTTCTCCTGGCGGCGATCGTGCGTCACCGCGTCCGTCGGATCGAACGCGTCGTTCACGGCGAAGCCGATGCGCGCCGGCTCGAGCGCGGCGAGGGCCTGCTGCGCTGCGGCCGTGATGGCCGCCACGACACGGTCGAAGAGATCCTTGCGCGGCCGGTCCACGCCCGGGAGCAGCCAGTACGTGGGCTGCCACGCGGCCCACGACGAGTGCGTGTGCGACGCCGACAGGGTGACGCGCCCGCGCATCGAGCCGTCCGGCGCGAGCGCCTGCTCGACGGCATAGATGACCGGGGCGAGCAGCAGGATCACGTCGAGGCGCGCCAGCACCCATCGCTCGCCGCCGACCTCGAGCGCGAGGGCCTCGACGCGTGGTGCGTCGTAGACGCCGACGGAGGGGTAGAAGTCCTTCGCCCATCGCCAGGCGCGGTCGTCCACGGGCGGGTCGCGGCCGAGCGACTTGCTGCGCGCCGTGTAGCCGCCGAAGGGAACGCCGATGGGAAGCGAGAGGACGGCCGAGCCGACGCCGGCCCGGATGGCGCCGGCCGACGGTGCGGGGTGGGTCGCCTGCGCGGGGGCCGACTCGAAGCTGCAGTGCGCGAGACGCGCCGTGTCGTCGTCGAAGGGCGAGCCGGCATCGGCGGTCGCGGGCGCTTGCGTCCCGCTGCTGCCCGACGAGCAGGCGGCCGTGACGAAGCAGGCGAGGGCGATCGCGCGGAGCGTTCGAAGCACGGGCATGGTGTCCCTCGCTTCGCGATTCGTCGCGCGGACTACGAGCGTCGTGAGGCGCGATTGGGACGGGACCGACGAGGCTTGCCTCGTAGCGTTGCGCACGATGCGCATGCGGGGAGCACAAGCGGGGCTCGTGATGGTGGCTGCGGCCTGGGCGATCGCCTCGACGCCGGGGTGCGGAGCGTCGCCGGGTCGGCAAGGCGAGGGCTTCGACGCGGGGGGCGGGAGCAGCGGCAGCGGCGGAGGCGGGAGCAGCGGCAGCAGCGGGAGCGGGAGCAGCGGCGGCATCGGCACCTTCGGCGACGGCGGGGGAGGCGACGGTGGCGTCATCGCGCCGGGATGCTCGGCGGCCGCGGAGTTCGTCTACGTCATCGACGTGAACGGGACGATGTATCAGTTCAACCCGCCGACGCTGGCCTTCACGATGGTCGGACAGGTGACGTGCGCGTCCTCGCAGTTCTTCTCGATGGCCGTCGATCGCAACGCCGTCGCCTGGGTGCTCGTGCAGGACGGGAGCATCGTCCGTTACGACATCAACGCGAAGACCTGCACGCCGACCACGTATGCGAAGAACCAGCACAACTTCCAGACGTTCGGGATGGGCTTCTCGACGGACGCCGCCGGCAGCTCGAACGAGACGCTCTTCGTCTCCGACTCGGAGCTGTTCACGCCGACGATGGGCGGGCTCGCGAGGATCGACACGTCGGCGCTGACGCTCACGCCGGTCGCCCAGTACGACCAGGGCTTCAACGGCCGGCGTGCCGAGATGACGGGCACCGGCGACGGGAGGCTCTTCGCCGCCTTCGAGGGGACTCCCTACGTGGTGGCCGAGATCGACAAGACCTCGGCGCACATCAAGAGCCAGGCTCCGCAGACGCCCATCAACTACCCGCCGGACAGCTCCAACTTCGCGTTCGCCTTCTGGGGCGGCGACTTCTGGCTCTTCGTGGGGCCGGGAGGGACGACCGACGTGTTCCAGTACCAGCCGTCGAACGGGATGACGACCAAGCGCGAAACCGAGCCGTTCGAGATCGTGGGCGCCGGCGTGTCCACCTGCGCGCCGACCACGCCGCCACAGTGAGGCTCGGGTCGCCCCGCCTCAGCGGGCGCTGCCGTGGCTGGCGCCTTCCAGCTCGACGCCGATGGCGACCAGGCGGGCAATCCGTTTCTCGAACTCCGCCTCGACCTGCCGGTGCTGCGTGAGGTCCTGCAGCACCACGACGGCGCCGACGACGCTGCCGTCGATGCCGCGAAGCGGCGACGTGGACTCGAGCAGGCTCGCCGCCGTTCCGTCCAGGCACTCGACCTGCACCACCTGGTTGTGCAGCGCCTCTCCGGACTCGAGCGACCTCGCCAGCGGAGACTCGGGATGCTTCAGCGTCGCCTCGTTGCGACGCCACCACTCGAGGACCTGGCCGTAGGCGTCGCCGCTGAAGGCGGTGACGCACTTGATGATGCGCAGCACCTGGTCGTTCGTCTGGCAGATCCTGCCGGCCACGTCGGCGATGATGACGCCGACCGGGAGCCCCTCGAGCACCGACGCGAGCTTGCGACCGGCGTTGAGCACGTCCCCCGACTCCTGCAGCTGCCGCTCGCGGATGCGCAGCACCTGGGCGCGATGCCGGAAGGACGCGTACACGTTGACCTTGAAGCGGAGGAGCTCCGGATCGAACGGCTTGGTGAAGTAGTCGACGGCGCCGACCGCGTACCCCCGCTTGATGTGAGGATCCTCGCGGAACACCGCCGTGATGAAGACGAGCGGGATGTCCTCGCACCCGGGCATCTTCTTGATGCGCTCGGCAGCCTGGTACCCATCCATGCCGGGCATCATCACGTCCATGATGATCACGTCGACGTTCGGGTCGCGCTCGAGGATCGCCAGGGCCTGCGGTCCGGAGTGCGCGCTGATGACCTCGTAGCGGTCTCCGAGCACCGCCTCGAGCGCCACGAGGTTTGCCGGCGTGTCGTCCACCGCGAGCACACGGGGTTTCGGCCCGTTCTTCACCGCTCCAGGTGATGCAAACGCAAAGCCCGATGCGGCGACCGAGCGCATGCGTTAGTGTCGTCGTCGAGGATGCGGGCCCGGCGCCTCACTGCAGGATCTCTCGCTGCGGCTTGCGCGCTCGCCGGCTGCACGTCGCTGCTCGGCGATTTCTCGACCCAACCGGGAGCATCGGACGCCGGGGCGTCGAACGACGCGCCGCAGGGGCCCGACGGTACGGCGACCGAGGGGGGCGGCGGCGACGACGGGGCGCGATCCGACGCACCGGCCGACGTCGGCTCCGATTCGACCGGCGGTGACGGTGGAGGCACGAAGGACGGCGGGACGCTCGATTGCACGACGTGGGCCTACACGACGCCCATCGTCCTCGAGACGCTCTCGACCGGCACCCGCCTGGTCCAGGGGCCGCTCTCCATCTATCCGGTGGCGACCGGCTCGGGCACGAACATCCGGGTCATCGCCGGCAAGGGCAACACCGAGGCGTTCTCGCTCTACTCGCTGGACAGGACGATGTCGCCGCCCGCGGTGACGACGCTCACCGCCCCCAGCTACTTCCAGTCGTCCTTCACCGCCTTTCACCGGGGCGCGGGCGCCGCCGCGACGTACACGGTCGTCGTCGGCTCGGTCGTTCCGACCGGCGGCGTCTCGGCGACGTACGACGCGTGGGTCATCCAGGACAGCCTCGCCGACAACGGGCCGCTGCCGGCGCCGTTCCCCGTCTATCAGCTCACTCCGGCGCAGGCGACACCCCTCGGCGTGCACATCGTCCCGCTCTCCCCGAGCTTGCTCGTTGCCACCGTCGAGAACCCCGTAGCGGGCACTCCGCCGACGTACACCCTCGGCGCCGGGGTGGCGACGCCGAGCGCGCCCATCTCGACGCTGGCCCCCATCGCCTCGAGCGTCTACGCCGACGATTTCACGAACTACCAGTTGTTCCACAACGCGGTGAACGGCCAAGTGTACGTGTACTCGGAGAACGACCTCTCGTCCCCGGGGGTGTCGGCCTGGTCGCTGCCCGACACGGCTCCGGCGGATGCCGCGGCACCGAACAAGCGCGAGGTCGGAGCGCTCGCCGCGTTCGTCCAGGCGATCGGAGAGAACACGACGACCTCCGCAGCGGACATCGCGTACCTCGAGAACACCATCACGGGGGGCGTCATCACCAACCAGAGCCTGCGCGTCGGGACGGTCCCGTACTCCAACGCGTCGCCCGACCTCGACACGTGGATGTCGACCGACCTGACCGTCGCGAGGAGCTACAGCGGCGTCGGCGTGCTCGACGCGCCGTTCGGCATCCTCAGCGGATCGCGCTGGGGGCAGGACAACATCATGCTCCTCGGCCCGGGCATCAAGAGTGCGGCGGACGGCGGCGTGAACCCGGGCCTTGCCCTGCTGTGGGTCAATGCGGCGGGCACCATTCGCTCGGAGGAGCGTGGCCCGAACCGTCTGCTGTCGAACCTCGACGACTTCAGCGGCGTCGCGGCGACGCCGATCACGATCGGCCCGCAGGGCAAGACTGCGCGATGGGCCGTGGTGTGGGTCGAGACCAAGAGCGACGACGCCGGGAAGTACGACGTCGTCTCTTACAACGAGCTCACCTGCCAGTAGGCGCTATCGTGACGGCATGAACTCGCGCATCGCACTTCATGGCTTGCTCGCGGTCGGCCTCGTCCTAGCCGCCTGCTCTTCGGGGTCGGGGACCGGATCGGGCTCGGGATCCGGGTCGGGGTCGGGGTCGGGGTCGGGGTCGGGGTCGGG
>DASVWO010000424.1:0-15312 GCA_036393165.1 Polyangiaceae bacterium | reverse complement strand
GGGAGCAGACGTGACGATGAGTGGCACCGGGGGACAGGGAGGCTCGATCACAGCCACGATCCCGGTCACGCCGGGCGAGACGCTCGACGTCTTCGTCGGTGGCGCGGGCGCCTCGGGCGGAGCCGCGGGGTTCAACGGCGGAGGCGCCGGAGGCGGCGGCGCTCGCAGCGGGGCGGGCGGAGGCGGCGCGTCCGACGTGCGGCAGGGGGGCAGCGCGGTTGCGAATCGCGTGGTCGTCGCGGGCGGCGGAGGCGGGGGCGCCGGTCTCGCGACTTACGCCGGCGGAGCCGGAGGAGCCGCGACGGGCGCAACCGGTGGCGGTGGCGCCGGCGGCGGCGGCGGCGGCACGGCCACCGCGGGAGGAGCCGCCGGCTCGCCCGGAGGGAACGCGGGAGCGCTGGCCACGGGAGGCGCCGGCGGAATCTACGCCGCGGGCCTGGGAGCCGGAGGTGGTGGCGGCGGCGGCGGCTACTACGGCGGCGGCGGCGGCGCGTGGTACTACGGCGGCGGCAACGGCGGGGGCGGCGGCGGCTCTTGCTACGCCGAGACGGCGGCGACCAACGTCTCCATGACGCAAGGCGGGCAGGCGGGCGACGGCAAGGTCGTCCTCTCCTGGTGAAGGCCGTCTCAGTCCGGCGTGGAATAGATCACCGAGCCGGCGGGCCGCGCAGGACCGGGCGGACGCGCCGGAGCCACGACGGGGTGCGGCGGCGCGGGCGTCGGCCTCGTCGTCCTCGCCGGCGGCGGCGGCGTGCCCGGCGCGGTGGGAGTTGCGCTCGGAGACGAGGAAGCGGACGCGATCGGCGTGACCGATGCGGCGGGCGCCGAGTCGGGAGGAGCGACGACGACCGGAGCGGACGGCGTCGGCGGGAAGGACGCCGCGGCCGCGGCGGGCGCCGAACGCGACGACGCGCGGAGCCCCAGCGCGACGATGAGCCCGGCGAACACCGCGACGACGACCGTGCCCGCAATCCACGCCGCGGCTCGCGGCGGAGACATCGACGGCCTGCCGGCGACCTGGGGCGACTCGATCGACAGGCTCGCCGACTGCGAGACGATCGTCGGCAGGTCGTCGGGAGTGGGCGACGGAGGAGGAGGTGGCGGCGGGGGCCGCGCCGGCACCGACGACGAGCTTTCGATGCTCGCGAGCAGCGCGCTGCGCTCGTCGAGAACCTGCTTCGCCGCGTCCTCGACCCACGCGCCCACGTCGCTCGCGAGCGCCGGCGCGACGGCGTGGCCGAGCGCGTCTGCCATCTCGCGCGCCGTGCCAAAACGCGTCGCGGGGTCCCTCGCCAGCGCGCGCATCACGACGTCGTCGAGCGCGCGCGGGACCGAGGGCGCCCACCGGCTCGGGGGTTCGCTCGCCCCGGCGAGGACCGCCGAGAAGAGCTTGATGTCGTCGTCGGCCCTGAAGAGCCTGCGGCCCGTCAGCAGCTCCCAGAGCACGACGCCCGCCGCGTACACGTCGGCGTGGCGCGAGACGTCCGCGCCGCCGAGCTGCTCGGGGGCCATGTACGGGAGCTTGCCCTTGACGACGCCGCCACGCGTCGTCTGGATGCGACCCGCGGCCTTCGCGACGCCGAAGTCGATGACCCGCGCGAGCCCGTCGACGCCGACCATGATGTTGTGCGGGCTGACGTCGCGATGGACGATCCCGAGCGGGTCGCCGTGCTCGCTCTTCGCGGTGTGCGCGGCGTGGAGGCCGTGCAGGACGCCGCCCATCACGGCGCTCGCGATGGCGGGCGGGACGTGGTGGTTGCGCTGGCTCTCGGCGCGCAGCAGACGCGAGAGCGCCTCCCCGGCCACGTAGTCCATCACGATGATGAGCTCACCGCCTTCGTTCACGACATCGATGATCTGCGCCACGTTCGGGTGCTGCACGCGAGCCACGAGGCGCGCCTCGTCGACCATCATCGAGACGAAGTCCGGCTCCTCGGCCAGGTGCGGGTGCAGTCGCTTGATCGCGACCGTGCGCATGAACCCCGCCGCGCCCACCATGCGGCCGAAGTACACCGTGGCCATCCCGCCCGACGCGATCTTCCCGTAGAGCGCGTAGCGGCCGACGACGAGCGAGCCGGCGGGAGGTGCGGCAACCACGGCCCTCACCCTACACCCGCCGCCGACGCAGCCCGCCCCCGCCGACGTCACTCCAGCGTCTCGTCGCTTCGAGCCGCCAGGTCTTGGGGACCGGACTCGTCGCACACAAAGCCATCTTGGGCCGTGCGCAGTGAGCCCTCAACCCACGAGCCGTCGCACTCCGTCCTTCAGCGCTTGTGAGTCGAACGGCTTCTCGATGGTCACGTTGGAGACCCTGTCGAGAAAAGCGCGCGCCCTTGGTGTGAAGGCGCCGCCGGTGAGAAAGAGCATCGCCTCGGCCTGGCGCGGTGCGATCTCGCGCAGTGCCTCGTGGAGATCCATCCCGCTGAGCTGAGGCATCATCAGGTCGCACACGATCGCGTCGAATCTCTCTCCGGACCGGATGCGTGCCAGCGCCGCCTCGGCTCTCGTCTCGCACGCCACGTCGTGGTCGTCGGCGAGCAGCGACGAGACCACCTTCAGGATGAGGGGTTCGTCGTCGACGACGAGGACCACGGGCCGGCGGCTGCGCGTCGTCTCCGCAGCCTCCTGGACGGGTTTCGTGTCGGCATGCTCGCGCTGACCATGACTGCGCGCCGCCGGCAGCACGACGCGGAACGTCGACCCTCGCCCGGGGTTGCTGACCACGTCGATCCTGCCGCCGAGCTCCGTCACCACACCGTGGCAGATCGAGAGACCGAGGCCGGTGCCGGCCCCCAGGTCCTTCGTCGTGAAGAACGGATCGAAGATGCGTGGCAGGTCTGCGGGCGGGATCCCGGTGCCCGTGTCCGAGACCTCGATGCAGACGCCTCCGTCTTCGTGTGGCCGGGTCGCCACCCGGACCTCGTTCCGTTCGGTCGCGCCTTCGGGGATGGCGTGCGCGGCGTTGACGAGCAGGTTGAGAAACACCTGGGCGAGACGCCCCTCGTCTCCCGCGACGCTCGGGACAGGCTGCAGGTCGAGGACCAGCCGCGCGCGGTGTCGGATCTCGTTGCGCGCCATCGCGATGGACGCCTCGAGAGGAACGCGGACGTCGAGCGACGCCACGCGCTGCTCGTGGACCCGCGAGAGGCTCTTGAGATCCCGCACGATTGTGCGCACGCGCTCGGCGCCGAGCCGCGCGTCCCGCACCCAGGCCTGCAGGGCCTCTCCCGCGGAGGCGCCGACGTTCTTGGCGATCTCCGCCGCGAGGATCTCGAGATTCCCGATCACGAACGACAGCGGATTGTTCACCTCGTGCGCGACTCCCGCCGCCAGGAGCCCCACCGACGCGAGCCGTTCGGCGCGGGCAAGCTGGTTCTGCACGCGATGGCGATCGGTGACGTCGGTCGAGACGCCGATGACGCCGGCGACCTCGCCGGACTCGTCGCGGACGGGAGCGAGATGCGTCTCGTAGACGGCATCGGGCGGCAGCTCGGCCGTGTAACTGACCGACTCGCCCGCGAGGGCCTTGCGGATCCACGACACCGCGGATCCGGCGTTGGCGTACGCCTCGAACGCCGATTTCCCGAGGAAGTCCTCCGGACGCAGGCCCAGCCTCTGGAGGCCACGCCCGTCGACGAAGCTGATCCGCGCATCGCGATCGAGGGCAAAGAGCACGATGGGAGCGTTGCCCACCACGCTGCGGAGTCGCTCCTCCGTGCGCTTGCGCGCCTCCTCGGCCTCCGCTTCGCGGGTGATGTCGAAGAAGCAGATCGCGACGTGCGTGATTACCCCGGCTTCGTCGACCAGCGGCTTGCCGACCGCGCGTACGAACACGCGCCTGGCGTCGCGCCGGTGGATGACGATGTCGTCGACCACCACGGTCGTCTTCTCCGCGAGGGCGCGCACGAACGGGAGACGATGCTCCGGGTACAGGTTCCCGTCCCGCCCGTAGATGCCGTAGGGGACCGCGTACTCGCCCACGCGGATGTCGGGCACGGGCCCCATGCCCATGATCTCCTCGAAGCCGCCGTTGGCGTAGACGAACCGACCGTCGGGCGCCGCAGCCACCCAGACGCCGCACGGCAGGCCGTCGGCGATGGTGGCGATGAGCGCCAGCTCTTCGGACGATCGCATGAGGAGAGGCTACTCTTCACAGCCACCGGATGCGAAACACGAGCGTCCCGGGCTTCTCCAGCGAGTGCGTCTCCCGGACGTTCTTCGCCCGCGTGAGAGAGAAGGCGTAGCGGTAGTTCTCGGCGAGGCCGCCCCGCGTCTGCGGTGTCTCGGTGTACGGACTGCCCGTGAGACGGAATACCGCCGACTTGCCGCCCGGATCGACCGAGCCGGTCAGCTCACCGTGGGTGTTCTCCTTCGCCCAGAGAGGGCCGATTCGCGGAACCAGGGTCACCGGATCGGCCATGTGGAGCAGCGAGCGGAGGATCACCCCGGAGCCGTAGTCGAAGATGCGGTCGATGTACTCGCGCGTCTTCGGCAGGGAGAGCTGCGACGGCCCCCGATGCGCTGCGTACATCCAGTTGATGAGGTGTCGGGCGGCGATCCACGGATCGCTCTGCACCACGCGGAAGAACTCCTCGCGCGTGTCGTCGGGCAGCGCCGCGGCGATCTGGTTCAGACCGTCGTCGCCCCAGAGCAGCACCGCGGCCCGCTTCATCGGCTGCACGTAGATGCGCCGCTGCATCGGCTCGGAAGGGTTGACGGGTAGCTTCGCCAACCGAGCAATCGTACTCCAGCACCGGGCGCGGGTTCAGCCGCGCCTCACGCGCCGCGCGAATGCGCCGAATGCATCCGCGGACGCGACGAGCGCATGCTTCTGCTCGCGTGACAGCGCTTTCACCGCGCGCTCGAGCCGCAGCGCGTTCCCCGCGCTCTTGCACCGGCGCGTCGCGAGCAAGCGGAGCGGCCCTCGCCCGCGCGTGTACTTGGCGCCCCGCCCGGCGTCGTGCGCCGCGAGGCGCGCGGCGACGTCGCGCGCGATGCCGGTGTAGAGCGAGCCGTCGGCGCACTCCGCGACGTAGACGAACCAGGCCATGGTCTATGAAGCCCGCGACGCTTCGGACGCGAAGGCAACCTTCCACGCCTCCAGCGACAGGTCCACGGGGGGC
This sequence comes from Polyangiaceae bacterium, assembly GCA_036393165.1. Classification (GTDB taxonomy): domain Bacteria; phylum Myxococcota_A; class Polyangia; order Polyangiales; family Polyangiaceae; genus Palsa-1150. Next base: position 10,189 of record DASVWO010000424.1, on the reverse strand, counting down.
TCGACGGCGGACGCAGCGACCAGTCGGTCCATGAAGTCTCGGAACCGTCCGCCGAAGTTGGGCCGCGCGATCTTCCAGGCGGCTCGCCATCCGGGGCTTCTCGCCGAGAGCCGGACGCCGGCCACGACGGTTTCGAACGCGGCGTCGTTCAAGAGGCCTTCTTGACGTTGATAGAACGAGTCTTCGAAGTGGAAGAAGTACGCGCGGCAGAGGTGGATGTACTGACTCAGCTCGGTCTGCGTGATCTCCTGAGGGTTCCCCGAACCGTGGAGCCATGCCTGCGCCACGGCGGGGTCCGCGAGCGCCAGATGCAGCTCGACGGTGCGCGAGACGCGGCTGTGCCTGATCGAGATCTGCTGATTGCGCTCCGTCTGCCTGACTTGAAGCGCGAGGTAGACGACCGAGATCAGTACGGCGAAGCCGCTGACGAAGCTCCCCAGAGACGCAAGAACGGACAGTGACATCGGGGGGGAGAATACGTCACTCCGCCTCGACGAAGACGGGCGTCCCGCTGAACGCCGCGGTCCCCGAGAGCGCGTCGACCCGCATGTCGTCCGTGACGTCGTTGATGCTCGCGCCCGGGCGTTCGCGCGCGACGCGGAGCTCGACGCCGTCGCGTCCGTGCCCCCATCCATGGGGCAGGCTCACCACGCCCGGCGCGATGTCGTCGCTCACCTCGAGGGGGACGCGCACTTCACCGACGCGCGAGCGCAGCTTGACGCGCGTGCCGCTCGCCAGGCCGCGCGCGGCCGCATCGCGCGGGTGCATCAGCAGCGTGCACGCCTCGGGTCCCTTCACGAGACGCCGGCTGTTGTGCATCCACGAGTTGTTGCTCCGGAGCGATCGGCGTCCGACGAGCAGGAGCTCGCCCTCGGCCGGGGCCGCCGCCTCCAGCCTCGCTCGCAGACGCGGTACGTCTCCGAGAAAGCGCGCGGGCGCGATGTGAATGCGGCGATCCGCGGTGTGCAGCGCGCCGGGCAGTCGTGGCGTGAGCGGGCCGAGATCGACCCCGTGCGGGCTGCGAACGAGCTGGTCCACCGAGAGACGATGCGGCCCCGTTCGCAGCGCGACATCGATGATCCGACGCGGTCCCACCGCCCTGGCGGTCCGGGCGACGAACGAGGCGGGGGTGCCGCGCGTGACAACGCACGCCAGATCGGCCAGGACCGACCAGTCGTCGCGCACGCCGGGCGGCGGGGAGAAGACGGGCGGCGACCACCGCGCGAAGTTGCGGACCGCGACGGCCGGGAGCAACAGCTCGAAGTGGTCGCGCTCGAGTCCGAAGCTCGCCGGCAGGAGCACGCGCGCGTGCCGCGTCGTCTCGTTCTTGTAGATGTCGACCGACACCATCGTGTCGAGCCGCTCGAGCGCCGATGCGAGCCGCCCGCCGTTCGGCACCGAGACGACCGGGTTCCCCGCGATCGTCACGAAGGCGCGGATGTGCCCCGCCTCGATCTCCTCCGCGAGGCACGCGACGGGAAGCTCGCCGCCGAACTCGGGCAAGCCGCGCACCTTGCTGTGCCAGCGCCCGAATCCCCCGCGCTGTCCGAGGAGCGTCGCCGTGCGCACCACGTCGACGGCGGGAGTCGTGAACATCTGCCCTCCGGCGCGATCGAGGTTGCCCGTCAGCACGTTGAGCGCGACGACGAGCCACGCCGAAAGCGCCCCGAACTCCTGCTGGCACACGCCGATGCGTCCGTAGACGACGCCCGCGGGCGCGTCGGACAGCTCGCGTGCGAGGCGCCTCGTTTCGTCCGCGGCAATCCCGGTGAGTGGTTCGACGCGCTCCGGAGTGAACGGCGCCGCGGCGCGCTCCAGCGCGTCGAGCCCTCGAGTCATCCCCGCGAGGCGGGCCAGGCGCGCGCGGCCCTCGGCGAAGAGCGTGTGCACCATCGCCATGAGGAGCAGCGCATCGGTCCCCGGTCGGATGAAGAGATGGCGATCCGCCGCCCGCGCGGTCTCGGTCCTGCGCGGGTCGACGACGACGAGCTTTCCCCCGCGCTCGCGGAGCTCGCGCAGGCGATGCTCGACGCCGGCGGCCGTCATGATGCTGCCGTTCGACACGAGCGGATTCGCGCCGATGCAGAGGAGATACGAGGTGCGGTCGACGTCGGGAATCGGGAGCAGCGCCTGGTGCCCGAACATCTCGAGCGCCACGAGCATGTGCGGCAGCTGGTCAGCGCTCGTCGCCGAGAAGCGCGACCGCGTACGAAGGACGCCGAGCAGCACACCGGCCCCGAGCAGCCCGTGCGCGTTGTGCGCCATCGGATTGCCTATGTAGACGGCCACCGCGTCGCGCCCGTGCTCCCGGATGACGCGCGAGATGCCCGTGCCCGCCTCGTGGATCGCGCGTTCCCAGGTCACGGCGCTCCAGTCGCGCCCGGAGCGCACGCACGGCTCGCGCACCCGATCGGGATCGAGTCGCACGTCCTCCAGCGCGACGGCCTTCGGGCAGACGTGTCCACGCGAGAATGGATCCTCGCGGTCACCCTCGATGCGCATGGCGCGCTCGCCCTCGACGGTCACGGCGATGCCGCACGACGCCTCGCAGAGCATGCACGTCGCGAATCGTTTCTCGGGCGTGGCCATGACCTACTTGTAGCTTGCCATCGCGCGGCGAGTAGACAGCCCCTCCGGCGTCGTGCCACGGTGCGCGCCGCGTGACGCGCTCGCGCGCCGCCGGAGGGATGGAAAAATGAAGCTTCGCGGTCTGCTCCTCGTGTGCGGTGTCACCGCTCTCAGCGTCTTCGCGGGAGGCGCGGCGAAGGCCGACAGCCCATCGGGGCGGTTCCTGCCGAGCGGCGAGCCGCTCGTCTGGATGGACAACTGCCCCTTCGACGCGGCCACGCCGCACGCGATGCTCTGCCTCTCGCGGCGCCTCGTCCCCAAGTCGGTCGCAGACGCCCGCGCGGCGAAGCGGCGCGGCAGCCCGTTCACGAACCCGCCGGACTCGGGCGGCCTCGACGCGAGCTCCGCGATCGGCACCTGCAACGGCAACTCCCTGACCGGCAGCGGCGGCACCCCGAGCGGCCTCGGCCCGACCGACTACATCAAGGCGTACAACATCCCGTCGTCGCCGACGGGCGCGGGCAAGGTCGTCGCCATCGTCGACGCGTGCGGGTACCCCAACGTCCTCTCCGATCTCGCCGCCTATCGATCGCAATACGGCTTGCCCGCGATCCCCGAGTGCGGCGGTGCTGCGGGCCACGCGCCGACGCCCGGCGGGAGCGCGTGCATCGGCGTCATCAGCCAGCGCGGCGGCAACGATCTCCCCACGCCCGACGACGGGTGGGCCGGCGAGACCGCGCTCGACGTCGACATGGTGAGCGCGGCGTGCCCGGACTGCAGCATCCTCCTCGTCCAGGCGGACTCGCCGAACAGCTGGGACCTGGGCCCGGCGGTGAGCGAGGCGGTGTCGCTCGGCGCGAGCGCGGTCTCGAACAGCTACGGCGCGCCCGAGGATCCCAACGATCCCCTCGGCCCCGGCTACAGCGACGGTCCGTACGTCTCGTACTACCAGCACCCGGGAACGCTGATCACCGTCGCGTCGGGCGACGCCCTCTACGACAACCAGTCGTTCCAGCCGCCCGCGACGGTGCCGAGCTTCCCCTCGACGGTCGATGAAGTGCTCAGCATCGGCGGGACGACCATGACCGCCGATTCGAGCGCGCGCGGTTACAACGAGGTCGTCTGGAGCAGTTTCTTCGGCGGGACGACGAGCGGGTGCAGCTCGGAATTCTCGCGCCCCGCGTACCAGACGGGCCTCGCGAGCGGGAGCTGCACCGCGCGCGCGGACGTGGACGTGGCGGCGGTCGCGGACAACGTGGCGTCGTACGGAGGTGGGTGGAATCCGGTCGCCGGGACGAGCTGCGCCTCGCCGCTCGTCGCGGCGATCATGACGCGCCTGGGCCTCGCCGACCGCGCGAACGACTTCTTCTACGCGAATGGGACCGCGTTCTACGACGTGACCTCGGGCAACAACGATCCCGGCGGCACGTGCACCGACGTGATGTGCAACGCGGGCACCGGGTGGGACGGACCGACGGGTTGGGGTACGCCGAACGGCGTGGAACTCCTCGGTGCGCCCGGCGACGCCGGCCTGCCGCCGGTGGACGCGGGCGTGGACGCCGGCCCGCCGGTGGACGCGGGTGCCGGCGTGGATGCGGGCAGCGACGCAGGCGTGGAAGCCGGCGGCGGAGACGCCGCGGTGGCCGACGCGGGCATGGACGCGGCGATGCGGCCGGACGCCATCGCGGGAACGGACGCGGGGATGGGCGTCGACGCGAGCAGGCCGCCGGTGGATGCGAGCTCGCCGATGGACGCGACGGCTGGAACCGATGCGAACGGCGGCCCCGACGCCGCCGGCTCGGACGACTCGGGCTTCGTCGCCGACTCGGGCGCGGAAGCGGACGGCGGGAACGGGGCCGGCTCCGGCAACAGCAGCGGCTGCGGCTGCGCGACGATCGGCGCCTCGCCGCTCGAGAGCATCCCCGCCGGCCTCTCGCTCATCGGCCTGGGTGTGCTCGTCGCGCGCCGGCGGCGCCGATCCTGATCTTTGCGGTAAAACGAGGGCTCCCCGATGGCGACTGTCGCGGAGCCCCTCGCGCGCGTGCAGGAGTCGTCGCGCGCCGGCGTCTCGCCGCTCGCCGAGTTTCTGCTCGTCGGGGGCGCGACGCCGGTGCTCTTCGCGCTCGGCTGGGTGCTCCGGCGCGTGGTGGGACTCGACGCGGCGGACCTCGCGTTCGGCTTCACGTTCTTCTACGCGGCGCACCTGCTCAACGATCCGCACTTCGCCGTCACGTACGTCCTCTTCTACCGCAAGGCGCGCGAGCGGGCGTTCGGTCGCGCGATGCCTCCCGCGCAGCGGGCGCGCTACGTGGCCGCCGGCCTGGTCGCACCCGCCGCGATGCTCGCCTGGGCGGGCTACGCCCTGGACACGCGCTCGGCGTACGCGCTGGGCCTCTTCATCCAGCTCATGTTCCTCACCGTGGGCTGGCACTACTGCAAGCAGGGCTTCGGCGTGCTCACGGTGCTCTCCGCGCGGCGTGGCGTGCGCTTTCTGCCGCGCGAGCGGTGGGCGCTGCTCGCGCACGCGTACGCGGCCTGGGCCTACGCATGGGCGAGCCCGCACGACGCGGGGACCGAGGTCGAGGAGAAGGGCGTCGTCTACACGACGATTGCGCACGGGCTGCGGCTCGAGCAGGCGACGCACGTCGTGTTCCTCGCGACCGCGGCGTGGGCGCTCGTCGTGCTCGCGCTCAAGTGGAAGCGCGAAGGGCGGCTGCCCATCGCGACTCCACTCGTCGGGTTCGTGGCGAGCCTCTGGGTGTGGTCGGTGTACTCGAGCGCGGACGCGCTGCTCGTCTACGCGATACCGGCGCTGCACTCGCTCCAGTACCTGTACTTCGTGGGCCTGATGAAGGGCGCCGAGGCGCGCGAGCGAGAGGGGCCGCCCTGGTTCGAGCGCGCGGCGAAGACACGCATGACGATGCTGGCGGTGTCGGCCCTGGGTCTCGGGTGGCTTCTCTTCCACGGGGCGCCCACGGCGCTCGACGACCTGCTGGTCCCGCGCGCCTCGCGCTTCACGGCGATGGGCGCGACGCCGTGGTTCGCGGCCATCTACACGTTCGTCAACGTGCACCACTTCCTGATGGATGCCGTGCTCTGGCGCCGGGAGACCCCGGAGGCGCGGTACCTCTTCGCGCGCTGAGTCACGTCCAGCGAATCGCGAACCGGCACAGCGCGCCGCCCTGGACGCGGCACTCGGGGTGCCCGACGGTGACGTCCTTCGCGCCGACCAGCTCGAAGAGACGCTGCAGATACCCCTGGAGGTTGCGACAGAAGACGTCGTGCACGATGGCGGAGTCGATCAGCAAACCGTCGACGCCTCCCTCGGCGGGCTTCACTTCCCAGCGGCCCGAGTCGAAGAACCGCCTCCAGAGGTTGGTCGCACGCTCCAGGACGAAGGCGGGGCTGGCCATGCGCAGGAAGACGCGGTGGATGCGCGTGAGATCCTGCTCGGCGGCGAAGCGCCCGAGCGTCTCGATGATCCGCGGATCTCGCTCGCGGAGCACCTCCTCGACGGTGCGGAGGGTCTCCACGAGGAGCGTGTCGTCGTACCACCCCACGGCGACGATGCTGGAGCGCACCTCCGCGGCTGCCGCGGGCATCGCGGCGAGAACCCGCGCCCACGCGTCGGGGCCGTACGTCTGCTTCACGTACTCCTCGTCGTGGAAGAAGGCGGTCCCCTTCGCACGGCCCATGTCTGGACGAGTGTACACGCGGTCGCGGCCGTTCCCGCTTGATGCAGGCTCCGGTGCCCTGGAGTAAGGTGGCGCCGTCCACGTGATGCAGTTCCCCGAGGCCGATGCTCTCCTTCAGGACGCGATCTCGATCGCGCGATCGGCACGCGCCGCGACGGTGGGCTGGCGGACCATCTGCGTGCGCGCGCAGCGAATGGTCGGCCGCGACGTCGTGCAGCGCATCGCGGGGATGGACCTGGACATCGAGCTGCCGGCGCTCTCGCGCCGCGTGTGCGACCTGACGGCAGCGGCGCCGACGGACGTCGACACGCTCGTCTTCGGGATCTTCGACGGCATCGCCGACGGCGACGCCAGCTTCACCGGTTATCACCTCGCGGGCGCACGCGGCTTCGACCCCGGCAGTCGCTGGCTGCCCGAGCCGACCTGGGTCCCCGACCATCCGGCTCTCGTCAGCGCGTCGCTCGACGCCCTCGCGCGCCTCGCGGGCGAGGTCCATGGACGAAGCCGCATCGCCGTGAGCCATTCGCTTCGCTTCGGCGCGGCCGCCCTCCTCAGCCGCTTCTCGGCGCGCGAGCTCCCCTACCGCATCGTCGTCGCCTTCGAAGGTGGGGACTGCGCCGAGGTCACCGAGCGTCGTCGTCCCGCGCCCCCGCGCGGCGCCGTCGCGGGTCCGCTCATCACGCGGATATGAGGCCCTCCGCTCGCCGCATGGTGTCCGAGCTGCCGACGATGCCGATGCGCCTGCCGCTCTTCGGGCACATCTTCTCCTATGCGCGCGACCCGCTCCGCTTCTTCGAGCGCGCCTCGAGAGTCGGCCCGTTCGTGCGCGTCCAGCTCGCGGGCGTGCGCGGCGTGATGGTGACGGAGCCCGAGCTCGTCGAGGCCATCTGCGTGACGCAGAACCGCCAGTTCAAGAAGGACCGCTTCGCGCGCGATCTCCAGCGCGTGCTCGGGCAAGGGCTGCTGACGAGCGACGGCGACGTGTGGCGTCGCCAGCGGCGCCTCGCGCAGCCGGCGTTCCACAGGGAGCGCATCGCAGGGTACGCCGCCACGATGACCGAGCTCGCACGGGCGGCGGCCGATCGCTGGCAGAACGGCGAAACGCGCGACGCGCACGCCGACATGATGAGGCTGACGCTCGACATCGTGGGCAAGACGCTCTTCGGTGCGGACGTGGGCTCGCGCGCCCAGGTGATCGCCGAGTGCCTCGAGCACGTCACGGCGCGCTACGCGGACGCCGTGTCGATGTCCGTCCCGCAATGGGACAGGCTCCCTACCCCGCTCAACCGGAGGTTCCGCGCGGCGACGCAGCGGCTCGATCGCATCGTGCGCGACCTCCTGCGTTCGCACCGCGCCGGTGAGACGGGCGACGGCAAGGACCTGCTCTCGATGCTCATGGCGGCGCGCGACGAGGACGGCAGCGCCATGAGCGACGACCAGCTGCGCGACGAGGCGATCACGATCCTCCTGGCCGGCCACGAGACGACCGCGATCGCGCTGACGTTCGCGTGGCTGCTCCTGTCGCGGCATCCCGACGTGCGAGATCGCCTCGAAGCCGAGGTCGATTCGCTCGGCGATCGCACGCCGACTCACGCCGACCTGCCTCGCCTGCAGCTCGCCGACCGGATCGTGCGCGAGTCGCTGCGCCTCTATCCGCCCGCCTGGTCCATCGGACGCGAGGCCGCCGAGGATCTGGAGCTCGGCGGACACCGCTTCGCGCGCGGGACCTGGTTCTGGTTCATCCCGTGGGCGATGCACCGCGACCCGCGCTGGTTCGACCGGCCGGACCGCTTCCTTCCCGATCGCTGGGCGGGGGACTTCGCGAAGCGACTTCCGCGGTTCGCGTATTTCCCCTTCGGCGGTGGCCCGCGCCAGTGCATCGGCAACGCGTTCGCGACGATGGAGGCGGTCCTCTGTCTCGCGACCATCGCACGCGACGTGCGTCTCGAGGTCGTGTCGCGCGGTCCCGTCGAACTGTTCCCGGCCGTCACCCTGCGCCCGAAGCACGGGCTGAAGGTGCGGGTCACGCGCCGACCTACTTCAGCGGCGGGTCGGTGACGGTCACTGGGATGCTCATCGCCGTATCGCCCTGATACTGGATGATCAGGTGGGCGCTCCCCGGTGCGACCGCCCACACGACGAACTGGTTGTCCTGGCCGGTCACCTGCGCGACATGCAGCACCTGCGCGTCCGAGGTCTGCACGGCGATGTTGCTGCTCTGCTCACTCGTGCCCCCGCACGTGTTGCGAGTCCAGACGTGCGGGGTGAAGGAAATGGCGATACCGGTGCGGATCTGGCCGCTCGCGCTCGAGAGCGACGAGTAGTTGTCCGGGACGTCGGTCGTGCCCTCGATGTCTCCGTGGTCGATGCCCGAGCATGCGCTCGTCACGAGGATGGCCGCAATGAGGCCCACGATGCGCTTATCCACCGGCGCCTCCGTCGCTGCTCGAGTCTCCGCTGGTGGCGTCTCCGGTGCCGGCATCTCCCCCGCCGCCATCAGCAACACCGCTGACCGTCACCGTGACGTCTGCCGTCACCTGGCCGCACGTGGCCTGGACGGTCGCCGCGCCGTCCTGCATCCCGTTGACCTGGATGGCGCCAAACTGCTGCGCGCTCGGGACGCTCACGACCGCCTGCCCCGACGTGACCGACCACGTGCAACCGAGCCGACCGGCCATCGACGTGCCGAAGGAGTCCTTCGGCTCGACCCACACGGCCTGGCTCGAACCGGCCTGCACCTGCACGGTCGGTGAGCTGGGCGTGACGCTCGCGACGTCGACGAACTCGACGTGGACGAAGTCGTCGACCGTCGAAGTGCCCGCGTGCGTCGCGAGCAAGGCGTCGTACCCCGCGCGCTGCGCCACCACGGTGTTGCCCATGGAGAGCGCGAGCTGCATGGAGGCCGAGGTGATGTCGTAGCCGGTCGCGCCTCCGGTCGTCCCGTTGCCGGCGCTGTCGTTGGGCTGGTAGTCGACGGCGAACGCCGCGCCCACGGCGATCTCGTTCGGCAGGCTGGGCATCTCCGAGCCGCCGTTCTGCGAGCAGTACGAGTCGCCTTGCCCGTTGGTGCAGTCGTACGTGAAGGACCCGTTGCCGAGGACGCCCTTCTCCCCCTGCTCGTTCGTGCACGCGCCGAGCAGCGCCGAACCCGCGAGGGCCGCGCCCCATGTCAGTCGTCGCCACCCCATCGATAGATTCCTCGAGCAACGAGCATACCGGGAAACGCCGAGCGACGAAGAACGCGCTGGTCCCACGTTTTCTCGACCGGCACGATCGGTTGCCACTGATCGCGGTGTCGTGGAGGGCTTCCCCCCGGAAGTCACTGGCAAGCGGGGACCTGCGACCAGCCGACGGTGACGTCGCTCGAGCAAGCCGGGACGGTGCCGATGGTGCACTCGGAGACCATGGTCCGGCCGTCGCACGAGCCCGCGGAGGACTGGTCGTAGCAGCTGCAGATGTAGCCGGTGCTCGGGTCGCCCCACGTGCAGCAGGCGGCCCCGGTGGCGCTCGTCGTGGGGACCTCGGCGCCGTTGCTCCCCAGGTCCTGGAAGAAGCAGTCGCGCCCCCCGCCCTGGTTCACGTAGCAGAGGAAGGCGCTGCAGATGCAGTTGCTGGTCGCCGGCCAACCGGAGCCGGCGCAGCAGGTGCCGGGATCCTTCAGGGCGGCTGGGGAGCACGGCGTCGCGTTGGGCGGCTGCATCGAGGCGCTGCCGAAGCACATGCAGAAGTCGCCCATTTCGGCCTGGCAGTTCACGCCACCGCTCGATGCCCCACCGGATCCGCTGCCGGAGCTGCCGCTCGACCCCGAGCTCCCGCCGCTGCCGGAGGAGGAGCTGCCGCCGGAGCTGCTCGAGCCGCTCGACGACCCGCCGCCGGATCCGCTCGACGAGCTGCTCTGCGCGTCGCCCCCGTCGGTCCCACCGTCG
>DASVWO010000423.1:0-4419 GCA_036393165.1 Polyangiaceae bacterium | reverse complement strand
GTTCCTTCCGGGCGCTCACTGGCCTCCAACCGCAGACAGTCCGATGCTGCACCACGCTGCGTGCGCGACTCGCGCTCGCACGTTCACGGATGCAGCAGAGACCTCTGCGGGAGCCCGAGCCAAAGTAACCGCGGGTGAAGGGTCGCGCAGCGGGCACGGACCGGTGGCCGAATTCCCCGTTGGGGTAGCTGCGTCATCAACGGCTCGCATCCACCGGGTTCTCTCCCCGTTTCGCTCCGCAAGGGGCCGAATCCGGGGAGGGAACTCTTGCGACCACGCGGAAGCCTCGACGATGCGCACACGTGTATCCACCGCCCGCGCATCGACTGGCGTCCCGGCGGCTCAGAACTTGATGCCGTTCTCGGCGCGGTGCTTCCACCATCGGTAGCCGAGCCATGCCGTGGGCACGGCTGCGACGACCGCGACCGGCAGGCCGACCGTGGCACCCAACGCGACCGTCACTGCAGCGCCGGCACCCGCCAGGACGCCCTTGCGCCGCGAATCCTCCAGGACCTCCCGCCGGGTCTTGCTCATGAACCACAACGTGGGGCCGAACGGGCCGGCACGCAACAGGAGAGGTCTAGGGAAGGGTCTGGCCCCTTCCGTGGGCTCGGGTCCAGCGGGCGACGATGTCCACGTCCGCCGCCGACAGGTCCTTGTCGAAGCGCGGCATGTGTTTCTTCATCGCGGGGTCGAGCGCCTGGTCCCGGTACGTCTGGTCCGTCGAGGGGTTCGCCACCTGCGAGCGCGTCCACGCGATCGATCCGTAGTGCGCCAGCTCCGGCGCGATCCCGGAGCTTTCGAGGTCACCGTCGCCCTTGTACAGGTGGCACGTCGTGCACCGGTCGGAGACGATTTTCTCGCCTTGCGCGAGCGTCGCCGCGTCGGTCGCACGCGGGGGGTCACCGGGCTCGTCTCCCTGCGAGGCGAGGAAGGCCGCGACGGCCGCCTTCTCGGCGTCGCTCTTGACCATCGGGGTCCAAGGTTCGCCGGCGGGCTTGTCCTTCGGGCGGACGTCGACGCTCGGCATCTTCGTGTTGTAGGGGCCCAGGCCGAAGAACTCCGGCGCGTCTGGATCGTGGATCATCGCGGCGATCCACTCGGTCGTGCCCCAGTGGTCGAGCTTCGAGGCGGTCGCCTTCTTCGGGTCCCCGAGGTCGCCGAGTACGTGGCAGCTCGCGCAGTGCGCAACGAAGAGGCTCCTGCCCCGCAGCTCGGGGTCGTTGCGCACCATGTCGAGGGCGCCCGCCGGGGCCACTCCCTGCATCGCGAGCTGCACGGCGGCGGCCGCGACGCGATCGGCATCGGCGCGCGACTTCAGGTACTGGCGATCGTGCGCGTCCTTGTTCCACGCCACACCTGCGAGCGCCGCGGCACCGATGGCGACGGCGAACAGCGGTGCGAACACGGTGAGGGCGCGCGGCCGCCCAGCGCGATCGACCCACGGCAGCAGAGCGAAGTACCCGGCGACGGCCGCCGGGACCAGGCTCGTTCCCATGAACTCGGCGGCCGGTCCGTGGGAAAACACTTTCCGCAGCTCGTAGAGCGGCATCAGGAACCACTCCGGGCGCGCCGGGTAGTCGCTCAGCGGGTCAGCCGGGGACTCGAGCGGCGCTCCGTGCGCCCATCCGGTCAGCGCGAAGAGCGCGACGACGACGACCGCCGCGACGACCGTGCTCCGCGCGAGCTCACGACCGTGCGGAACCTCGGTGCCGCCCGCGGTCCACCCGTGGCGCTTCACGATGGATCGCCGCGCGAGGAGCAAGACCGCGAAGAGGAGCGGCAGCACCGCGACGTGCAGCGCGTGCATGCGCGTGAGCCCGAGCGCACCGAGCTCGGAGCCTCCCAGGAGCATCGCCTGCAGCCAGCCGCCGAGCCCCGGCGCGAGGCCGACGATGTTGCCCTCTACGACGCGCGCCCACCACCCGCGCTGATCCCACGGCAAGAGCCCGCCGGTGATCCCCTCGGCCACGGCCAGGCCGAGCACCGCGAGCGTGAGCCACCACGCGACCTCCCGCGGCTTGCGGTAGCTCGAGGCGATCGCGCCGTGCGCGATGTGCAGCGCCGCCAGCACGAACAGCGACTGCGCAGCCCAGTAGTGCAGTCCGCGGATGATCCATCCGCGCGAGAGCACGTACTCCACGTAGAAGACGCTCGCCCACGCCGACTGCGGTGACGGCGCGTACGCCGTCATGAGGAGCACCCCGGTCAACGCCAGCACGCCGAAGCACGCCACGACCGACGTGCAGAGCGCCGAGGCCCACGGCGCGCCGCCGATCACCGGATGGTCGATCCACGATCGAGCCCCAGTGCGCCACGCCGTGCGCTCGTCGATCCACGCTGCGAGCTTGCCCATCGTCCTCAGCCCATCAGCCCATCGGCGTCTTGTCCGGCGTGCCCTGCCGGAACCGCTGGAACTCGACCACGACGACCCCGTCCTCCACCCGCGTGGCGAGCGCATCGAGATCCCTCGGCGACGGCCCCGACAGGCGCCGCCCCGCGGGATCGAACGACGAGTCGTGGCAGGGGCAGTAAAACCCCGGCCCCGTGCCGCTCCTGTCCACCGCGCACCCGAGGTGCGGGCACACGACGCTCCAGGCCTTCACGGCGTCGCCCTCGCGCAACAGCCAGACGGCTCCGAGCTCGACCTGTTTCTCCAGCGTCCACGCGTCCTTGTGGTCCGCCACCAGAGCCACTCGCTTGGGCTCCCCTTCCTTCAGCGCCTCGAGCGCGACGGTCTTGATCCACCGCCCCCCGCCCGCGCCTCCGGCCGCAGGCGCCACGACGAACCGGGCGGCCGGCAGCGCGAGCGCGCCTGCGCCGACCACCCCGCCCGTGACCGCGATCACCTGGAGAGCGCCGCGTCGGTCGGTCTTGGGCCCCTCAGGCACGACGCGAGCTTATCGCAGTCCCCCTCGCATCGAGAACGCCATGCGCGCAGCTGGGCTGGACACGCGCATGTCCACCCGCGCAACTCGTCCGCGCGCATTCCATGTTCGTCTGCACGAAAGACGTTCTCGTCGGTTCGCCGCCACGGTAAAGAAGCGGCGGGGCAATCTGCCCCAGGATGTGCGGGACGGAGTCTGAGATTGAAGCTGGTGATCCAAATCCCGTGTCTCAACGAACGGGAACAACTGGCCGAAATGCTCGCTGATCTGCCGCGCGCCGTGGACGGCATCGACGAGATCGAGGTCCTCATCATCGACGACGGGAGCACGGACGGCACGTCCGACGCCGCCGCGTCGCTCGGCGTGCATCACATCGTGCGCTTCACCCAGCACCGGGGGCTCTCCGCGGCGTACACGGCGGGCATCGACGCGTCGCTGCGCCTCGGCGCCGACGTCATCGTGAACACCGACGCCGACAACCAGTACAAGGGCACCGACATCCCGCGGCTCGTCGCGCCGATCCTCGCAGGCGACGCCGACGTCGTCATCGGCGACCGGCAGACCGACACGATCGCGCACTTCTCCTTGCTCAAGCGTCTCCTCCAGAAATGGGGCTCGCGCGTGGTGCGCGGCGCCTCGGGCACGGATGTGGCCGACGCCACGAGCGGCTTCCGCGCCATCAACCGCCGCGCCGCCAGCGCGCTCTTCGTGCACAACCGCTTCACCTACACGGTGGAGACCATCATCCAGGGCGGGCGCGCCGGCCTGCGCTTCGCCAACGTGCCCATCGTCACCAACCCGAACAAGCGCGCCTCACGCCTGTTCAAGTCGATGGGGCAGTACCTGCGGCGCAACGGGCCCGTCATCCTCCGCGCCTACGGGATGTACCGGCCGGTGCAGACCTTCGCGTACGTCGCCCTCTTCTTCTTCCTCGTCGGCGCCACGCTCATCGGCCGCTTCCTCGTGTACTACGTGCGCGATCCGGCCCACAGCGGGCACACGCAGTCGCTCACGCTGGGCGTCGGCGGCGTGGTGCTCGCATGCCTCGTGGCCGTGGTGGCCATGCTGAGCGATCTGCTCGCCGCCAATCGCCGTCTGCTCGAGGAGGTGCTCGGACGCCTGCGCCGGCTCGACGCGCAGCTCGCCGCCGACGCGCGCAAGCGCCACGAGCCCGTCGAGGGGATCCGCAGCACGGGGGCGGCGCCGTGGAGGCCGCTCCCTCCGGCAGTCCCTAGGCCCGCCGAAAGGACAGGGTTTCCCGCACCATGAAGGGCAGGCCCACGATCGCGAACGACCACATCGCGACCGCCGAGTATCCCATCGTGGCCGCGAGGACGCTCGAGGCGTCCACGTGCGCGCCCTGCGCGGCGACGAGCGCGATGAACGTCGCGTCGCGTGTCCCCATGCCCCCCAGCGTCAGCGGAGCGATGCCCGCGAGCACGGCGGTGGGCCACAGCAGGAGCGTCTGCATCAGGGTGACCTCGGCGCCCACCGCGACGAGCAGCGCGTGCGTCACGGCGACCGTGAGTAC